>DATAED010000034.1:0-30206 GCA_036258195.1 Ktedonobacterales bacterium
CCTGGCCGGGACGCGGCAACGGGCGGCGCCATGCGCGGAGCCGATGACGCTTGCGTCGGCGCGAACGACTGCCCAAACGACGGCGCTGACGATGGCCCACCCATCGCGGGCAAATTGGATGGCAGCGGCGCGCCCAGCGGCGGCAACTGCGGAGCGTTGGGTGTGGGAGCCGATGGGGTACGCGGCGGCATCGGCGCGCCGCCCATCGGCCCGGCGGGCCGCGAGATGGGCGGCAGCGACGGGCTGATCGGCGAGTGGCGCGCTGGCGGTGTTGGTGGTGGAACGATGGGCGGCGCGTTCGGTGAGATGAAGGATGGATTGATCGCTGGCGACTTGGCGGTCGCGCTGGCGAGCGGGGCCACATCTGGGCCGCTCACCGCAAATTTCGACGCTTGCAGCGCCTCCATCATCTTCGCGGCGAACTCAGTGACGCTCTGATAGCGATTGGCGGGCTTCAGCTCCAGCGACTGCATGATCGCCGCATCGGTGCGCGGCGTCACCAGCGGATTCAGCGAGCGCGGGCGCGGCATCGGCGCCACACCCGTGATGCGCTCCACCGCCGTCTCAGGCACCTTGCCTGTCAGCAGTTGATACAGTGTCGCGCCCAGCGCATAGACATCGGACCACGGGCCGGTCATGCCGGTGGCGGCGTATTGCTCGGGCGGCGCGTAGCCCTCCGTGCCGGCCTTGCGCACGAACGTCAGCGTCTGACCCATGCCGGGCAGGTGCGCCTTGGCGATGCCGAAGTCCACCAGCACGGGATGTCCCCCAGGCGTCACAATGATATTGGCGGGCTTCACATCGCGGTGCAGCAGCGGCGGCGTGCGCGTGTGCAGGTATTGCAGCGCGTCGCAGATGGGCAGCATCCAGCGCAGCGCCTGATCTTCTGGCAGCGGGTGGCCGAGGCGATGCAGGTATTGTTCGAGGTTCTCGCCATCCACGAAATCCATGACAAGGTAGCTGCGTCCGTCCCACTCGAAGCTCTCGCGCACGCGGGGGATGTTATTGTGGTCGAGTGCCTGGAGCCAGCGACTCTCCAGCTCGAACTGCTGGCGCGCGCCGGGGGCAGGATCAGAGAGCTCCTTGAGGGCGAAGACATTATTGCCGCTATACAGGATGTCGGAGACGCGATACACCACTCCGAGGCCGCCTCGGCCCACCACACTAAGGATCTGGTAGCGACTGCGAACTACCGAGCCAACCGGACGCGGTTGCGCGCCCTCAGTCGCCATATTCGCGGCATCTTGACTCATCCGCGCTTTCCCGCCCACATTTCTACTCTGCTCGTCGCGGCGACTTCGCCGACGCAAAAATGCGAAGCCCGGCGCTGGGCGTCCTGGGTATGGCTTGCGCCACCTGTGGCGCAAGTATAGCGAAGCGAGGCGCGTGCGTCAAACGAGGTATGACTTCGAGCAAACATGGCTGGCGCGCGGGCGTAAGCGAGCGCCGCAAGGTGTTATAATGCCCGCGACGCGGCGCCGCCATCTCGTCTCGTAGCGAGCGTTGGCCGCAATGGGCCGCGCGCTGGCCGATGAGCCCCGAAACAAAGGAGTGTGCGGGTGCGATTCCATCGATACCGCCCCGGAGCGCTGGCTCCCCGCCGTATCTGGGTGGCGCAGCGCTCCACTGGCGCTGTGTTCGCATCGGCGCGCCTGCTGCGAGCGCGGCACATCCCCGCGCCGCCCTCCTGCGCTGGCATCATAGACCGCTCAAACCCCGATCTGCTGCTGATAGCTGTTCTGTTCGCTGGCCGCCCGACCGCGCACCATTTGGCGCGTGAGGCAGCGCAGGCGCGCGTCTCCAGATGATGCTGGCGGATGTCTGCGCCAGGAGGTTCCGCAACACATGGCCCAAGACGAGTATATGCCCATTCGGAACTGGGATCACATCGAGTTCTACGTGGGCAACGCCAAACAGGCGGCGCACTACTACGCCACCACCTTCGGCTTCACCCAGACCGCCTACGCCGGGCTGGAGACTGGCGTGCGTGACCGCGCCAGCTATGTGCTGGAGCAGGGCAAGATTCGCCTCGTGCTGACCAGCGCGCTCACCGGCGATTCCCCCATCTCCGAGCATGTCCTGCGCCACGGCGACGGCGTGAAAGACATCGCGTTGGAGGTGCCTGACGCCGCCAAGGCGTATCAGCAGGCCATCGCCGCGGGCGCCCGCAGCGCGCTGGAGCCGACCGTCACGGAGGATTCGTTCGGCCAGGTGCGGCGCAGCGCCATCTACACCTATGGCGAGACGATTCACTCCTTTGTCGAGCGCATGGACTACGCGGGCGTGTTCCTGCCGGGATTCAAGCCCGTGGAGGAGGCGTCTGCCGCGCGCGCGCGCGGTGTGGGGCTGGCGGCCATCGACCACATCGTCGGCAATGTCGAGCTGGGCAAGATGGATGAGTGGGTCAAGTTCTACGAGAAGGTGCTGGGTTTCACGCAGATCATCCACTTCGACGATGAGGCCATCAGCACAGAATATTCGGCGCTGATGTCGAAGGTCATGCAGGGCGGCCACGGCAAGATCAAGGTCCCCATCAACGAGCCGGCCCAGGGACGCAGGAAGTCGCAGATTCAGGAGTATCTGGACTACTACGACGGCCCGGGCGTGCAGCACATCGCGCTGATCACTGGCGACATCATCGCGACCGTGCGCCAGATGCAGGAGCAGGGCGTGCAGTTCCTGCCCGGCCTCTCCAGCTACTACGATGAGCTGGAAGGGCGTGTTGGCAAAATCGATGAGGACATCTGCGAGCTGCAGAAGCTGGGCATCCTGGTGGATCGCGACGACGATGGCTATCTGCTCCAAATCTTCACGAAGAATGTGCAGGATCGTCCGACGGTCTTCATCGAGGTCATCCAGCGGAAGGGCGCGCGTGGCTTTGGCGAGGGCAACTTCAAGGCGCTCTTCGAAGCCATCGAGCGCGATCAGGCGCTGCGCGGCAACCTCTAGGCGCGTCGGCCAGCCATCGGCCAGCCAGGCGCTCACAAGCATCTGGCTGGCATGAGGAGTCAGGGTATGCCATCGTATAACAAGCTGGGCGAGGTACCGCACAAACGCCACACCCAGTTCCGCCAGCCAGACGGCAGCCTCTACAGCGAGGAGCTGTTTGGCGAGGAAGGCTTCAGCGGCGTCTATTCGCTGCTCTACCACAAGTTCCCGCCGACGCGCGTCTCGCGCATCGAGCGGCACGGCACGGTCTGCCAGCAGGAGTGGTCGCAGCCCACGCATCGCCACCACCACATGCTGACGGGCGACATCCCCACCGAGGGCGACATCGTGGATGGCCGCCGCACGCTGATGTACAACGGCGATTGCGTCATCTCCGTGGCGCGGCCCACGCAGCCCATGTCGTACTTCTACCGCAACGCGCAGGGCGACGAGCTACTCTTCGCGCACGAAGGCTCGGGCGCGCTGGAGACGACCTTTGGCCTGCTGACCTATTCGCCCGGCGACTATCTGCTGGTGCCGCGCGGCACGACCTGGCGCGTGCTGCCCGAGGCGGGCGAGCAGCGCTTCCTGATCGTGGAGGCGTATGGCGGCGACATCCGCACACCGAAGCGCTACCGCAACGAGTTCGGCCAACTGCTGGAGCACTCGCCTTTCTGCGAGCGCGACCTGCGCGGCCCGGTGGAGCTGCCCCAGCGCGACGAGCGCGGCGAGTACGAGGTGCGCATCCGCGTCAACGGCGAGGTGATGTCGTACTTCTACGACTTCTACCCGCTCGATCTGGTCGGCTGGGATGGCTACCTCTATCCCTATGCTTTCAGCATCCATGACTTCGAGCCGATCACCGGGCGCGTGCATCAGCCGCCGCCCGTGCATCAGACGTTCGAGGGGCCGGGCTTCGTGGTCTGCTCGTTCTGCCCGCGCAAGCTCGACTATCATCCGCTGTCGGTGCCGATTCCCTACAATCACAGCAACATCGACTCCGATGAGATGATCTACTACGTCAGCGGCAATTTCGGCAGCCGCCGGGGCGTGGGTACCAGCTCCATCACACTGCACCCGCGCGGCATCCCGCACGGGCCGCAGCCGGGGCTGGTCGAGAAGTCGCTGGGGGCCGAGCGCACCGACGAGCTGGCGGTCATGGTCGATACCTTCCGCCCGCTCAAGCTGGGCGCCGACGCCGAGAAGCTCGACGACCCCAAGTATCCGTTTAGCTGGCTCGACTAGCCCCTACCCCCTAACCCCCTCCCCCGCTGTGCGGGAGAGGGGGAACTGGAAGCCCCTCTCTCGCCGCAGCGGGGGAGGGGTTGGGGAGGGGGCCATTGCGGCGATACGGCCAATCTGCCAATTGGGAGGCGCAACGATGGCGCGCATCATCAAGTTTTTCGAGACGACGCTGCGCGATGGCGAGCAGACCCCCGGCATCAACTATTTCGCCGAGGAGAAGCTGGAGATCGCGCAGGCGCTGGCCGATATGGGCTTCGACACGCTCGACTGCGGGTTCGCCATCTCTGGCCAGCCAGAGTTCGAGGCGATTCAGTTGATCGCGCGCACCGTGGAGAACGCCGAGATCTGCTCCATCGCGCGCTGCTACCCTGATGATATCGACCGCGCCTGGGAGTCCGTCAAAGACGCCGCTCACAGCGCCATCCATCCCTTCATCAGCACGTCGCCGCTGCACCGCGAGGTGAAGCTGGGCAAGACGCGCGCCGAGGTGCTGGAGATGGCACGCACAGCGGTGGCGCGTGGCCGCCAGTACACGCCCAACGTGGACTTCGCGCTGGAGGACACGACCCGCACCGAGCACGACTTCATCATGGAGATCGTTGGCGCGGTGATGCGCGAGGGCGTGCGCTTCGTCTCGCTCTGCGATACCGTCGGCTATGCGCTGCCGTGGGAGTTTGGCGCGCTGGTGGATGATGTGCGCAGGGAGTTTCCCGGCGTCCACATCTCGGCGCACTGCCACGACGACCTGGGGCTGGCGGTGGCCAACGCGCTGACAGCGCTGCAACACGGCGCCGAGCGGGTGGATACCTGCTTCAACGGGCTGGGCGAGCGCGCGGGCAACGCCGCCACCGAAGACGTGGTGATGGCGATTCGCACGCGCCACGAAGACCTCGACCTGGACGTGAAAGTGGATACGACCAAGATCATCCCCACCAGCCGCCTGATCGCGCGGCTCTCTGGCATGCAGCCGCAGTGGACGAAATCCATCGTCGGGGCCAACGCCTTCGCGCACGGCGGCGGCATCCATCAGGATGGCGTGCTGAAAGACGCGCGCACTTATGAGATCATGCGGCCAGCCGACATCGGGCTGCCCGACGCCGAGCGGCGCATGTTCGTGGGCAAGCTCTCAGGCCGCGCGGCGCTCAACGCGCAGCTTCACGAGCTGGGCTACGAGCTCGATCCCGATCAACTGCGCCGCGCCTTCACGCTGGTGAAGAACATGCTCGGCAAGAAGAAGACGCTGGAGGAGATGGATCTGCGCCGCTGCGCTGAGACGGCCATCAATCCCACCGCCGCCGCCGAGGCGTATACCAGCGAGGCGGCGACGGCTGAGTAGGAGGCGACCTCTCCCCCCGACCCCCTCCCCTCCAGGGTGGGGGAACCCAGGCCGAGACGACAACTGTATGGCAGAGGGCAACGATTCGGCGGTTTTCAACCTGCCAGCACGAAAACGCTAGCCAGCGCCGCAATCTCTGCATTGGGTTCCCCCTCCCTCGGAGGGGAGGGGGACAGGGGGAGAGGTTCCGAGTTCAAATGAGGAATAACCCTATGGCTGATGTGACCTCGGCGCCGCCCGCGCGGCGCGATACGCCTGCGCTGGAGAACCCCATCGCGGCGCTACTGACCCCGGAAGGGACACTGACCGCCGAGGGCGAGCGCGTCGCCGGGGTCAGCGATGCGACCCTGCGCGACCTCTATCGCCTGATGGTCATCACGCGGCGACTCGACCAGGAGGGGCTGAACCTCCAGCGGCAGGGCGAGCTGGGGCTGTGGGGGCCGACGCTGGGGCATGAGGCGGCGCAGGTCGGCGGCGCGCTGGCCATGCGCGAGACGGACTGGATCTTCCCCTACTACCGCGACTTTGGCATGGCCATCGTGCGCGGCATCGACCCTGGCCAGATCCTGACGGTGTTCAAGGGGCTGCGCCACGGCGCGTGGGATCCGCACCAGTACCGCTTCGGGCCGTTCGTCATCCCGGTCGGCACGCAGGTACCGCATGCCGTGGGCTTCGCGATGGGCTGCAAGCTCGACCACGAGCAGACCGCCGTGCTGACGTGCTTCGGCGAGGGCGCCACCTCCACTGGCGACTGGCACGAGGCCATGAACTTCGCAGGCGTCTTCAAGGCGCCCGTCGTCTTCCTCTGCCAGAACAATCAGTGGGCCATCTCGGTGCCGATGAGCGAGCAGGTGGCCGGACGCATCGTTGATCGCGCGGCGGGCTACGGCCTCCCCGGCGTGCGGGTGGATGGCGCCGACGCGCTGGCCATCTACGCCGTGACGCAGATGGCCGCCGACCACGCGCGGCGCGGCGACGGGCCGTACCTGATCGAGGCGTTCTCCTATCGCCTCGGCCCGCACACCACCTCCGACGACCCGACCCGCTACCGCACGGAGGCTGACGTGATGCCCTGGCGCGCGCATGATCCCATCGCCCGCGCCGCCGACCAGCTCCGCAAGCGCGGCGCGTGGGATGACGCCTTCGAGCGCGCCTGCCAGAGCGAGGCCGACGAGCGCGCCGCCCGCATGCGCCAGACGCTGATCGCGGCGACGCCCGATCATCCATCTACCGTCTTCGATCTGGTCTACGCCAACCCGCCGCAGACGCTGATCGCCGAGCGCGACGCCTTCGTCGCCGAGCTGGCGCCTGAGACGCCGCAGGAGGGCCGCTAGCATGGCGACCGCAACCACCACTACTACGGTAACAATGGGCAAGGCGCTCAACCTGGCCCTGCATGATAGCCTGCGCGACGACAGCCGCGTCCTCATCTTTGGCGAGGATGTCGGCAAGCTGGGCGGCGTCTTCCGCGTGACCGATGGCCTGCAAGATGAGTTCGGCGCCGAGCGCGTCTTCAACACGCCGCTGGCCGAGGCGACCATTGCGGGTACCGCGCTGGGGCTGGCCGTCAAGGGCTTTCATCCCGTCGCCGAGATGCAGTTCGACGCCTTCTCGTATCCGTCGTTCCAGCAGGTGACGAGCAACATCGCCAAATATCACACGCGCACGGGCGGCGCCTGCCCGATGAGCCTCGTCATCCGCATCCCCTATGGCGGGAACATCGGCGCCATCGAGCAGCACTCCGAGAGTCCGGAGACGTACTACGCGCACACCGCCGGGCTGAAGGTCGTCACGCCGTCGAACCCCGCCGACGCCTATGGGCTGCTGCGCGCGGCCATCGCCGACCCTGATCCGGTCATCTTCCTGGAGCCGAAAGCGCGCTACTGGATGAAGCAGGAGGTGACGTTGCCCGCGCCGCCGGAGTCCATCGCGAAGGCGCGCATCGCCCGCGCGGGAACCGACGCCACGGTGATCGCCTACGGGCCGATGGTCTCCGTGGCGCTGGCGGCGGCGGAGACGGCGGCCAGCGAGGGCGTCGCGCTGGAGGTGCTCGATTTGCGCAGCCTGTCGCCGATTGACTGGGAGACGGTCTACGCCTCGGCGCGCAAGACCAAGCGTGTGGTGGTCACGCACGAGGCGCCCGTCTTCCTGGGGCTGGGTGGCGAGATCGCCGCGCGGCTGATGCACGACCTCTTCGACACGCTGGTGGCGCCGGTCGAGCGCGTGGGCGCACCCACCACGCCGTACCCACCATCGCGCTATGAGAAGCTCTTCCTGCCAGACGCCGACCGCATTCTGGAGGCTGTAGATCGCACACGGGAGTATTAGTCGCATGGGACAGTTCATGCTGCCAGACCTCGGCGAAGGGCTGGAGGAGGCGCAACTGACGCGCTGGCTGGTTCAGGTGGGCGACGAAGTCGCGCTGAATCAGCATCTGTGCGAGGTCGAGACCGCCAAGGCGTTGGTGGAGATTCCCTCGCCGTGGGCGGGCGTGGTGCAGGCGCTGCACGCGCAGCCCGGCGAGACGGTGCTGGTGGGCAAGCCGCTCATCACCATCGCCCAGGGCGACCACGCTGGCGGCACGATCCCCGATGTCGCGCCAGAGGAGGTGGTGGATGGCGAGGGGCCAGTGCTGGTGGGCTACGGCGCGCACGGCCCGGCGCAGGCGTTCACGCGGCGACGGCGCGGCGCGGGTGTCGCCGAGGCGCAGGCTCCGGTCACGCCTGTGGCTGCGGCTCCCGCCCCGGCGCCTGCTCCAGTGGCGCCTGCCCCGGCGCCGGACGATGGCGCCGTGAAGGCCAGCCCGCTGGTGCGCAAGATCGCAGCGGAGCGTGGCATCAGCCTGACGGGCATCGTCGGCACCGGCCCCGGCGGGCGCATCCGCGTCGAGGATCTGGAGGCCAGCCCTGCCGCTAGCGCTCCAGCCGCCCCGGCGGCCACAGTTGTGGGCGACGAGGAGGAGCAGCGCATCAGCACGATCGGGCTGCGCAAGGCCATCGCCGCCAAGATGACCCGCTCCGCCACGACGATCCCGCACTTCACGGAGTACGGCCTGTTCGACGCCAGCAAGCTGGTGGCGCTGCGCCAGCGGCTGAAGGGCGAGCCAGCGTATGCGGGCGCGCATCTGACCTTCCTGCCGTTCTTCGTGCGGGCGCTGACCCGCGCCGTCGCCGCCTATCCCATCACCAATTCGCGCTGGGATGAGGAAGGGAACGCTATCGTCATTCGCAAGCGCATCCACGTCGGCATCGCGACAGATACGCAGCGCGGGCTGGTCGTGCCGGTGGTAAAGGACGCGGCGGCGCGCTCGCTGGCGCAGATCGCAGCGGAGTGCGAGCGGCTGGTGGGGCTGGCGCGCGAGGGGCGGCTGGACGCTGGCTCGATGACCGGCGGCACCATCACCATCACCAATGTGGGGGCGATGGGGCCAGTCGAGACGGGCGCGCCGATCATCAATGCGCCGGAGGTCTGCATCGTCGGCTTCGGCGCCATCAAGCCGCGCCCGACGGTGGTCGGCGACGCGCTGGCGGTGCGCCCTGGCGCGTGGATCAGCGTCTCGTGCGACCATCGTGTCATCGACGGCGCCTCCGCCGCGCAGTTCATGGGCGCGCTGATCGCCAGCCTGGAGGAGCCAGAGTCGCTGGCGTGATGGAGGTGGCGAAGCGAGCGGAACCTCTCCCCCTGACCCCCTCCCTGGTTCGGGAACCCTGAACCCGAACCAGGGCTTCGCTGCCGCTCGCCCTCCGAGGGAGGAGGAGCCCAGGCCAGGGAAACAGCGTGGGGCAAGCGATGTGACCTCGCCTCAGCAGGAGTCGAAAGCCCCTCTCCCCGTGGGAGAGGGGTTTGGGGTGAGGTCGCGCCAGTTCACAACGCGCTGCAACTCTTCGCACGGGTTCCCCCTCCCCCTGCCAGGGGAGGGGGACAGGGGAGGGGGACAGGGGGAGAGGTCTCACCCGCCGCGCTCCAGATACTCCAGCGCCAGCCTGGTCAGCAGCTCCACGCCGATCGGCAGGGCGGCCTCGTCGAAGTCGAAGAGTGGGCTGTGGTGCGGATGCCGCAGGTCGCGCGCCTCGTTGCGCGAGCCAATGTAGGCGTAGCAGCCGGGCGCGGCGTTGAGGAAGAAGCTCATGTCCTCCGCGCCCATGATGGGATGGCCAGCAGTGACATGCTCTGGCCCCACCACCGTCTCGGCGACTCCGTAGGCGAACCGCGCCATCGCCTCGTCGTTGCTGGTGACGGGATAGCCGACGTTGATCTTGACCCGCGCCGTCGCCCGCGCCGCCTCCGCCACCCCGCGTGCGATCTCCTCCACCCGCTGATGCAGCAGGGCGCGCGTCTCCGGCTTGAGGGCGCGCATCGTGCCGACCAGCGTGGCGCGCGACGCGATGATGTTGTGCCGCGCGCCCGCGTGGAACGAGCCAACGCTGACCACGGCTGAGTCGAGCGGGTCAACCTCGCGGCTGACGATGCGCTGCAGCTCGCCGACGATGGCGGCGCCGATGGCCACGGCGTCCACCGTCTGGTGTGGTGACGCGCCATGCCCACCGATGCCCTCCACCACGATCTCGAAGTCGTCGGCGCTGGCCTGCACCGGCCCGCCGCGCGCCATGATGACACCCACCGGCAGATCGTTGGCCAGGTGCAGCCCGAAGCAGGCGTCCACCTGCGGCTGCTCCATCACCCCCGCTGCGATCATCGGCTCTGCGCCGCCAGGGCCTTCCTCGGCTGGCTGAAAGACCAGCTTGACCGCGCCCGCGAAGTCGTCGCGGCGCCGCGTCAGCAGCTCGGCGACCGCCAGCAGGATGGCCGTATGGCCGTCGTGGCCGCAGGCGTGGTGGACGCCGTCATGCTGTGAGGCGTAGGGCGCGCCCGTCTCCTCTGTCAGCGGCAGGGCGTCCATGTCGGCGCGCAGCAAGACCACACGCCCTTCCGTGCGCCCCCGGATCAGCCCCACTACGCCCGTCTGCGCTACACCCGTCTGCGTCTCGACGCCCAGTGCGCGCAGCCGCTCGGCGACGTAGCGCGCCGTCTCATGTTCCTGGAATCCCAGCTCCGGAAACTGGTGGAAGTGGCGACGGTCGGCGACCAGTTGATCGTTGAGCGCGCGAATCTCGTCGCGCAGTGAGCTAGCTGCGTCCATCGTGACGATTCCCTCTCAATGTGGTATTTGGCATGCTTCGTGGGACGATTGGCTTGCGTGGCATGCGCAGCGCTAAGGGCTGGATGTACGATAGCGTCCTGGACGCCACGCCTGTCAATGCATGATGCAATGTGGTCGCGCCGCAGACTAACAGAAGGATTGATCTCGCATTATCCCCAGCCAACGGCTCAATTGCAGCGCCTTCTACGTTACCATGCTCACTGCCACACCAGCGCGCTTGTAGGGAGTTTGAGCTATGCCGACAGATACCTCCGGAACACAACTCGTGGTGGTTGGCTCGTCGGCGGGTGGCATCGAGGCGCTGCAGATGTTCGTCTCGACCCTGCCACGCGACTTTCCTGCGCCCATCGTCATCGCGCAGCACCTCGATCCCAGGCGCCCCAGCCATCTTGGTGAGATACTGGAGCGCCGCAGCACAGCCCCCGTCAAGACCGTGCTCAACAAGGAAGCGCTCATCCCCGGCGCGGTCTATGTCATCCCCTCAGATCAGAACGTTGAAATCAGCGATGGGCATATCATCCTGACCAGCGGCAGCCAGGCGTCGCGGCCCTCGCCCTCCATCAATCGGCTCTTCACCAGCGCCTCCGAGGTCTATGGCGAAGGGTTGATCGCGGTTATTTTGACAGGCACAGGCCCCGATGGCGCGGCGGGCGCGGCGGGCGCGCTGGAGGTCAAGAAAGCGGGCGGCACAGTCATCATCCAGAACCCCGCCACCGCTACGTATCCCTCCATGCCCCAATCGCTGGCGCCAACCGCTGTGGATTTCATTGCCAACATCGAAGAGGTTGGCCAATTGCTCTACGACCTGCTCACCGGCGCCTCAGCGGTGACGCAGGCATCCGAAACGAAGCTCCTGCGCACCTTTCTGAACGACGTGCATGAGTTCAGCGGCCTCGACTTCACCACCTATAAGCCGGCGACGATCTTGCGGCGGCTGAAGCGCCGCATGGTGGCGACCAACTCCCCGTCGCTCGAAGCCTATCTGCACTATCTGGAGCGCCAGCCGGAAGAGTACCAGCACCTCATCAGCACGTTCCTCATCAAGGTCACAGAGTTCTTTCGCGACCGTGAGCTGTTCGATACCCTGCGGCGCGAGACGCTGCCCCGGCTGATCGAAGACGCGCGCAATGGCTCGAAAGAGATACGCATCTGGTCGGCAGGCTGCGCGACCGGCGAAGAAGCCTACTCTATCGCCATGCTGGTGGCCGACGCGCTGGGCGAGGAGCTGAGTCAGTTCACCGTACGCATCTTCGCCACCGATCTCGACGCGCAGGCCATCGCCTTCGCGCGGCGCGGCATCTATTCGCGCGCGGCGCTGGCCTCAGCTCCGCAAGATCTGATTGATCGCTACTTCTCGCAGCTCGATGGCGATTTCGAGGTGCAGAAGCGCGTGCGCAGCATGGTGGACTTTGGCCAGCACGACCTGGGGCGACGCGCGCCCTTCCCGCATATGGATCTGGTGCTCTGTCGCAACGTGCTGATCTACTTCGCCAGTGACCTGCAAAAGCGCGTACTCCAGCTCTTCGCCTACTCGCTGCGTAACGGCGGCATTCTGGTGCTGGGCAAGGCCGAGACGACCAGCCCATTGCCCGAATTCTTCATGCCGATCAACTCGCTGCTGCATGTCTACCGCCGCTATGGCGAGCCGCTGCTGCTGCCCAAAGGCTCGACCAATGACCCTCTACCCCTCCAGGCGGCGCAGCTAGCGACAGGCCAGCCCGCCAATGTGGGAACGCGGGCGCACTTTACGGCGTCCGCTGCGCGCCCGCGTACATCCTTCGAGCGGCTGGGCGACGCCGTGCTGACATTGCCGGTCGGCATTGCTATCATTGACCGACGCTACGATGTGCTGACCATCAATCCGGCGGCGCTGCGCATGCTGGGCATCCATCGCTCGGCGGTCGGCGAAGACCTGCTGCACCTGGCGGAAGATGTGCCAACCAAGCCGCTGCGCCGCCTCATCGACGCCGCCTTCCGCAACCTCAACGAGAACGACATGGAAGCGACGCTGGAGGTCGGAGCGGGCGCCGAAGCTGCGCATAGCGTGCATATTCGCGCCTTCGCGCAGGCGTCTCAGCACGAAGGCGACGCCACCGAGTCGGTCGTGCTGCTCATCAGCCCCACCATCGATGCGATGGAATCCACCGAGGCTCTGGAGGGCCAGTCCGCCGCACACGACCCCAAAGCGTCCACCACAGCCAAGGCCACACGCGCCTCGAAGCAGACGAAGGAGCAGGAGGCGGTCTCGGCGCAGAGCCGTCTCGACGCGCTGGAGAAGCAGGTGCAGGCGCTGACGACGGCCAATCGCCAGTATCTCGATGCGAACGAAGACCTGGCGCAGATGAACTTGAATCTTCGTCAGAGCAACGAGGAGTTCCTCGTCACGACCGAGGAGTTGCAGGCGGCCTCGGAAGAAGTGGAGACGCTCAACGAGGAGTTGCAGGCCAGCAACGAGGAGCTGGAGACGCTCAACGAGGAGTTGCAGGCGACGGTCGAGGAGCTGAACACCGCCAACGACGACCTCGAATCGCGCAGCCACGAGCTGCAGCGTGCGGCGCTCAGCCTGGATCAGCAGCGCCGCACGACCGAAATGGAGCGCGAGTGGCTGGCCGCCATCCTGGCGAATATCGGCGATGCGGTGCTGGTGGTTGATGCGCTGGGCGGCATCGTGCAGACCAACGCCGCCTATGCGCGCATGTTCGGCGGCGCGGAGGCTGATTTCACGCCGGAAGACCGCAGTGGGCAGCTCATCCCAGCGGAGAACACGCCAACTGGGCGCACGCTGCGCGGCGTGGAAGGCATGACCGAATTCTCCCTGACCGACACAGATGGAAACCAGCGCGAGTTCGAGGCCAACGGGAGGCCCACCCGATCAGGCGAGACCATCACGGGCGGCGTCATCATCATCCGCGATGTGACGGCGCGCAATCGCCTGCAAAGCGAATTTCTCGCTCGCGCGGCGCACGAGCTGCGCACGCCGCTGACCTCCGCACATGCCGCGCTGCAACTGCTGGCCAACCGCACCAAGAGCGCAGATACCAGCGGCGTCGAGCGCTATATCTCCATCGCCGACACACAGATCAAGCGGCTGGGCGGTTTGATCAGCGATCTGGTGGACGTAGCGTTGCTCCAGAGCGGCAAGCTCGACCTGCAGCCCGCGCCTGTGGACATCGCGGCCATCACCCGCAGCGCCGTGGACGCGCTGCAGCCCATCTTCACCCAGCAACTGGAGCTGCAAACGGCGGATGAACCGCTGATCGTCCAGGGCGATGCGCTGCGGCTGGAGCAGGTGTTTCACAACCTGCTGACCAATGCCGCGAAATATGCGCCGAAGTCGGAGGCCATCAGCGTGCGCGTGCATCGAAAGGGTGACGATGCGGAGGTCGCGGTACACGATCGCGGGCCGGGCATCGCGCAGGAGGACGCGAAACGCCTCTTCACCCGCTTCTTCCAGGCGGATCGCACCGATAGCGCCACGCACGGCGGGATGGGCCTGGGTCTGTTCATCGTGCGCCAGATCGTGCAGGCCCACGGTGGCGAGGTCAGCGTCGAATCAATGCCAGGCGATGGCGCCACCTTCACCGTACGCCTGCCGCTGGCCGACCGCTCCACCGATCAATCGGAAACAGGCAGCGCAGCGAAATAGAATGGCGCCAGTTGTGCGCCTGTTGCGTAGGATACGGGCAGACCTGTCTGCTCGCCGCTCTGGCGGCGCTCCTGCGGCCAGTGATTGAGCGCAGGGAGCGTCGCGATGCGTGGCCACGACATCATAGTGATCGGTACCTCCGCTGGCGGCGTCGATGCGCTGAAGCGGCTGGTTCAGGGTTTCCCCGACGATCTGGCGGCGACAGTCTTCGTCGTGCAGCATCTCTCGCGTCATGCGAGCAGCTATCTGCCAAATGCGCTGACGCGCGCTGGCCCGCTGCCTGCCGAGCATCCGAGGGACGGGCGCCGATTCGAGCGCGGCCACATCTATGTCGCGCCGCCGGGCGCCCATCTGCTGCTGGAACATGAGCGCATGCGCCTCTCCGCTGGGCCGGAGGAAAATCGGCATCTGCCAGCGATCGATCCGCTCTTCCGCAGCGCCGCTATCGCCTTTGGCCCGCGTGTGATCGGCGTCGTGCTGACTGGCGCGCTCAACGATGGAACCGCCGGGTTGTGGGCCGTCAAGCAGCGCGGCGGCATCGCAGTGGTGCAGGAACCGCGCGACGCCTTCAATCCCAGCATGCCAGAGAGCGCGCTGGCTGCCGTCGACGTGGACGCTTGCCTGCCGCTGGCCGATATGCCCGCCTACCTGGCGCAGATGGCGCGTGAGCCAGCGCCGCCCGAGCGGGACTTTCCTGCGTGGCCTGAGCTGAAGCTGGAGACAGAGGTCGCCATGGGGCAGTCTGCCTCCGACCCAGAGCAGCAGCCGGGCGTGCAGTCGCTCTTTACTTGCCCGACATGCAAAGGGCCACTGTGGGAGGTCAACGACGGCAGACTGCTGCGCTACCGCTGCCAGATTGGCCACGCCTTCACCAGTGATGCGTTGATGGCCAGCCAGGCCGATGCGGTGGATGCGGCCCTCTGGACAGCGCTGGAGACACTGGAGCAGCGCGAGCGCATGGCCGAGCGCATGGCAGCGCGAGCGCGCCAGGATCGTCGCATGCACGCGGCGCGCTACTTCGAAGCGCAAGCCCGCGACACGAGCCACAAAATAGAAACGCTGCGCCAGCTTCTGCTGCGCAGCGGGCTGCGTGAGAGCGAGGAGCAGATGGGTGAGCAGCAGGAGGCTGGTGAGTGACCGGCGCGCCCTTACCCCAGCCCTCTCCCTCTGGGAGAGGGAGCGGAGGGTGGTCGTAGGGGCAGGCTCTGTCTGCCTCCCCTCTCGATCTTGAAAGGCCGGAGCACGCAGACGGCGGCTTGAAAGCCGCGAGCGCCTGCCTGCGGCGGAGCCCAGGGGCATTCATGCCCCGTCCGTGCCGTGCGTCGGCCATTCATGGCCGCGATCTCTGACCCGCGCCGAGACGGCCAGTCGCATTGACGCTAGCGACGCCCGCGCGTACAATACACCATAAGGTAAAGCGTGAACCAGGCACGGTTCATCACCCACTTACCTCTAGGCGCTCTACTACCGCGGCGCATCAGGCACGGCCCGTGGTCAGGAGGATGAGACTTCATGATCGACAATTCTGAGACGCAGACCGCGCTCATCACGATTACGTCGGCGGCGGCGGAGAAAGTCCGCGAGCTGCTGGATGCTGAGGGTAATGCTGAGTTGGGGCTGCGCATCTTCGTGGCCGGCGGTGGCTGCTCTGGCTTGCAGTATGGCATGACGCTCGACGAGACGCAGGAGAGCGATAGCATCTTCGAGACGCAGGGTGTGCGCGTGCTCATCGACGAGATGAGCGCCGAATACATCTCGGGCAGCGAAGTCGACTATGTCGATAGCCTGATGGGCGCTGGCTTCACAGTCAACAATCCTAACGCCGTCTCGACCTGCGGCTGTGGCCACAGCTTCAAGACCGCTGGCGACAGCGGAGCGGCGCGCTCGTGCGGGTGCGGCCACTAGGTCAGCCCGCACGACGGAGGAATCCGAACGGTGCTACCAGATCAGAGTGAGCCGTCATCCGGTGGGCCACTGATAGATTATCTGACGGAGTCGTCAGACTACTACGCAGGGTTCACCAGCGTGCTCCGTGAGCTTGCGGACGCTCAGGCGCGCGGCTATCAGCCCACCGAGCGGCAATTGGCGCTGGCGGTGACGCATTCGGCGCGCATCTATACCACGGCGCGCGGCGGCAAGCCGGTCGGCGGTCGCAGCCCCGACTGGCTGCGTGGGCGCGTGGATGGCCTGCGCTCGCTGCTCCGTCGCACTGACGTGGCGCGCCCCTGGGCCGAATAGCCGCCCGCGCATCCGAGGGACGCGCCCAACGAGCGCCGGATACCTGCACATCCTGTGGGTATCCGGCGCTTGCCGTCTGGCCGACCTCACCTCCAGCCGCCTCTCCCACAGGAGAGGGGGAGTCGGAAAGCCCCTCTCCCGCCGCAGCGGGGGAGGGGTTGGGGTGGGGGCCTGCCCCACAGCGGAGGACGAATGATGGCGGGAGGCTGGAATCGCCGGACGCCGCTGCTGACGGTGGACGCCACGACGCTCGAACGGCTGCTGGCGCCACGCTGGCCCGACGCCCACGTCACCGGCGCCGAGCATGTCTCTGGCGGCCTGGCCAACACCAACTATCGTGTGTCGCTGGCGGGCAGGGATGCGCCATCTGAGCCAATCGTCGTGCGCTTCTACACCCGCGAGCCAGAGGCGTGCGCGCGCGAGGCGGCGCTGCTGCGGCTGGTGGCGGATCGCGTGCCCGTCCCGCAGGCGCTCTTTGTCGAGCCGACCACGGCCAGCTTCGACTATCCCTACATCGCGCTGAGCTGGATGGATGGCGTCCCGCTGCTGGACGCGCTGCCCACGCTGCCCGCCGAGGAGGCGCCCACGCTGGCGGCGGCGCTGGGCGCGGTGGCAGCGCGCATCGGCTCCTTCACCTTCGAGGCCGCTGGCTTCCTGGACGCTGACCTCACCATTCGCGAGCGGCTGACCATTGGGCCAGAGGGGCTGCGCGGCTGGCTGGGCGAGATGCTGGCGGGGCGCGCGGGCGAGCGACTGGGCGCTGAGTTGACCGCGCGACTGCTGCGCCAGATCGACCGCTGCGCTGACGAGGCCGCGCCATTGGCAGGCCAGCGCGCGCTGATCCACGCCGACTACAAAGACGGCAACATCCTCGTGCGGCGCGATCCTGATGGCTGGCGGGTGACCGCCGTGCTCGACTGGGAGTTCGCGTTCGTCGGAGCCTCGGTCTTCGATCTGGGCAGCCTGCTGCGGCGTGAGGCGACGCTGCCGCCGGGGTTCGCCGACGCCTGTGTGGCCGCCTATCGCGCGGAGGGCGGCTTCGCGCCTGCCAACTGGAGGCGCATGACGCTGCTGATGGATCTGATCAACCTGTGCGACTTCCTCAACTCGCCGCATCCGCGCGCCGCCATGCTGGCCGACATCACGGCGCTGGTAGGCGGCACGGTGGAGCGGCTGGAGCGCGGCGCGCCAGAGACGGGAGACTGACGAGATGAGTGTGCGAGACCGAACCGAGCGTGAGCAGTCGCTGGAGCGTGTCACGACGACCCTGCGCGAGCTGCTGGGCGTGCCGAGCGTCTCTGGCCAGGAGGACGCCGCGCGCGCCTACGTCAGCGGTCGGCTGGTCGCGCTGGGGCTGGAGCCGCAGACCGACGCGGCGGGCAATCTGCTGGCGCGCGTTCCGGGCGTCCCTGCCGAGCGCGATGGCGAGGCCCCGCTGCTGCTCAACGCGCACATCGACCGCGTGCCGCCGGGGCTGGCGCACACCCCCCACATCGCCGATGGCGTCATGCGCAGCGATGGCACGACCAACCTCGGCGCCGACGACGCCGCTGGCGTGGCGATCATCCTGGCGACGGTCGAGGCGCTGCGCGAGCGCCAGCTCACCCATCCGCCGCTGCTGCTGCTCTTCACCGTCGGCGAGGAGGTCGGCCTGACGGGCGCGAAGGCGTTCGATCCGGCGCCGTGGGGCGCGGTGGAGGGCCTCGTCTTCGATAACGCGGGCGAGGCGGGGGTGGTCGTGACGCGCGCCGCCACCTACATCGCCTTCGATGTGACGATTCGCGGCGCGAGCGGGCATCCCGGCAAGCGACTGGATGGCACGGTCAGCGCCATCGAGATCTTCCACCGCGCGTCGTATCCCAGCGGCTCGCTGGATGACGACGCCACGCGCATCTCGATTGGTCGCATCGAAGGCGGCTCGGCCCGCAACGCCGTTCCGGGCCAGCTCCGCGCGCTGGGCGAGATTCGCACGCTGGCCGACGCCGCCGGACGCGACGCGCTGATGGCGCAGGTGGCGCGCAGCTTCACTGAGGCGGCGGAGGCGCTGGGCGGCGCGGCGAAGGTCAGCTTCGATCCGCACTGCGACAGCTACGTGGTTGGCGCGGATGAGCCGCTGCTGCTGGCCTGGCGCGCGGCGGTGGAGGCGCGCGGCGAGCCATTCCGCACAATGACGACCTTCATCGGCAGCGACGCCAGCGCGCTGCGCGCCCACGCGCGCGTCTTCACCGTCTCCACCGGCGTGATGGATGAGCACACGGTGGACGAGTGGGTACCGCTGGCGCCGCTGGCCGAGCTGGTGGAGACGGCGATGGCGCTGCTGGCCCGCCCGCGCTGACCCGCGCTGATCGGCGCTGAGTGATCCGCCAGTGGCCCCGTGCGGCGCGATATACTGGCAAGTCGGAGACATCCCTCCAGAGCGCCACCGAGGAGTTTTACATGACCATAGATGCCCCACGCGAGGCCGCCGCCTCACATCGCGATGCCCTGATCCGCCGATCAGAGCTGACCTGCCCTGGCCACTCGCTCAAGATGATGAGCAAGGCGGCGCAATCGGCGGCGGATCAGGTGATGTTCGATCTGGAGGACGCTTGCGCGGTCTCGCAGAAGGAGGCCGCGCGCAAGACCGTCATCGAGGCGCTGACCACGCTGGACTTTGGCCCCAGGATTCGCGCCTTTCGCCCCAACGCCGCCAATACGCGCTTCTTCTACCGCGATGTGATCGAGGTGGTGGAGGCGGCGGGCCGCGCGGTGGACTGCATCGTGCTGCCCAAGGTCAACGGCCCAGAGGACGTCATCTTCGCCGACCGCCTGGTGACGCAGATCGAGCTGAATATGGGCTATCCGGTCGGGCGCATCATGCTGGAGGCGCTGATCGAGAGCGCCGAGGCTGTGCTGCACGCTGAGGACATCGCCAAGGCGTCGCCCCGGCTGAGCGGGCTGGTCTTTGGGCTGGTGGATTTCGCGGGCGACATCGGCGCAAAGGAGACGGGCGCTGAGCAGTTCTTCTACTACAACTATGCCAAGGCCAAGACGCTGACGGCGGCGCGCGCGGCGGGCATCACGGCGGTGGATGGCGTGACGCTGGCGATCCGCGACCTGGAGGCCTGCAAGCGCGACGCGACGATGGCCAGCCGCATGGGCTTCGATGGCAAGTGGGCTGTCTACCCGCCGCAGGTCGCCGTCATCAACGAGGCGTTCACGCCCTCAGCGGAAGAGATCGCCCGCGCGCAGCACATCATGGACGCCTATGCCAATGCCGATATCGAGCAGGGCGTGGGGGCGCTGGTGATCGACGATGTGATGATCGACGCAGCCTCGCTCAAAGTAGAGGAGAAGCGGCTGGCCATCGCGCGGCGAGCTGGTCTGCTGGGGTAGAGGACGGGGGATATCGATACGCCACATCCGCCAGCGAAGACCCGCCTGGCCCAGGTTCCCCCTCCCTGAAGGGGAGAGGGTCAGGGGGAGAGGTCGTCCCGCTCGCGCGCCTGCGAAAGCCCCCAATCGCGACGCGGAGCGGGACGCCAACAGTACTCAGCTATTCGCCATCAGAATGATGGTGGAACATGTCCGCCACGGCCTTGAAGAGGTTCGGCGACTCAGCAGTCTCGTCCTCTGCTGGCGCCGCTTCGGCTGCGTCGGCGCTGATAGCCTCGCCATCGCTCGCGCCATCTGCGGACGCCTCATCTGACGCAGCGGAGACCGACGCCTGCGCGTCGCCTTCGCCTGCGGCTGTCCACTCGTCGGTAGCGGAGGTCGCTTGCTCGGTCAAGTCCTCCATGGGCGCGGCCTCCGAGCTCTCCGTCGTCTCCTCGGTGGTCGCCTCCATGCTCGCCTCCGCGCTCGCCTCATCGGCGATATCGGAGGATGCCTCAGCGGACGGCGCGGCCTCATCAGCGGTGGCCTCGGCGTAAGGCGCGGCCTCGTCAGTGGCCGACGCCGAGAGATCGTCGGAGGCGGGCGCCGTCTCCTCCATCATCGCCGCCGCGCTGTCGGAGCTGGCGTCCAGCGTGGGGGCTGAAGCTTCTTCCGCTTCGGGAGCGGATTCCGCCTCGCTCGCCTCAACTGGCGCCGCTTCCTCCGCCGCCTCTGGGGCAGCTTCAGCGCTGGCCTCGTCGCTAACCTCGTCGGTCGCTGCGGTCGTCTCCTCCTCCGCTGTCGGGCTGGCTAGCTCCGTCTCTGCCTCGGCGCCGTCGGTCGCCTCGGCGGTATCGGACGCTGCCGACACCTCGGCGGCGCCCTCGGCCTCATCCACGGCGCTGCCTGCATCCGACGCTAGCGCGGAGTCAGTCGCATCATCGGATTCCGCAGCGGGCGCATCCGCTGTCGTCTCCATTGCGGAGGTCGCGTCGGCGGTGGCCACATTGGCCAGTTGCGGCTCTGTGCTCTCGGCGTCGGTCGGCTCGCTGGCCGCCTCCATTTCCGCAGCCTCAGTCGCGTCTGCCGCGTCTGACGCTTCCAGCGCCTCGGGGGCGACCTCATCGCTGGCGGTGGCGCTCTCTTCGGCGGCTGGAGCGGCCTCTGCCGTCTCCGAGTCCGTCTCCGTGGGCGCCTCGGTCACCTCGTCGGTCAGCGGCGTCGCCTCCTCGGCGGGGGCAGCCACTTCGTCGGCGGGAGCAGCCTCCTCCGCGCTGGGAGCGGCCTCCTCAGCGGCGGGCGCTGTCTCCGTCGCCAGCTCCGACAGCGTCTCGGACGACGCGAGTGGGGCGGTCGCGACCAGCGGAGCCGCCATCTCATCGGCGGCTGGCTCGGCGGCGGCCTCGGCGGGCGCTGCATCGGTCGAAGTGGCCGATGCGCCGGGAGCATGGCTCGACAGAAGCCCTGTGAGCCGCTCCATGGCCGATTGCACCGCCTGCGCCATCTCTTCGAGCGCGCCGATAGTGTTATGGATGAGTCCTTCAACAGGGTTTCCGGAAGGGACCGCTGACGCCTCGGCAGGAGCTTCGGGCGCGGCTTCGGGCGCGGCTTCGTCTGTGGCGACTATCGTCGCTGCGCCATCCTGGCTGGCGGCGGTGGCGTCATCGGCGGGCGCAGAGGACACGGACAGCACAGTATCCTGTGGCTCCTCGATGCTACCCGTGGTGGACAGCGTATCGTCGGACGGCGTCAGTCCATCCGTAGTTGGCAGATCAGATGTGTTGCTGGTGTCGCTGGGTTCCATGGTGTGCCCCTCTTGGCGAACGTTGGCGCGTCTGGCGCGCGGCGACAACTTCTGCGGTTCGTCAGGAAACCTGTTGCGGGCGTGCGTGTGCGGGAGGGGGCGCGCTGTGACGGCGAGCGCTGGCGTGCCGCTCTAGCCGTGAGCAGGCGTCGCGACTGGGCCGACGGAGGATGAGACCGCCGACGGTGACACGCTACTTCGTCTTGCGCTACATCTTCGGACGCTACGTGGTCGTGCATTCCTACAGGACGCGCTGCTACGGGCGTGCGACCACTACCGTGATCGTCTGCGGGTTGGGGTTACTGGGACTTGCTGAGACGTGCCTCGCTCGAATCCGGGCTTTGCCTGGGTCGCATCTGGGTTTGGTCAAGGGCTGGCATGCATTCCAATGGGTGAGCTGATCGGGCCAGTCAGCGCAGCGGGGGCTAGCGCGACGCTTCGGCGCGACCAGTCCATCGAGACGTCATTGTCCGCCGGAGGTCAGGTCGTTGCGTGCATCGCGTTGACGTGGAGTCTGGCCCGACGCACATGGGTCGCCATTGCTCGCCAGCGCTGCGCAGCGGGGAATCCGCACAGGAGCGCCTGAGCGCCCACACTCGCGCGTTGGCTGGATGCCAACCGATTCGCTCCGACTCGCTTCTCGAGCCCACGCGCTACCGGCACATGGGCGCACGAATCCACGAACTGGATGACCATCCAGTGACGAACAGCGAGGGCAACCAGACACAGTACAAGGGGATGACGCTGAGCAACGGGTAAGGGCGTCCAATGCGCGTCTGTGCGGGAGGTTCGCGTCAACTGCGGGCGCCTCCCGACAAGTCAAGTATACGTGCGCCCAGCGGCAGCGTCAAGCCGATTCCTGTGTATTTCTGGCAAGTTGAATAAGATTCCCCCGCGTGGGTCAGGCGCGTGCGGCTGATCAAAACGAGCGGGCGGATCCGCGACACTATCGGCGCGGAGCCGCATGCATGCGATTCAGTGTCGCGCGCCGACCTGCCGCAGATGTGGCAGCGCCAGCGCGAGATTCTCCAGTGTCAGTCGTGGGTTGGCATTGACATCCATCGAGGCCAGCGCGGCCAGCAGCAGATGGAGGAACGTGCGCGCTGGCTCCGCGCCGATGGCAGGCCCGATGCGCTCGGCCTCGCTGCGCGCCTCGCCTGCCGAGGTCAGCGCGTGCGCGCCATTGGCTGCCAGCGTCACGTCACGCCACCAGCCAATCCACAGGTCGAGCGCGGCGCGGGCGGAGGCGTTGTCTGAGCCGATGGCGCCGACGCTGCGCAGGCGCTCGTCAGTGGGCGCGCCGACCAGCGCGACGATGCGCAGCAGCAGCTGCTCGCGCTCGGCCTGCTCCTCGGGCCGCTCGTGCGCGCGCACCGCCCAGCCCAGGCGACCATTCGCCAGCCCTGCCAGCCGCGCCGCCGCATCGGGCGCCACGCCCCAGCGCTCGCCCAGCGCCTGACTGACCTCCTCGAAGGAGAGCGGGCGCAGCGCGATGAGCTGGCAGCGCGAGAGAATCGTCGGCAGCACGGTGTCGGCGTCGTTGACCAGCAGCAGGAAGATGACGCCCTCCGGCGGCTCCTCCAGCATCTTCAGCAACGTGTTGGCGGTGCGCTCCTGAATACGCTCGGCGTCGGGGACGATGACGATGCGATGAGCGCTCTCGGATGGCGCCAGGCTGGCAATCTGCAGCGCCTCGCGCACATCATCGATCGATACCCAGCGCTTGCCATCGGGCGGCTCGATCAGCGTCAGGTCGGGATGGTTGCCATGCGCCACCTTGCGGCAGGCGGCGCACTCGCCGCACGGCTCGGCCTCGCCCGGCTGGCGGCGCTGGCAGAGCGCGGCCTGCGCGAAGGCCAGCGCCAGCGTGAATTTGCCGATCCCGGCGGGGCCATGCAGCAGATAGGCGTGGCGCAACTGCCCGCTGGCCAGCGCGCGCTCCAGAATGGCTTGCGCCTGCGGGTTCCCGACGACCTGCTGCACAGACGTATCTCCTGTTGGCTGGGCGCGCTCCAGCCTTGAAAGGCCGGAGCACGCCCGAAATGGCCTTGAAAGGCCACCGAAACGCTCCACCTGCACGCGCCCCAGGGGCATTCATGCCCCATACCCACCGTGCGTCGGCCATTTAAGGCCGCGATCCCACGCCGACGCGGCGCTCGGCAGGTTGGCGCGCTCTCGCCCATGCATGATACATTCTTTTGCAGGGCCATGCGCGTGCTCTGGCGGGCAATAGTGGCCCTGGCGCGGGAAATGCCGCGGCATCGGCGCGCGAGAGGAGTCGAATATGGCGGATCAAATCATCGAGATTCCGCTGTTTCCACTCGAGCTCGTGCTCTTTCCAGGGATGGTGCAGCCGCTGCACATCTTCGAGCCGCGCTATCGCGAGATGACGCGCTTCTGCCTTGATTCCAATATCTCCTTTGGCGTGACGCTGGCGACCCCCGAAAGCCAGTTTGGCCAGGAGCAGTCCGAGCGCTACGGCACGCTGGCGCGCATCGCCGACTACCAACGTCTGCCCGATGGCCGCTACAACCTCATCACGGTCGGCGTGCAGCGCTTCGAGGCGCTGGAGCTGCGCCACGAGAAGCCCTATATGAGCGGCAGGGTGCGCCTGCTGCCTGAGGATATCGGCGCAGGCGATATCGCCAGCCTGCAGATGGAGACACGCGGCCTGCTGGATGACTATCTCAGCCTGGTGCTCTCGGTGATGGAAGGCGGCGAGACCAGCATCGCCGTCCCGAAGGACACCGTGGAGCTGTCCTACTTCATCGCCGTCTGTCTGCCCTGCGCCGATGAGGTGAAGCAGACGCTGCTGGAGGCGCAGACGGCAGTGGATCGGCTGACCCGCGAGCGCGAGTTGCTGCGCATCGAGATTGCGGCCATCAGCGCGCAAATCCTGGATGGCAGCGCCAATGATTGCGCCGACCACGGCTGCCCCGACGACGAGCCTTCCACTGACCGCGACCGCCTCAATTGAGGCGACGAGCTGGCGGTTGAAACCGCGCCTGGAAGGCGGCGCAGCCGCCGCGAAGCTCGGCTCCGCCTGCCGCCTGTGCGGACTGGGACGCGGATTCCGGCCTCAGAAGTTCTGATCGTAGCCGCTGATCTGCCAGCCGTTGTTGGCCTGCGCCAGCGTCACCTGCGCGCTGACCGCTGGCGAGGTTCCCCGCCGCAGATCGAGCCGGATGGCGGCGATGCCGTCGCCCTGGCTGGCTACCGTCACCGTGCAGTTGGCGACCGCGCCTTGCAGGTTATCCAGCTCGCGCTGGCTGGCGGTGAATTGTGCCTCGCTGCCCTGCTGCTGGAGGTTGGGGTTGAGCATGCTATAGAGCGCATTGTAGCGCTGGGCGCTGAGATCGGCGCAGATGGCCTGTGCAGTCGGCGTCGGGTCGGGCGCGGGCTTGTTGTTGAAGGTCAGCGCGGCATAGGCCACCGCGCACAGCGCCAGCCCCGTCACCACGCCCAGCAGGATGGGCACGACCCCGCGCATTCGCCCCAGCAGTCTGCCGCGCATCGCCAGCCGCCCTCTATCGCTCGCCATCGCTCGTCGCATCTCGCCGCGCTCTCAGTATAGACAAGCGCGACGCTGGCGGGCAGTGGGAGCGCCGGAATGGGCCACACATCCTTGCCGAGAGGCCGTGAGAAACGACATGGCGGCTTGGATCGAACTCCGCGTCCCAGTCCGCGCAGGCGGCAGGCGGAGCCGAGCTTCGCGGCCCGCCAGGGCCTCCCAGGCGCGATTTCAATCGCCAGCCCGTCTCACCTAACGCGAGGCGAACAGATTGACGAGCGCGACCATAGTGACGACAGCGATGACACCCGCCAATTGCGCGGCGTCGGCGGCGATGGCGATCAGCGGGATGGCGAAGATCATCGAGCAGATGGCGATGGCTACGCGCTGCTCAGGCCCCAGCCCTCTGGCTGGCGCCGGGGGGCGCGGGGCGCTGGCGACTTGCTGATGCACGCTGGCGGTCAGCTTTTCGACCAGCGCGTTGAGGAAGTGCTCATCGTATCCAGGCCCCAGTTCGCGCCGCGCCTCCAGCGACGCCTGGAGGTCGCGCCGAATGTCGTCCGTCTGCGGCTGCGGTGGTGTCATCATGATCGTTGGCTCCCATGCCCCACGCGGGGCAAGCTCCAATTGGCTGCCTGTGGATGAGCGGCCCTGCTGCGCTGGCGCCTGCAATCGCCAGCGCGTCCACGTCTGCAATACGATGCGCCCGGCGCCAGAGTTGCGCTGAGATCAGGCGCTCGCCCAGTAACTCGCTGGGCTCGCCTGCCTGGTGTGGCTCGCGATTGATGGTGTACAGTATTCCTAACCTAACTCAGTGTATCCTCGGCGCGACGGTGACGCTCTTCCTGAGCCATGCCCCTTTGCTGTCGCGTCCTATGCCACTCCCTTCTGGAGTCGGATGGAGAGCAGGGTCAGCATGTCTGAGCAGCGCGTCTTGGTTGTCGAAGATGACGAGCCTATCCGCAATGCGATGCGGATGATTCTGGAAGATGCGGGCTACGTGGTGGACGACGCTGAGGAGGGAGTGGCTGCCCTGGCGTATCTGCGCGCCAGCTCCGACCGCATGATCGTCGTGACGGATCTGTTGATGCCGGGAATGGGTGGTGAAGCACTGTTGCGCACGGTGGTGGCGGAAGCAGACCTGGCCACCCGCCATGCCTATCTCATGGTCGCTGCCAAGGGCGCCCTGCCGCCAGACGTGGCCGACCTGCTGGCCCAACTCCACGCATCCTATGTGCATAAGCCATTCAACATAGACGAGTTGTTGCTGGCGGTCGGGGAAGCCAGGGCGCGGCTGGCCTGACAAATGCGCGCATCGGCCACTCCTCACACCCCCTGCAGACGCCAGAGCTGGGCCAGCACGCCGATCAGCTCGCGCTGGCGGCGCTCCACCACCTGCGGTGTCCAGGTCTGCTCGCGCAAGACCTGCGTCGTCAGCGCAAACGGCGAGACGCCATCCTTGGTCGCGAAATACGTCTTCTTCTTGACGGCAAAGCTGTAGTTCTCGGCCTGCATATTCTTGACGCGCGAGAGCAGCGCCAGATTACCGAGCTTGTGCGTCCAGCGGGCGCGCACGGCAGCAGTCGGGAACCATTCCGTCCACTCACTCTTCGCAGGCGGGTTACGCGGCAGCACATGCTCCACTGTCATCACCTGCTTATCATACGTCGCGCCGGAGCCTGCCAGCGCGCTATCGAGCCGCTGCAAGAGGTAGTTGCGCGGAGTGGCTGGCATCAGGTAGATCTCGCCGCCAAGGGTTTGCAGTGTCTCGTCGCGCTCATGGGGCGCCAGTTGCAGCGGCGAATCGGGGTGCGCGAGGTCGTCGCCCTGGCGGATGACCGCCTGGATGCGCCAGTAGCGCTGCTCGCGGCGATGCGCGAACTGGCGGCGGATCATCAGTGAGGCGGCCAGCCGCTCCAGATCGGCCAGGAAGCGCGCCAGCCGCTCGGGCTGATCGTGGTAGCGCTGGAGGAACATCAACGCGGGCGGTACCCAGTCCATGTTGTCGATGCGACCAAGCCAGCGCAGCGATTGATTGATCCTTTCCGCCAGCGCCGCGTCGGCGGTCTCATACACGGCATTCTGGATGACGTAGAACGCCGAGCCATAGGGAACCAGAATCTCATCGATCAGGCGGCGCGAATCATGCAGCGTGGCGATGACATCCTGCCGGAAGCTATCGAGGATGTCGCCGCGCCGCCGTGTGCGCCGATAGATGGCGCGAATGTGCCCGATCAGGTCGTTGAACGCCTCGCGCCCCAGCGACTCCTCCACCTGCTCCCAGCGCAGTGTGTACTCGCTCTGCTCCACCTCTGGGAGCTGGCCGATCACCTCGGCTTTCAGGATGTCGGCGTAGGAGAGATCCAGCCCGCGATCATTCAGCACGGAGAAGATGCGGTAGGCGGAGCTGAGGTCGGGAGTGGAGACGACCACCAGCAGGCAGCGCTGCGCCAGAAACTGCGCCAGCCGCACACGCCGCGCCTCGGGCAGCTCGCGGAGCTGGCGCAGGTAGAGCAGCGCGTTCTCGTGCATATTGCGCTGGCTCTCGGTCAGCTCGGCGTGGAGCTGCCCCTGCATCCGCTGGATGGCGTTCTCGCTCTGGATGTACTGCTGGAAGAAGGCGGCGTCGCGCTCCTTGGGGCGCAGACGATAGCGTGCGGGGATGTTGTTGAGCGGGTCGGCAGGCTCATACAGCCGCCGCGTGATGCTCTCGGCGTAGTCGGCGGGGACGACCGCCCGCAGCGCCGCCAGCAAGATGGTCAGCGTGATGAGCCGCTGCTGCCCATCCACGATCTGCGCCTCTGGGCGGTCGCCTTTGATGAGGACGATGCTGCCCAGGAAATAGGGATTCAACTCTTCGACGCTGGCCGAGGAGTCGCCCAGCGCGGTCAGCAGGTCATCGTAGAGTTCGCTGGCGTGTTCGGTCGTCCAGGCATAGGGACGCTGATACGGCGGCACGACGAACGCATAGCGCTCGCTGAAGACCTCGCTGACGGGATGCTGCTCGCCCTTGATGTCCACGCGCGCCATGCCTGCATGTTCCTTTCCGCGCCCGCCAGCGCCATCAATCCTTGCCCACCACACATATAACGCGCGAGATAGACGAGCAGGGCGGCGGGATGTCGTCCCACCACCCTGTCGTAGCACGCTCGGCGCTCAGCGTCACCGAGGCCCGATCAGTTGACCTTCTCCGAGACGGACTTGGCCTGCGTGAAGAGCAGCAGGTAGTCGCGGCCACCGGCCTTCGAGTCGGTACCCGACATATTGAAGCCGCCGAAGGGATGGCCGCCGACCATCGCGCCGGTGCTCTTGCGGTTGAAGTACAGGTTGCCGACGTGGAACTCACGCTGCGCGCGGGCGATGCGCTGGCGGTCGCCGGAGAAGAGCGAGCCGGTCAGCCCATACTCGGTGCCGTTGGCGATGTCGAGCGCGTCGTCGAAGTCCCTGGCGCGGATGCAGGCCAGCACCGGGCCGAAGACTTCTTCCTGCGCCAGCCGCGCGGTGGGCTTGATCTCGCCGAAGATGGTCGGCGCGATGAAGTAGCCGTCGCGCTCCAACTGCTCGCCGCCCAGCAGCAGCTTGCCTTCCTGCTTGCCGACGGTGATGTAATCGAGGATCTTGCGGAGGGCGCTGGCGTCGACCACCGGCCCCATGTAGGTCGCGCGCTCAGAGGGATCGCCCACGCTGAGCGTGCGGGCGCGCTCGACCACCTTCTCCATCACCTGATCGTAGACGCTATCCACGATGATGGCGCGCGAGCAGGCCGAGCATTTCTGCCCCTGGAAGCCGAACGCCGAGGCGACGATGGCCGTGGCTGCCGCGTCCAGGTTGGCCGTCTCATCCACCACGATGGCGTCTTTGCCGCCCATCTCCAGCACGGCGCGCTTGACCCAGATCTGGCCGGGCTGCGGCTTGGCGGCCATCTCGTTGATGCGCAGGCCGACCTCGCGCGAGCCGGTGAACGAGATGAAGCGGGTCAGCGGGTGCAGCGTCAGCGCATCGCCCATCGTCTCGCCGGAGCCAGGGACGAAGCTGACGACGCCTGCCGGAACGCCGACCTCCTCCAGCAGATCGACGAAGGTGGCCGCGATCCACGGCGAGGCGCTGGCAGGCTTCAGCACGACGGTGTTGCCCGCTACGATGGCCGACGAGGTCAGGCCGATCATGATGGCGCCGGGGAAATTCCACGGCGGGATGATCGCGCCGACGCCCAGCGGGATGTAGATCAGCTCGTTCTCTTCGCCGGGCAACGGGGTGACGGGCTGCTTCTCGGCCAGCCGCAGCGCCTCGCGGGCGTAGAACTCCAGGAAGTCGATGGCCTCGGCGACATCGGCGTCGGCCTCCACCCAGCTCTTGCCGACCTCATACGTCTCGATGGCGTTGAACTCGAAGCGGCGCTCGCGCATCTTCTGGGCGGCAGCGAAGAGGTAGCCCGCGCGCTCCTCCACCGGCGTGTACTGCCACGTCTTGAAGCGCTTGTGCGCGGCCTCGACCGCCTCATTGGCCTCCGCGACGCCCGCCTTCTCGAAGATCGCCAGCGTCTGGCTGGGATTCGCGGGATTGGTGGAGGCGAAGGTGGCGCCCGTGCTGCGGCGCTCGCCCGCGATGATCAGCGGGTAGGTCTTGCCAAAGGTGGCGGCGACCTTGCGCAGCGCTTCTTCCTGCGCGCGGATGTTCTCTTCTTTGCTAAAGTCGGTCAGCGGCTCGTTGGTGAAGGGGGTCGCCACGATGGCGGAAATGTCCCTGGCGGTGGTCGTCATGCTGCTTGAGTCTCCTTTCGGACGCTGCGCCGCGTCGTCAGCCCACAGTGTACCCCAAACAGCGGGCCGACTTCCTCTTGCAAGCCTCAGATGGCGGCCCAGACACCCGCCGTAAATAGCAGCGTGAAGACCGCCAGCATCAGCAGGCTGGGCGCGACGACGACGCGGTCGCGCATGTCCAGCGCCAGCGCGCTGGCTGGCTCGGCGACGACCGCATCGCCCG
>DATAED010000035.1:0-11338 GCA_036258195.1 Ktedonobacterales bacterium
GCGTTCCCCGCATCCGCGCATCCTCTCAGGCCGCGCTAAGGCGCAGGCGGCATACTGTGCGGGAGCGGCGCACGATGATAGCGCGCCGCATGGGACAGTGTGGGTATTCTCCCCCGCTTCTAAGGAGTGGGCTTCATGCAAGCGAATCCTTCGATTCCATCCAGCGCCCCCAGGGAGTATCGGCCTGCCAGTGTCGCGACACGCTATGGCGCCATCGCGGGGGTCGCACTGGGCATCCTGAGCCTGCCCGATATTGCGCTCAGCGCAATTGGGCGCACGGGCGGCGGCGCGCTAGGCGTGCTCTTTCTGCTGGTGGCGCTGCTCGTCTGTGTGGTCGTGGGCTTCGCGGCCAGCCGTCACAATGGGCTGTTGCGCTCCGGCGTGTGGGCGGGCTTTCTGGCGGCGCTCATCACGCTGTTCATCGCGCTCTGCCTGGGGACGGTTATCGTGATCTTGCTGGCGCCCTACACAGCGGCGCTGGCGCACGCGGCGCGTCCTGCTGCCCGTCCAGTCGCGCGGGCGGCGCTGCTGAGCCGCGTCATCATCGGGCGGGCCATCCTGGGCGGGCTGGAGACGCTGCTGGCTGGGCTGATCGGCGGGCTGATCGGCGGCGTGCTGGGCCGCCTGTCCCATCCGCGCGATCACGCCGGGCCAGGCTCCATGGCGGCGCCCTATAGCGCCGACCCCGCTGCGCCCACGCGCGCCTACGCCGCGCCGATGGCGCCGCCCGCGCAGAGCTACGGCCCCCCGCCAATGCCGCCTGCCAACACGCCGCCGCTCTACTATCCCGCCGCTCCCTCGGCGCCCCCTGTCGATCTGGACGCCCCCACGACGCAGATCGATAGCCAGAGTTGAAGCCATGGCTGACCGCTGTGAGCGCCACTAGTTCCCGTCACGGTTTCCCGTCACGGTTTCCCGTGGTAGGTGAAGTGTTTGAGGATGGTATCGAAGAGCGCGATCTGACTGGACGCCTGCTCTGGTGACCTAGCCGCAGTGTAGGAGTAGTTGAAGTAGAAGAGATACTGGCGGCCGCCGAGCTGCGTCACGGCATATTGCTGGACGCCAGCCTCGTCTGATTTGGTGTAGCTCTGCGCCGATGTTCCGGCGATGGTGGTCGTTTTAGCGGTCGTGAAGCCGCGAAGCTGTGAGGCGTCCCACGGCGGACACGTGCCTGGGATGGAGATTCTCACGGCGTTCCAGACGCCGTCAGGATTGCCTTCGATATAGGTGGGCTGACTGGCGGGTGGGACAAGATCGACGATGCGGGCGCACTGTGGCTGGTCGCGAGTGTACCAGAACCAGTAGCCGTGCGCCTGCCAGCCCGCAGGGACGGGCGCGTCGAATGGATACACGCTATCGTGATACCATGACCAGCCATGTGGCAACGCCGACGCTTTCGGCGGCGCAGCGGCGCCGATTGTGAGCGGCCCAACCTGACAGCCAGCCAGCGCCAGCGCGGCAAGCAGCGCCATCACGAGCATGCGCTGTCGCAACCTCCAGCGCTTCAGCCAGAACCATGTGTGCAAGGTCATCGCGCTCCCTCCGCTGTGCAAACCTGCTCTGAAGCCTCCTCGCCGCCTGCTCGCGGACATGATACGCCCTCCGGGTGCGCGTCTGCCAACCTGACTGCGACGCGCTTCGCTTGACGGCTGGCCCCTCGCCTCAGTAGCATTGAGCCAACGAGCCAGCGCGTCTGAGCCGCTGGCCGCTGAGGTCGGGGAGGCGCCCCGCATGAGCCAGCCGAGCCAATCGGGTCAATCGAGCCAGGCGAATCTGGCGGGCCAGCCGCCACCCATCGGACTGCTGCATCTGCGCGAGGCCGATGTGGTGCGGCTCTGCGGCCTGAGCGCGGCGGCGCTGGGGATGGATCTGCTAGCGCGCCGCGCGCTGACACAACCCCGGCGCGACGGCGCCCGTCTCTCTGGCATCGCGCCCGGCGCCAGCACAGGAGCCAGCGCGGCGGATGAGGCGCCCGTGGAGGCGTGGGCTGAGCTGACGGGTGAGGCGCCGCAGATTGGGCTGCTGTGGGGCTGCTCACTGCATGTAAGGGCTGGGGGCGCAGGCTGCGAGCATGTCGCGGCCATCCTCACCGCGTGGATTCGCGCGCCCGCCGATTTCGTCACGCCGCTGGCCGAGGCGCCCGTGCCCGCGCCGACCCTCGTCGCCGAGGTGATCGAATCAGCGGCGCGCGATCAACGCGAGCGCAACGAGCGCCAGGAATACGCCGAGGCGCAGCGTGAGGCTGAGCGTGAGGTGATCCAGCCACAGCAGGCGCGCCTGCTCAGCATGCCGCGCCAGGCGCGCCCAGCCACCCCTGCCACGCTGGGCGATGAGCTGCGCCGCCTGAGCGCGCCGGAGATCAGCGCCATCGCCCGCCGCACGCTCGGCGCGGAGATGGAGGAGGCCGAGGCGCGCGCCAAGCTGGAGACGGCGCTGCGCGATCCGGCGCTGCTGCGGACGCTGGTGGCGCGGCTCGACGCGGAGGCCGCCGAGGCGCTGGCGTGGCTGCGACTGGCGGGCGGCGCGCTGACGTCAGCCGATCTGGATGCGCTGGCGGCGCGCGCGGGTCGGCCTACCAGCGCGTTGCGCTCAGCCTTCACCACGCTCGAACGCCATGGACTCGTCTTCGCGGCGGTGGCGCCTGCCAGCGGCGGCGAGACGGGCGACGAGCACGGCTGGCGACGTCTGAAGGGCTGGCGGCTGGCCCCCGAAACGCGCGACGCTCTGCCGCGCGAGCTGCCTATCCCTATTCACGAGCGCCCCGTGCCAGCGTTGGCTAGCTCCGGAGCAGCCGTAGCCGGATCGCGCGGACGGCTGCGCGTGGAGGCAGGCTCGGCGCGGTCGCTGCTGCTGGCGCTGGCGCTGCTGGCGCGCACGCCTGCGCCGCTCGGTCCGCTGGCGGCGCCTCCGCTCGCCGCCGGAGCCGCTGACCCCGTGCGGGGCGAACGGCATGGCCGCGCTGGCTCCGCGCTGATGCCCGAAGACCTCCCCGACGGGCAGGCGCAGGAGCTGGCGCGCGGCCTGGGCGTGGATGTGGCGCTGGCGCGGGTGGCGCGGCGCACGCTGCTCTGGCTGCGCGCGCAGGATGGCGCCACGGCGCCCGCCGCTGATCTGGCGCGCGTTCCTCCGCCCGCGCGCCTGCACGCCTATCGCGCCAGCTTCCGTGTCTGGCTGGCGGCGCGCTCGCCCGCCGAGCTGGTCGATCTGGAGCGCCAGACGAAGCGCGTGCGGCTGCGCTACGACCACACGCACGACGCCTTCCGCCCCGCCGCGCTGGCAGAGGAGGCGGCAGAGGCGCGCGCATGGCTGGCGCGGCTGCTGGGACAATCGCCAGCGGGGGCGTGGCGGCGCGTCGCCGACCTGCTCGACCTGATCTGGCGCGTCAACCCGCTCTTTCTGCGCGGGCGACAGATGGCCTTCAGCGCCCCGGCCTGGCGTATCGAGCGCATCGCCGATGGGCGGCCGCTGCGCCCGACGGCGCGCGCGGAGTGGGACGCAGCGGAGGGCGCGTATATCGCAGCGCTGCTGGCTGGCCCGCTGCGCTGGTGGGGCGCGCTCGATCTCGCCAGCGACGCGGAGGGCGCTCCCGTCGCCTTCCGGCTGACGGCGCTGGGCCAGTTTCTGCTGAGCCAGACGCCCAGCGAGGAGCTGGAACGGCGCGCGGCGGCGGCGCTCACCTTCGACTGGGGGCCGATGGCCACGTTGACCCGCGATGGCGCACTGGCCACCCAGCCGCTGGCTGCCACCCCCGCGCTGCTCGATCTGCTGGAGCGCTGGGCGGCGGCGCCGACGCTGGCAGGCGGCCGGCTGATCTACAGCTTCGGCGCCGATCAGGCCTGCGCGAATTTCGATCTGGGGCTGCGTCCCGATGATGCGCTGGCGACGTTGCGCACGCTGGGGCTGGCGCGCGCGGCGCAGACGCTGACCCCGCGCCTGGAAGGCTGGCGCGCGGGCTATGGCGACGCGCGGCTGACGGCGGGGCTGACGCTGGTGGAGGGGCGCGATGAGGCGACGCTACGCGAGGCGCTGGCGCGGCTACCGCATCTGGCGCAGCGGGCGCGCTGGCTCAGCCCCAGCCAGGTGGCGCTCTCCGCGGCGGATGGCGCGGCGCTGCGGGAGGCGCTGGCGCGCAAGGGGTGGGAACTATGAGCGCATCGCAGCCGTCATCCACCGCGCCGGGGCTGGCCGAGGCGACCCGCCTGCAGCGCGATTTCTATCTCTACTGGTCGGGCGTGGCGCGCGCGGGCGGCGTCGCGCTGACCGGGCGCGGCTACGTAGCGCGACCGGCTCTGCGTCGTCTGCGCGACGACCTCGCAGCAGGCGCGCCGACGTCATCTAAAAGCGAGCCAGCCGATGGCGACGCGGCGGAGGCCGACCAGCCTCGCCTGCTCTTCATCCGCCGCGCGCTGGAGCGGCTGGCGCTGTTGCGCAGCGTCGCTGGCGACGCGGGCGAGACACGGCGGCTGGAGGCGGCGGATGCGCGGGCGATGGGACGCTATCTGGCGCGCTCGCTGGCGGAGCGCTCGCAGACGCTGCTGCGGCTGTGGGTGGGGGCTGGCTGGTGGCCCGACCGCCTCGATCCGCGCGCCGATCCGCCAGGGCTGCTGGCTCCCGCGCCACCACGAGTGGCCGTCGCGCGGCGGCGCCTACTCGAAGACATCGCCGCGCTGGAAATGGGCTCCATCATCCCTGCTTCTGGGGTTGCCCGCCCTACCCGCGCGCTGATCTCGCATGGCCGCGATGCTCGCGCCGCACGCCGTCGCACGCCGACCCAGCCGCCCGCGCGCAGTCTGGCGCTGGCGCCCGATGACGCGGCGGCGGCGGCGCTGGCTGGCCCGCTGACCTGGCTTGGCGTGGTCGTCTGGGATGACACGGTGGGCGAGTGGCGGGCGGGCCTGCCTGGCGCGGCCCTGCGCGCGGAGGAGCGTGCCGATGATCGCGGCGCCAGCGCAGCGCTAGCGGAGACGCATGGCCGCGTGGTGGCGCAATCTGATCTCAGCGTCATCGCCTATGCGCCCTTCAGCGCGCCGGAGCTACTGACCCTCGATCTGTGCGCCAGCCGCGAGTCGCTCAGCCAGACCGCGCGCTATCGCGTGACACGCGAGGCGTTCAGCGGCGCACGCGGTTTCGGCTGGGACGCCGAGGAGGTGGCGCGCAGGCTGGAGCGGTTGATCGGGGCGCCGCCACCGCGCTCACTGCGCGTGAAGCTGAGCGATTGGGAGCGGCTGGCCAGCCGCCTGCGCCTGGAGGATGGCGTCACCCTGCTGGAGACGCCCACCCCCGCGACGCTGGATGCCCTGCTGGCCGACCGCGCCAGCGCTGGCTGGGGCATCCGCCGCCTGACGCCGACCGCCGCCACCATCGCGCCAGAGGCCGCGCCGCGCGCCCGCGCCTGGCTGCTGCGCCACGGCTGCCTCCCCGCGCTGCGGGAGGAGTGAGTATGGCATGGGTGGTACGCGCATGAGAAGCCAAAGCGCCCGATTTGATGCGGGGTTATCGCGAACATGCTCAGGTTCCAGGTCTCTTTGGCTTCTCAGTTCAGTATGCGCCCGGAAAGAGCGTCAATCAATTGGCCTTGTCGGGACGTTTTCCACATGCGATGATCAGCTATGAAGACGATGTAGTACTCACTCACGCAGTTGAACTGGTCGGCTATCGCATGCATCTGATCAAGAGTCCTGGCCACGGCTACCATCATACGTTTTGTGTGATTGAAGACCTGAGTGGTCAGGCGCAATCGACACTTCCATCCATCGTCGCCGATGCGCTGGCAGACGTGTTCCAGCGACGCGCCAACCCTTCCAGGAGGCGACCATGAAACGGCTGTGGGTAGACTTCAATACCCTTTCAAGCGCGCCAGTTGATCTCGTCAAGATCGCCGCGCCGGGATCCGCGGACGAGCAGGCGCTTCCACCCCTGCGTCAGGGCGAGCGAGTGCTGCTCTATGACGCCGATGGCCTGGAGGTTGAGGCGATCATTATCCACGATAGCGCAGGCTGGTGGCTCGCGCTACCCGATACGTCCACCTGGCGTGATACCATCCCTGCCAGCGATTCCACCCCCTCCTTGTCCCATCCCTGATTCCTGTTCCCTGATCCGCAGGCCGCACGCCCGCGCCTCAGCCGAAGAGCAGGCTGCGCTGGCCATCCACCACCTGCTGGCCACTGGTTAGGCCGCTCACCGCCTCCGCATTCTGGCCATCGCTCAGGCCGAGCACGACGGGGATGGCGAAGTAGTGGTCGCGCTGGAAGCCGACCAGATAGGTCGCCGTGAGCGGATCTTTGCTGGTGTCGAAGCCTGAGTCGATCAGCGTTTTCTCCAGCGCCTGCGCGCTCTTGAGCGCCGCGATCACCTGGCTTTTGGTCAAGACACCCGAGCCATTAAGTGGCGCGGCTGTGCGCGCATACTGGACGGCGCTCTGAGCGATTACCAGTACATCGTATCGCGCGCGGGTGATGATGCGCGTCGCGGCGCTCATCCCTGGCAGCAGTGTGGCATGCCCCAGCGAGGCGGGGTCGAGCTTCAGCGACACTGGATAGCTCAGTGCCGCGCCCGTCCCCTGCCCTACCGGCGAGACGCCCGTCACCACGCCCGTGAAGATCGCGCCGGAGGAGGCTTGCTTCACCCGGAACGTGGCGGATTCGCCCACATGGATCGCGTCGATGTCTTTGTAGCCGACCAGCGCCGTCGCCAGGGGCGCGCTGGTATCAGCGATGGTGATAAAGGAGGCGATTCCCGTCGCCGTCGCGCCCGGCTTGCCCCCCACCGCGCCGTTGATGACCGTCACCACGCCAGCGTGTGGCGCGACCAGCGTCGTCGCCGCCAGTTGCGCCTGAGCAATCGCCGCTGCGCCATCGGCCTTCGCGCCAGCGGTTTGCGCGGCGGTCACCTGCGCCTCCGCTGCGCTCGCCTGCGCCTGCGCGGCGGCTAGCTGCGCCTGCGCCCGCGCCACGGCGGCCTTGGCGGCTCCGCAGGCGTCCGGATCATTTGGCGACTGCGCGCACTGGGTCTGCGCATAGCTCTGCTGCGCATCTAGCGCGCTCGACGCCGCATCCACCGACGACTGCGCATCGCTCTGGGCGTCCTGCGCGGCGCCCAGACTCTGCTGCGCCGCGCTGTCGCTCGCATGCGCGGCGGTCAGCGCGTTCTGGAATGGCGCTACATTCAGCTTGGCCAACACGTCGCCCTGCTTCACCTGTTGCCCCACGCTGACATCGATCTCGTTCAGCGCGCCATCCACCCGGAAATCCGCGTGGTAGAGCGTCGGCTGGATTGTCCCATTGGCCGCCACCGAGATGATGACATTGCCGATGTGCGCGGTGGCGAAGGTCGGGCGCGGCTGACGCGAGGCGAAGATGCCAGCGAAGATGGCGCCCCCCACCAGTGCGATGAGCAGCACGATCAGCAGGATGCGCATTGGCAGCGACCGCCGCACAGCCGTGCGCAGGCGACCGCCCATCCCCCTCATCCCTGGCGCCGGGCGAACGGGAATCGTTAGCTCGTCCACTGCATCCTCCTCGGTCATCTGAGCGCTCCGGGCATAGCTGCGCATGGCGCGGCGGGGGAAGGGCGCAGACATCCATCCCTGAGCGCAAACATCCCTCGCGCTAGGCTGGACGTGCGGCGGCGCGTGGGCGTCACCAACCTACCACTCCTGCTGGCTTTTCGGCGTTCTCAGCATGCATGTCACACGCCGCCACGGCGCCGTATGGCCTCGTACAAACTGCGCAGGCGCCAGGCACAACCTTGCAGAACACAGCCACCTGTGTTAACGTAAAAATGTGACTATGGTACTAGCTTGCATGTGCGCTGCTCCTCCATCAGTACTGCTCACGCAGCGCAGGCGACTACCAGACGACGCAGGGCGACGCAAAGGCGTACGAGCAGTACGGATGGACACACCTGATCCAGCATGAAGGAGGCAATGATGCCTGTCGTGTCAACCAAGGATATTGTTGACCGCGCGTTCGAGCAGCGCTACGGGGTAGCAGCGATCAACATTGTCAACGATCTGACGCTTGAAGCAGTTTTGGCAGCCGCAGTTGAGGCGAAGGCGCCGGTCATTATTCAGACGTCGGTCAAAACCGTGAAGTCGATTGGCCTCGATCTGCTCTTCGCTATGTGGACCGAATTGACACGCGACATCTCTGTTCCCGTGGCGCTCCACCTGGATCACTGCCCCGAGCGCGATGTCATCAGCGCCTGCCTGAAAAAGGGCTGGAACTCAGTCCTTTTCGACGCTTCATCGCTTCCGGTGGCTGAGAACAGGCGCCAGACGATCGAGGTGGTGGCCGAGGCGCGTCAGTACGGCGCCAGTGTGGAAGGCGAAATCGAAGGCATCAAGGGCGTTGAGGATGATGTTGGCTCGGATGAGGAGTCCAATCGCCAATCGCTCGAGGTTGCGCTCGATTTCATTCGCGCGACCCACGTTGACGTCTTTGCGCCTGCGATTGGCAATGCGCACGGCGTCTATAAAACCGCGCCGAAACTGGACGCTGAGCGCGTCTCCGCCATCGTTGAAGCCGAACCGATTCCCATCGCGCTCCACGGCGGCACCGGTCTGACCCCGCAGCAATTCGCTGACTTGATTGCGCGTGGCTGCGCGAAGGTCAATATCTCCACGGCGCTCAAAGTGACCTACATGCAATCGAACCTCGCCTTCCTCAAGGAGGCCGAGGCGAAAAACAAGTGGGATCCGCCCTCGCTCTTCCGGCATGTGCGGCAGGCCGTGCTCGACATGGCGAAAGGCTACATGCTGCAGTTCGGCTCTGGAGGCCGGGCATGGTAAGGGCGCTGATCTTCGATTGTGATGGCGTGCTTGCCGATACCGAGCGTTACGGTCACCTGCCCGCGTTCAATCAGACCTTCGCAGAGTTTCATCTGACGGCGCACTGGTCTGAAGAGGACTATGGCGAAAAGCTCAAGATCAGTGGTGGCAAAGAGCGCATGGCCAGCCTGTTGACCGACTCGTTCGTGCGCCAGAACCACCTGCCGACTGATCAGGAGGGTCAGCGGCAAACGCTGGCCGAGTGGCATAAGCGCAAAACAGCCATCTATACCGACCTCGTAGCCGCTGGCCGCCTGCCTGGGCGGCCCGGAGTCGCGCGGGTGGTCAATGCTGCTGTGCAGGCGGGCTGGAAGCTGGCGGTGGCCTCGACCTCTGCGGAGGCCTCCGTGCGCGCTGTCCTGGAGCATGTGGTTGGCGCGGTGAATGCCGCGCACTTCGCCGTGCTGGCGGGTGATATCGTCGCCAGGAAGAAGCCCTCGCCCGAGATCTATCTCGCGGCGCTCCAGCGCCTTGCTGTAGCGCCAGACGATGCGCTGGTGATCGAAGATTCGCGCAATGGTCTGCTGGCGGCCGTGAATGCTGGAACGCGCTGCGTCGTGACACGGAGCAGTTATACCCAGGATGAAGATATGCACGAGGCTATTCTGGTGGTCTCCAGTCTGGGCGATCCAGACGCGCCGATGCGCGTCGAAGCCAATCGCGGGCCAGCCAAACCGGGATCGTATATCACGCTTGACGATCTCGCTGCGTGTCTTCCCGCTGGCGGAGACGAGTAGAGACGAAAAGGGGGCTTCTCATGGAGCGATCGAGCTTGGACACCGCGAGATTCGTCGTGAAGACCATCGCCCAGACCGTGGTGGACAACGAGAAATACTTTGGTGATCTGGATGCGGTGGTTGGCGATGGCGACTTCGGGTACTCGATGGCCCGCGGCTTTGAAAAACTGCTGCAAGACTGGGACTCGCTTGAGTACACCAGCGTTGGCGGCTTGTGCAAGAAGGTCGCCACGACCATTACCGGGCGCATCGGCGGAACCTCAGGCCCTATCTGGGGAACTGGTTTCTTGCGGGCGGGCGTGGCGATTGGCGATAAGCAAGACCTGACCTCGGACGATGTGATCGCCATGTTGCGCGCCGCCATCGGCGGGATTCAACAGCGCGGTCAATCAGACCTGGGCGATAAGACACTGCTCGATGCCCTCATGCCCGCAACCGATCAGCTCGAAGCGTCGCTCAAAAGCGGCAAAGACGCGGCGACGGCGCTGCGCGAAGCTGCGGCGGTCGCGCGCACACATGCCGAGGCGACGCGCGAGCTGCTCGCCAAACGTGGGCGCGCCGCATACACCGGCGAGCGGAGCATCGGAACACTCGACGCTGGGGCAATGGCCATCGCGGTGCTGTTTGAGCGCTTGAGTGAGGCGTGGATATGAGCCATCGCGGCGCCAGGGATGCTTGCTAGCGCGGCGCCGGGAGCGCTGAAAGGAGGCGCAGCGCAGAGCATGTGCGACGAACCTGATGAAAGACGGCGCAGTCGCCATACCCAGCGAAGGGTAGGCGTTACCAACGAAGGGAGCTTTCCTGATGAAGAAGTTTGTCAACGATCCCAAGCAATACGTCCCAGAGATGCTGAAAGGCATCGCGCTGGCGAATCCTACCACCCTCAAGTATGTCCCCGAATACAACCTCATCATGCGAGTGGACGCCCCCAGCCCGAATAAAGTCTCCATCATGCAGGGCTCTGGATCAGGCCACGAGCCGGCCCACGTCATGATCGTTGGCCGTGGCATGCTCGACGCCGCGTGTCCAGGGGATGTCTTTTCCGCGCCGCCGATGGACTACGTCTACGAGACGACCAAGCTGCTGGCGTCTCCCAAGGGCGTCCTGCATATCATCAATAACTACACGGGCGACCGCATGGCGTTTGATATGGGCCGGGAAATGGCGGAGGCGGACGGCATCCGTGTTGGCACGGTGATGGTTGACGATGATGTCTCGGTGAAGGACTCGACCTACACTGTTGGGCGCAGAGGCGTGGCGGGCAACTTCTTCGTCATCAAGGCGCTGGGCGCGGCCTCCGAACAAGGCGCCGATCTCGATGCGCTGGTGGAGTTGGGCAAGCGCGTCAACTCCGTGACCCGCTCGATGGGCATGGCGCTGACATCATGCACGCCACCTGCGAAGGGTTCACCACTCTTTGAGCTGGGCGACGATGAGATGGAGATGGGGGTTGGCATCCACGGAGAGCCAGGGCGCCGCCGCGAGAAGCTGACCAACGCCAACGCCATCGTGGATGAGATGCTGGAGGCGGTTGTCTCTGATCTGCCCTACAAGCAGGGAGACAATGTCGCGCTCATGATCAATGGTTTGGGTGGCACGCCGATTTCGGAGCTGTACATTCTCTATGGTCGCGCCCAGGAGCAACTGGCGGCGCGTGGCATCCAGGTGCAGCGCAGCTATGTCGGCAATTACTGTACATCGCTCGACATGGCTGGCTATTCCCTCACCCTGGTTCGCCTGGATGATGAATTGGTCAAGCTGCTCGAAGCGCCCG
>DATAED010000036.1:0-21424 GCA_036258195.1 Ktedonobacterales bacterium
TGCGCGAGGCGTACGAGCAGTTCCTCGTCTCGGCGCAGGTGGGAGTGGATGTGACCATCGAGGTCAGCGCCTGATCGTAAACGGGCGCGCCGCCTGAAGCACGACATTATCGGTCCCTCCCTGTCAGCGCAGGGAGGGACATTTTTGTCGCAGAGCCTCAGTTCTCGGCCTTCTCTCCCAGCGCGGTTGGGCTGATGATCAGTGCGGCCTCGTCGTTGCGGGGGGCCAGACCCCATGCTACACTATACTGGTGGCAGACTGCGTACGGTTGGCGCGCGCTGCCAACCACGCCACACGGGTGTGAAATCGTCGAGAGAGCAGAGGATCTGAATCCGTATGGAGACACCTGCGACCACATTCGCTCCGGTCATCAAGTTTCGCTTTGGCGCGGATGTCCGCGACGCCGAGGGCGCAGGCGGCACGCTGACGAGCGTTGTCCTCCACGCGGAGACTCACGCCATCGTAGGGCTGGGCGTGCGCTTCGGGGCGTTCAGTCGTCCCGTCTATGCGCCGGTCGAGGCAGTCACCGCCGCCACCGCGCGCAGTGTCGAGCTGAACATCACGCGCGCCGAGATCGAGAAAGATGGGCTCCAGCCCGAAGGCGTCAAGCTGAGCGGCGGCGCCGTCTCGCAGCACGGCAAGCGCCTGGGCAAGCTGGCTCAGGTGAGCTTCAACGCCGACACCAGGGCGCTCTGGCGGCTCGTCATCGACCGCGGGCTGGGCGGCGAGGTCGTCATCTCCGCCAGCGCCGTTGACCAGATCTCCACCAGCGGCGTTGCGCTGACGACGCCCGCCGATGGCTCCGGCGTCACGCTGACCCCATTCCGACCAGATCACGAACTGCGTGAGGATGTCATCAAGGCCATCGAGGATTACGGCCGCCTGCGCGTGGATATGGAAGGCGTCAACGTCACCGCGACCGACGGCATCGTGTGGCTGCGCGGCTTCGTCTCCAGCGATCTGAATCGCCGCCTGATGGGTGATCTGGTCGGCCAGGTACACGGGATTGGTGAACTGCACAACGAGCTGATGACTGATCCAGAGCTGGCGGGAACCATCTCGCGGGCGCTGGCGCGCGACCCGCGCACCGCTGAGGAGCGCATCGGCGTGTACCCCACCCTGGGGCGCGTGAAGCTGCGTGGCGCGGTGCGCACGGCGGCGGCGCGCGAGGCGGCGGCACAGATCGCCAACAGCGCGCCCGGCGTGGGCGAGGTCAGCAACGAGCTGCATGTGAGCGCCGACGCCAACGTGCTGCCTGTGCTGGCCGGCGTCACGAACACCGAGGACGACGTCCCCGGCGGGCGCTAATCTCTCCCCTTTTCCCCTCCTCTCCAGCGAGGGGAACACTCATTGCTGGAGGTATGCGTGCAGGGCGCGCCGCCAGTAGATCGCATTTGCGACGAGGATCGCGATGGCGACGAGGGCATAGAAGACGACGGTCCCCAGGCCAACTGCATCCGCTGGCTCGCTCAGCAGCCGCGTGTCGCTCACCCGCGCGAAATCCTGCCCCACACTGGTGTAGGCGCCCCATGCGATGACGCCCAGGATGACAGCAGAGAGAAAATGCAAGCGACGCCGGACGCCCTGCGCGCGCAGACCGTCCCGCACATACACCAGCGCCCCCAGCGCGACGCCGACCGTGAAGAAGATCCCGACAATGCCCATCAGCAGGTTGATCGTCGCCATCGTCATGACAGATCAGTCTCCTTCCGGCGGCGCAGTGAGCGAGAGATCGAGAGATCGAGGGGTCAGCGCAGCGCCAGGGCGAAGTGCAGCAGCAGCGCGAGCAGCCACAGTCCGCCGATGGCGAGCGCGCCGATGGCCAGCCAGCGGAACTCGCGCGGCGCAGGCGTCTCGCTCGCGTGCGCCAGGCTCCACGCGCCGAGCGCCAGCCCCGGCGCCGCGAAGACGCTCATCGCCGCGCTGAAGGGCGCCGTCAGGCTCAACGCCACGCAGATCACTGCGACGACGGCGGCCAGCGACACCTGCGCCTCCTGTGGCGTGGCGGGCGGCGCCTGATCGAGCCGCGTCAGCCAGGTCGCCGGGTCGCTCCACAGCACCGGCGCGGCGGCGAAGGCGGCAGCCCCCGCGCCGACCAACCCACCGATCTCGGCGCGCGCGCCCCAGCCGACATGCGGGCTCGGTCGCTGCGGAGGGGTCGCAGGCCATGCCGCCTGCGGTGGCTGCGTAGGACGTGTCAGAACCGGTGGGGCGGCGACATGCGCTGCAGGCCGCACCGCCACTGGCCGCGCGATAGCGGCCACCGCAGGCATGGCGGGCATCTGCGCGGTTTGCCACGGCTCATCCCAGAGCGCTTCGCCACAGCGCATGCAGAAGCGCGCCTCGGCGGGCGAGGCGCAGCCGCAGCGCCCACAACTGCGCGAGGTCAGCGTGGCCGCCCCCGCAGGCGACGCGCTCAACTGCGCCCGGCAGGAGATCAGCTCGCGCTCCAGGTCTTTGGCCGTCTGGAAGCGCTCATTGGGATCAAGCGCCATCGCCCGCAGCACCATCGCATTGACCCGCTCGCTCAGCAGCGGGTTGCGCTCGCGTGGAGTGGGCAGCGCCTGGGCGCTGATGCGCGCGGGCGCCTCGACCGGCTGATAGCCTGTCAGCAGATAGTAGAGTGTCGCGCCGAGGCCGTATACGTCGGTGCGCTGGTCGGTCGCGCCAACGGCCTGATACTGTTCTGGCGGCGCGTACCCCGGCGTGAACGCCAGCGCCGCCACGATGGTCTGTGTCCCCTGGGCGAAGAGCTTGGCCAGGCCGAGATCGATCAGGATGGGGATGTTCAGCGTCGCGCTGAGCTTGATATTGGCTGGCTTGATGTCGCGATGGATGATGGGCGTGGGCTGCGCGTGCAGCTCGTGTACGGCGTCGCAGATTGGCTGCATCCAGTCGAGCGCCTGCGTCTCGATAGGCGGGCGATGGGTGCGCTTGATCGTCTCGATGGCCAGGTCTTCCAGCGTGTGGCCGTTCACGTAATCCATGACGAGGTAGAGGCGGCCCGTGGACTCGAAGACCGAGTAGCCGCGCACCAGATTGGGGTGGCGCGCATTGAGCAGGAACTCCGCTTCGAGCTGGAACTGGCGCTGCGCGTTGGGGTCGCGCGAGAAGGCTTCTTTGATGGCGCGCTGATGGCCAAGCGCCATATCGCGCGCGCGGTAGATGTGGCCGAAGCCGCCGCCGCCGATATAGCCCTCGATCATGTAGCGATTACGCAACATGACTCCCGGCGCCAATGCCGGTGGTTGCGCCATGGCCGTAGATGGCTGCATCTCGTCCTGTCCCCTCTGGAGCGTGGTGGTTCCTCTCGCGCCACGCAGTTTTAGCCAGGCAAGCGCTGCAACGCCCATGCGAGTCTTCCTACCAGTATAGTGGCGCGCTTCACAGCCGACAAGCCCTGATGCGCGCGAGAATGGACAAGAATGGACAAGAACGGTCGGGAACGGTTGCGAACGGATGAGTCGGCGCGGCGTGGATGAGATTGGCGCCGCCACTGCGTCTGACGCCCTGAGTTGGCCAGGAACCAGCCCGCTGCGATAGGCAAGCGGCTGCAAGCGCGCGCCCGGCGCCCCGAAGGTCCCACTCGCTGCGATCTTCGGAATGGGCGCGAAAGGGTGAATGGCTGCGCGCTGCCGCACAGGCTAAGACGTAGGACGCCACGCGCTCGTTGCGCGATACGTACACGATGTTGGATGTTGACAAGGATGTGACAACGCCCGATGGGGGCGAGGAGTTGAGGACGAACGGCGTATGGTCGAGCTGCTCGTGGCGTATGGCGGCCCGCGGAGTGTTCTGGCGGGGCCATGGCCGGCGCTGGCGCTGGGCTTCGTGGCCACCGCGCTGCTGGCCTTCGGGCTGAGCCTGCTGGTGGCGCGAGTCGCGCGCCGCGCGGGCTGGCTCGACCTGCCCGGTGACCGCCACGCGCACAAGCTGGCCGCGCCACGGCTGGGCGGCGTCGCCATCTTCGTCGCGTTTGCGCTGGTGGCGGCGCTGCTCTATCGTCCCTCTTCGCCGTATGAGGCGCATGTCGCGCTGGGCCTGTTCGCCGCATCGGCGCTGACGGTCGGCGTGATGGTGATCGACGATGTGCGCGGGCTGAAGCCGTGGCCGCGCCTGCTGGCCCAGACGGCGGCGGCGCTGCTGGTCATCTACCCCGGCGCGCACGGCATGATCATCGAGGTGATCCACAATCCGCTCTCCTCCGGCGCGCAGGCCATCGTCCCGCTGCCGCTGTGGATCGCCATCCCCTTCACGTGGTTCTGGATCGTCGGCATGATGAACACGATCAACTGGGTGGATGGCGTGGATGGTCTGGCGGGCGGGCTGGTGACGATTGCGGCGCTGGTGATGGCGGCGATTAGCTGGCTGCTGGGGCAGCAGACGGTGGCGCTGCTCTGCGCGCTGCTGGCGGGCGCCACGCTGGGCTTCCTGCTGCTGAACTGGCGGCCCGGTAAGCTCTTCATGGGCGATAGTGGGGCGATGTTCCTGGGGCTGGCGCTGGCGACGCTGGCGGGCGTGGGCGGCGCGAAGCTGGCGACCATGCTGCTGCTGCTCGGCCTGCCCATCCTCGATGCGGCGCGGGTGATCGTGCGGCGCATCCGACGCGGGCATACGCCGCTGCACGCCGACCGCTCGCACCTGCACCATCGCCTGCTGGCCATCGGGCTAAGCCAGCGGCAGGTGACGCTGCTCTTCTACGCCGTCACGGGCGGCTTCGGGGCGGTGACGATTCTGGCGGCGTATTTGCAGGCCCACGCCTGGCAGTGGTCATCCTTTCTGCGGCTGACGCCCTGGCTCAACATCGCCACCACCGAGGCGCCGACCATCCTGGGGCTGCTCCTCGTCCCCATCGTCACGCTGAGCCTCTGGGCGCTGATCCGCCGCCGCCGCAAGCGCCTCGGCCTGCCACCCGACTCCTCCATCTCAGGTCTCTATCCGCCGCAGTCGCTTCAGCCACCGCAGTCGCACGCGCCGCTGGTTAGCAGCGGTGGCCGCCACACGCGCCCGCTGTGACATTCGTGCGGTTGTGATTGCGCAAGATAGGAGAAGCCAGGCGCAAGCGTGACAGGCGATACTTCGTCGGCGCCAGTTGAGGCGCCGAGCGTGAGCGCTCGACCGTGCTCCAAACAGAAAGGCAAGCGCAGATGGCCAGAATCGTCGTGAACAACAACGTGACACTCGATGGCGTGATGCAGGCGCCCGCGCGGCCCGATGAAGACCAGCGCGGCGGCTTCACGCACGGCGGTTGGGGCATTCCATACTCCGATGCGGTCATGATGGAGCAGGCGGCGAAAGGCGGCGCGACCTCCGGCGCGCTGCTGCTGGGGCGGCGCACCTACGAGGACTTCTTCGCCGTCTGGCCCAACCGGCCAGAAAGCCCGTTCTCCGCCATCCTGACCAATACGCTGAAATATGTCGCCTCCCGGACGCTCAGCGAGCCGCTGCCGTGGGCCAATTCGACGCTGCTGCAGGGCGACGCGGCGGATGCAGTCGCTGAGCTGCGACGGCAGCCCGGCAAAGACATCGTCATCCTGGGGAGTGGCGACCTCATCCAGTCGCTGATGCGCCGCAACCTGATCGACGAGTACCGCCTGCTCATCCATCCGCTCGTGCTGGGGTCTGGCCGACGCCTCTTCCCTGACGGCGGGCCATCCGCCACGCTGCGGCTCATCTCCACCACGCCCACCACGACCGGCGTGGTCATCGCCACTTACCAGCCCGCCGAGTAGCCCCGGTAATGTCGGTAAGAGCTCACCCTGGCGCGCCGTGGCGTCTGCCGGGCGCTTCCTCTACCTGACGCTGTCACGATCACCTCGCCACGCCCTGACTATGTACATGGCGGAAGGTATCATATGGGCGTCAGACGTCCGCGAGATTGGCGCCTGAATTGAGGGAAGGCGGCGGGAGTATCGCTTGCACGCGCAGACGAGCGCTGCGCATGCGCTTGAACAGGAGGGGGATCAGGTGGAAACTCAACGTGCGCGGGAGAGGACTGATGCGATACGGTGGGCTTCGCTCGCTATCGCCATACTGGCGGCGGCCTGGACGCTCTTTCACATCATCTGGACGCTCAGCAATCACATCGCGGATGACTATTGGGGAATCGCGCTGCTTGTCCTGTTCATACTCGCGCTGGCGCTTGCCGTTGCGCAGTTTGCTCAAGAGCGAACGACGCTGGCTGGTACGGGCAAGCGCGCTGACAACGAGACGTTTCCGGAACCTGCGATCTCGAAGTTCTTTCTGGCTTCGACGTCTGCCTCCGCGATGTGGCTCGTCGTCCGTATGAACGTGGGCGCGGAGTGGTTCACGGCTGGATGGGAGAAGGTAGCCTCTCCTGCGTGGGGAACGAGCGGCAAGGCGCTCAAGGGTTTCGTTGCGGCTGCGCTGGTCAAGTCGTCTGGGCCGAACCCAGCGGTGCAGGGTTGGTACGCCTGGTTCCTGCAACATGTCGTACTGCCAAATGCGGGACCGTTCTCAGTCCTGGTGACGTGGGGCGAGGTGCTGGTCGGCGTCGGCATTCTCGTGGGCGCATTGACTGGCATCGCGGCGGGGTTTGGGGTTCTCATGAACTTCAACTACCTGTTGGCTGGTACCGTCAGTATCAATCCCATCATCGGGATGTTTGGCCTGTTCCTTGTCATCTCGTGGCGTGTCTGCGGCTGGCTGGGACTTGACCGCATCCTGCTCCCCGCCCTCGGCCTGCCCTGGAAGCCAGGCGCCCTGTTCCAGTCCAGTCGGCCCACCCCTACGACTTCACGCCAGACTCGCTACAGTTCATAGCGCCTCGTAGCGCCTACAGGCTGGTGGCAGGGTTCACACCGACGGCCCAGCCGGGGCTGAGCGCGTCGGGCGGCAGCGCGCGCAGGGCTTCCAGCGGGTCTGACTCTATGACTTCAGAGCGCGCTGTCGTATGCGGTCGCGCTCGATCACTACAAACATGTCTACGAAGCCAGCGGGCGGTGTTGCAAAAACCTCGGAGATACGCTCTGCCTTCTCCACAAGCGTCATTTGGCGAAGCCGATAGAGTACAACGCCAGCAGGCGGCGCTGCGTGAGCATCGCGAAGGATCATGTCGCCGAAGTCGCGATCTGCTGTCAGCAGAAGGGACGCCTCAGCAATTGCCCGGTCGAGTACTGCCAAGTCGGTGATGCCCGGAGACTCGGCAGCAATCGCTATGACTATATGCCCATCCTGACGCAGCCGAGTAATGATTGGAGCCTCTACGCTTTCAACGGCCAAAATGTTCACGGCGCAATCTGGCGCACGAGGCGCACAGCGTAAGTGAGTGCGGCGACCACTTGCGCACGGGTGAGATGGGGATAATCGACGAGGATGTCTTCGATGCTGGCGCCGTCGCTCAGCTTCTCAAGGATCAGATCTACACCAATGCGCGTGCCCGCGATGACAGGCTTGCCGCCCAGGATCGCAGGGTCGGTGATGATATGTGGCTCAGTATGCGCTTTCGACATCGCATATCCCTCTGCGTGATACGTGCGACTACACTCCACTACACGCATTATGGCACGTATGGCACGCGCCTACAGGCTGGTGGCGGGATCCACGTCCACGGCCCAGCCAGGGCTGAGCGCGTCGGGCGGCAGCGCGCGCAGGGCGTCCAGCGGGTCTGGCCCGCGCACGATGATCTGCCAGCGGTAGCGCCCACGCAGCCGCTCCAGGAAGGCGGGCGCCGGGCCGACTAGATCCGTCTCCGGCAGGCGCTGCGTCTGGATGACACGCTCCAGCGCGCCCGCCAGCGTCATTGCCTCGACCTGTGCGCTGTAGCGGTCGTGATGCTCGTAGACCAGCTTGACCAGCCGGCGAAACGGCGGATAGCGATACTGCTGGCGCACGCTCAGCTCGACCTCCGAGAACGTCGCGTAGTCGTGCTGGGCGGCGGCCTGGATACAGAAATGCTCCGGGTTGAACGTCTGCACGATCACTTTCCCTGGCGCTGCGCCGCGCCCGGCGCGCCCCGCCACCTGCGTCAGGAGCTGGAAGGCGCGCTCCGAGGCGCGGAAATCGGGCAGGGTCAGCGCGACATCGGCGGAGACCACCCCCACCAGTGTCACAGCGGGCAGATCCAGCCCCTTCGCGATCATCTGCGTGCCGACCAGCAGATCGGCGCGGCGCTCGGCGAACTCGCGCAGCAGGTCTTCGTGCGCCTGGCGCGTGCGCGCGGTGTCACGATCCCAGCGCAGCGTGCGCGCCGAGGGATACATGCGCTTCAGTGTCGTCTCCACCCGCTCGGCGCCCAGCCCGAAGTAGCGGATGCTGGCGCTCCAGCAGAGCGGACACTGGCGCGGCGGCGACTCGCGCCTGCCGCAATAGTGGCAGATCAGCGCATCCTCGCCCGCGTGGTAGGTCAGCGCCACATCGCACTGACGGCAGCGCGCCACATAGCCACACTCGCGGCAGATGACGCTGGTAGCGTAGCCGCGCCGGTTGAGGAAGAGGATAGCCTGCTCGCCGCGCGCCAGCGTCTCGTTGAGCGCCAGGCGCAGCGGCTCGCTGAGGATGCTGGTATTGCCCTCGCGCAGCTCCGCGCGCAGATCCACCACCGTCACCGGCGGCAGCTCCGGCGTCAGGCTGACGACTTCGCCGCTGGCAGGCGCTGTCGCTGCGGTGGGAGCCGAGGTGGACGCGGCGCCCACGCGCTCGTTCATCTCGATCAGCCGCCACGCGCCAGAGCGCGCCCGCGCGAACGACTCCATTGCGGGTGTGGCGCTGCCCAGCACGAGCGTCGCGCCAGCCTGCGCCGCCAGCCGCACGGCGACATCGCGCGCGTGGTAGCTGGGCATGCGCTCCTGCTTGTAGGCCGCCTCGTGCTCCTCATCCAGAATGATGAGGCCCAGATCGGTGATGGGCGCGAAGAGCGCCGAGCGCGACCCCAGCACGACATCCACTTCGCCCGCGCGGATGCGTCGCCACTCGCTGAGCCGCTCGGCGGGGGTCAGCTCGCTGTGCAGCAGCGCCACCCGCCCCGGAAAGCGCCCGGCGAAGCGCGCCAGCGCCTGCGGAGTCAGCGCGATCTCCGGCACGAGCGCCAGCCCGCGCCTGCCCTGCGCGATGATGGCCGCCAGCGCCTGCAAATAGACCTCCGTCTTGCCACTGCCCGTGACGCCGTGCAGCAGGCAGACCCGCGCGCCCGCTTCGTCCACTGGCCCAGCGGGATCGAGCAGCGCATCGAGCGCGCGGCGCTGCGTGGGGGTCAGCGGCAATGGCTGCGTCGGGGTGATCGTCTGCCCCGCCAGCGGATCATGCCGCGCCTCGACCGACGCGACCGACACCAGCCCTGCCTGCGTCAGCTCGGCGAAGGCGGCGGGAGTGGCACGCGTCAGCCGCAGCAGGTCGTCCTGCCGCCAGGCGCGCGCCGAGCGCTCCAGCACATCCAGCGTGGCGAGCTGGCGCAGCAGGCGCTCGCTCTCGTGGTCGTAGGGCTGCGGCGCCGCACTCGCCGCCCGTCGGCGGCGCGCGGGGCGCCTGGATGCGGTTGCGGAGGCGGGCTGCGCGGCCAGCAGCGCATCGAGCCGCGTGCGCGCCGCCTCGCGCCACACCTCTACCTCGGCCAGCGGCGCGCTGAGTCGCGCCATGCGCTCGCGGCGCGGATGCAGCGCCGTGGCGGGCAGCTCGGTGGTCAGCCGCGCCAGCCGCCGCTCCACCAGGGCGCGTGTCACCGCGCGCGCCCGCTCGGCGCCCAGCGCCTCCACCAGATGCTCGCGCTCCACCATGCCTTCGTCGCGCAGCAGCGCCAGCGCCAGCGCCGCGTCGGGCGGCAGCGTGTCGGCCAGGCTCTCGCCGCCCTCCGCCTTTGCCAGCGCCGCCGGTGAGGGGCGCAACGCGCTGCGGGCGCTGGAGATCAGCCCCGGCGGCAGAAACATCCGCACGACCGCCCCCAGCGGCGCCCAATAGTAGGCGGCGATCCATTCGGCGAGGGCGCGCTGGCTCTCCGAGAGCAGCGGTTCGGGCGCAAGCAGGGCGCTGATCTCACGCAGGTGATAGCCGGACGGCGGCTCGCCCTCCATTGGGTCGTCGCTGGGATCATCGACGCGCAGGTCGGCGTCGGCGTCATCGCTGGCGTCGAGCGACCAGATGAGCGCGGGCAGGACGCGCTCGCCAAAAGGCGCCGAGACGAGGCAGCCAGGCTGTGCATCCGCCGCCAGCGCGGGGCTGAGGCGATAGGTGTAGAGGTCGCGCGCGTGGGGTGTGCGCCGCGCGCTGTGTAGCGTGACGACCTCGACCCGCATGCGCTCCTCCTCCGTGACCAGCAGAGTGACTGGCAGAGCGCCTCACAGCGCCCCCTGCTACTGTATCACCGAGGGAATGGCGAGCGGCGCCTTCATGACTGCGAGGCGGCGGAGAGCCACGGGTCGGTCGCAACATCATCCAGCGCGAGACTCTCAGCGACTCCCGGCTCCGGAGCGGCGATAGGAGCGGCGACAGGGGCGACGATGGCCGTCAGCGGCGCAGGCGACGGCGCGATGGCCGGGCCGTGCGCGCGCGCCGTCCGCATCTGGTGGGCGCGGCGCAGCGGCCAGGCGCCGCGATTCTCGCGCGCCAGCGCCGCCGTCAGATCATGATCGCCCGCCTGATAGCCAGCGCAGAGCGCGGCAATCTGCGCGCCGACGACGATGAACAGCCCATAGGCGTAGAAGAAGACCAGCGCCACCAGCGCGAAGCCCGCAATCGCGCCGAAGTGGTTGGGGTAGAGCACATAGCGCACATAGAGGGGGAAGATCAGCAGGTAGCCCTGGCTGAGCGCCGCCGCCACCAGCGCGCCCGGCCACGCCGCGCGGAATGAGACGAATCCCGGCGTCAGGCGTGTGTAGGCGAGCAGCGCGATCACGAAATTGGCCAGCAGCCCGGCCAGCAGCGCCATCCATGGCGCCAGCAGGGGCGCGCCTGGCACATCGGGGTCGGTCAGCGAGATGCTGAGCGTGGTCGGCGAGAACCCAATCTGCGGGATTGCCGTCGCGGAGAGGACGATGATGGGCAGCAGCGCCATGATGAGCAGCAGCATCAGCAGCGCCGCACGATTCTGCCGCAGGAAGCCGCGCTTGGGTCGGCGGAAGATGACGCACAGCGCGCTCTCCAGCACGACAAAGAAGCGTGAGGCGTACCAGATGGCGACCGGCAGGCCAAGCGCCAGCACGAAGGCTGGCGCTGACCGCAGACTGCGGGCGAAGTCATTTACCGCGCTGGCCTCGACCCGGTCAGGCACGAAACGCAGCAGGTAGAGCACGAAGCTCTGCTCGGCGTGGGGGGTGGTCAGGCGCAAGGTGAGAGCCAGCAGGACGAGCCACAGACCGACGATGGCGAAGAGCGATTCGAGCAGCGTGAACGCGAGCAAACGCGCCAGATTCCAACCCCAGTCGCGGTCGAACTTGTGCACGAACCGCCATGCCAGCTCTGTCATCGCTACGCCTCTATTCCCGGGTCGCCCGGAGTCCGCGTCCTCGCCTCGCATGATAGCATACCGAGTACAAACGCCTTCGTACAGCGTCTGAACGTCCTTTTAGATATACTACGTCCATCTTCTCGGCGTATTCTCAGATTGTCCATCAGCGGGCATCTGCGGCGCCATCGCAAGAGGATTCTCCATGCCGCAGCCCGTGCTCCAGTCCGACGACGAGATCGGGAGCGACGCCCTGCGCGCAGTGGGCCTGGATGCAGGCGTGCTGGCGGTCGCGCCGATCCTGGATGGTCTCTCTGGCGCTGCTCTGGCGCGCGTGCGGCTCTGCCGGCCCGCAGGCGACTGGCCCCAAGCCCCGTGTGCGCGGCATAGCCGCGTGGTCAAGCGCATCACGGCGGAGCGCGGCTGGCTCGGCGCCACCACCCACGATGCGCGCCTGCGCGAGGCGGCGCTGTGGCGCGCGGGGCTGCCGCAGTGGCTGCCGCGACGCATCGCTCTGGCAGTGGAGCGCGTCGCCTTCGACGAAACCACTGATGTGGATGGACGTGAGGTCGCCCGCGCCACGCTGCTGATGCGCGACGAGCGCGCCCACCTGCTGCGGGAGCCCTACCGCGCGCCGCTGGGACACCTGCCGACCGATCTGCTGACGTTGCTGGATGCGCTGGCGGCGCTGCACGCGCGCTTCTGGCAGGCGTCGCTGCTGGATGACACCGCGCTGGGGCTGGCCTCGCAGCGCGACACGCTGCTCTGGCTCAGCCCGCAGGCGGTAGAGCGGCGCATCGCGGCGGGTGATCCGCAGCCGTACCTGCGGCTGGCGCGCGACGGCTGGGAGGCATTCTTTCGCCTAGCGCCAGCGCAAGAGGCCGCGACGTTGCAAGCGGTTCTCGCGCAGCCCGAGGCGGCGCTGCGGGCCATCGAGCGGCTACCGCGCACGCTGATTCACGGCGACATCTGGGGGCCCAATCTCGGCTGGCTGCCACCGACGCGCCACAGCCCCCACGTCGGGCGGCGCCTGCTGCTGCTCGACTGGGCGCTGGCGGCGGCAGGCCCCGCCCCCTATGACGTGCTCTCGCTCTGCGGCGCCTGGCACACCCTGCGCCCCACCCGTCTGATGGCGATCTATCGCGCGCGGCTGAGCCGGAGGCTGGCGGCGCGCGGCGTGGCGCTCACCGCGCCGCAGTGGCAGGCGCTAGCCGACGCAGCCTACCTGCGCACGGCGCTCTCTGGCGGCGAGGCTTGGGCGCGCGCTGTCGAGGCCGCGCCATCGCCGGTGGCGCGGCGGCAGGCGATGGCGCGGCTGACGTGGTGGGCGCGGCGTGGCGCGCAGGCGGCGCGGCGGCTCGAATTATACAGAAATGTATAATACATTTTCGTATAAGACATTTCTGTATAGGACGTAGCGCCGCTACTGCTCCTCTCCGTCCAGCATGGACAGCGCGTGCTGCGCCTCGGCGCGCACCGATGGCTCGGCGTCGCGGGCCAGCGTGGCGGCCAGCGCAGCGCGCGCCTCGGCGCCACCCAGCCGACCAAGCGCCCAGGCGGCGTGGCCGCGCACCAGCGGCTCAGCGTCGTCCAGCGCCTCGATCAGCGCGGGGATAGCGACGGGATCGCCGAGATTGCCCAGCGCGATGCAGACATTGCGCAGCAGACCGCGTCGCTTGGCGCGCTTGATGGGGCTGTGGCTGAAGCGCTCGCGGAATGCGGCGTCATCCAGCTTGAGCAGCGGGATCAGCTCCGGGCTGGAGCCGACCGCCGCGCGCGGACGAAACTCCAGCCGGTCGCCTGCACCGAGGCGTCCGCTGGCGCGCAGCCGCCGCTCGGCCACCAGATTCACCGGGCAGACCTGCTGGCAGATGTCGCAGCCGAAGATATGCGCGCCGATGAGCGGGCGTAGCTCCAGCGGGATGGCGCCACGATGCTCGATGGTCAGGTACGAGATGCAGCGGCGCGCATCCAGTACGTAGGGCGCGACGAAGGCGTTGGTGGGGCAGGCGTGCAGGCAGATCTCGCACTGGCCACAGTTGGCGGCCAGCGGCGCATCGGGCGCCAGATCGAGGCTGGTCACCAGCTCCGCCAGAAACACCCACGACCCCCAGCCTTTCGTCAGGATATTGGTATTCTTGCCGTACCAGCCCAGGCCCGCGCGCTCGGCCACCGCACGATCAACCATGCGCCCGGTATCGCAGAAGACGATGCTCTTTTCATCGCCCGGCGGCGCCAGCTCGCGCACGAAGGCCGCCAGCGCGTCCAGCTTGCGGCGGATGACCTCGTGATAGTCATCGCCCCACGCATAGGCCGAGACGCGCCCGTGCGGCTCGCCAGGCGCGCTCAGATCGCGTGGCGCGTCGGTCAGGTAGAAGACGCCCAGCGCCACTACCGACCGCGCCGTGGGCAGCAGCGCCTGCGGATCGCTCGATACCTCGGCGCGCTCGGCGGTCAGCCAGTCCATGCCCTCGAAGAAGCCTGCTGCGATGCGCGTCTTGAGCGCTTCCTCGGCGCGGGGCAGCGGCGCTGCGCTGGTGATGCGCACGAGGTCGAAGCCCAGCGCATAGGCGCGCTCGCGTATACGCTCGCTCAGCATGGCGGGCGGCGCCTCGTATTGATCCACCTGTGGCGGGTTCATCTCTCACTCTCAATAGTTGTGCCGGCTACGCGAATACCCGTGGCTCTTGGAGCGCCTCACTGTGCGCGCCGCGATTGCACGAGCAGTTCCAGAAGCTCTTGTCCACGCTGTAGCGCTTCCCCATACGTATCGCCGTGCATATGTACGAGGTCGCCCCATTCAGGCAGGCTGACGACATATGCGTCATCGTCATTGGACCACTGGATGACAATGGTGTAGCGCAGCGGGATCTTATTCATTGTCGCTGACTCCTGCGTTTTGCCTCATCACCGCGACGCACGGCTTCCCGGTCATCCTACCATACCATGTGCGATTCCTCGATTTGTGATTCCGCCCGCGAGCGTTGCGGAAAGAACGGTGTTATGGAAAGGAGGAGCGGCGTCGGACGAGGGGCGCCCGCGCTGGAAGTCCTATCTGTGAGCGCTATCCGTACTAGGCGGATTGTGGCCTCAGGCCGCACTCTCTATACTGATAGCCAATGCGTATCCATCCCGCAGCCCGCCAGCGCCCACAGCGCACGGCTGGCGAGGGCCACGCGCCACAGAAAGCAGGGCTGCTATGCCAGACGCACAACGACGCGCAGAGTTGGCGACACGCATTGAGCAACGCCGTCAGGAGTTGGGAGAGCGCGGCGATGTCAGCCAGCGCCTCCGCGACCTGTCGGCGTCTGGAAGCCGCTTTCCAGCGCCTGCGGCGCGTGGCCAGCGCTCACCCCTGAACACGGTCATCATCACGGCCATTGCTGGCGTGGGGCTGCTCATCATCGCGGTCATCGCCGCCATCGTCATCATCAGCGGCGTCTGGGTGCAGTCACAACTGACCAGCAGCCCCTCCACGACCGTCGAGGATTTCTACTCCGCCATCCATCAGCAAGAGTACGCGACCGCCTACGGCAAGTTCTCCAGCGCGGCGCAGGGTCAGCTCAGCGAGGCGAAGTTCGAGCAGGCGATGCGCGCGACCGATCTGATCGCTGGCGGCGTGCAAACCTATTCCATCGTCAAGACCACGACCAATGGGCAAACCGCGACGGTGACGGTCGATGTGGTGCGGCAGGGCAACAGCTCCATAGCGCAGATATTCCAGCTCACCCTGACGCAGGAGCAGCAATCCTGGCGGATCGCGTCGATCCAGCAAACGGGACAAACGTCGGCGCCCACACCCTCGAACTGACAGATCCTGATCAATCGCATAGGCGTTTCACGCGATGCGCGCGCCGCTGTCTCATGCGCGCAAATGGCAAGCGTGCGCTGAGGCGCTAATCCGCATGACTTCTGGCCTGGGTGGGTCCTACGAACCTGCAGAGAGGGCCAAAAATGTGCTATTATAAGTAGGGATTCCACGAGATACCGGCAGCGTGTAGTGTGGGGACATGAGCGTTGTCGAGGAGGGCAGAAGGCACGCTATGGCGACAGTATCGAAAGCATCGGAGTACACCGCGAAGGATATCGAGATCCTGGAAGGTCTCGAACCCGTGCGGAAGCGCCCCGGCATGTATATCGGCAGCACTGACATCCGTGGGTTGCATCATTTGGTGACCGAGGTGGTGGATAACGCCATTGACGAAGCGATGGCGGGTGTCTGCGACCGTATCCTGATCACGATCCACCCGGATGGCTCGCTCTCTGTCGACGATAATGGTCGCGGAATCCCGGTTGAGCCACACCCCAAGGCCCCCAGCAAGTCCACGCTGGAAATCGTGATGACGACGCTGCACGCTGGCGGCAAATTCGGCGGCGACGGCTACAAGCAAGGCTCCAGTGGCCTGCATGGCGTCGGCGTCTCGGCGGTCAACGCGCTCTCCGGCTATTGCCGGGTCGAGGTGCGCCGCAACGGCAAGCTCTACGTGCAGGAGTATCATCACGGCGTGCCAACGGCCCCGGTGAAGGCAATCGGCGCCGCCACCGGCACGGGCACGAAGGTGACATTCCTGCCCGACCTCGCCATCATGGAGACCGGCGACTTCCAGTTCGATGCGCTGGCGGAGCGCTTCCGCGAGATGGCCTACCTCAATCGCGAGGTGACGCTCAAGGTCATCGACGAGCGTCCCGACCGCGAGCAGGAGGCGACCTTCTACTTCGATGGCGGCCTGCGCTCATTCGTGCGCCACCTGAACAAGAATCGCAACGTGCTGATGGCGCGACCGGCCTACGTAGAGCGCAAAGTCGAGAAGACCATCATCGAGGTGGCGATCCAGTACAACGACAACTACAGCGAGACCGTCTACTCCTTCGCCAATGGCGTCAATACCGTGGACGGCGGCTCGCATGTAACAGGCTTCCGCTCGGCGCTGACCCGCACGCTCAACGAGTATGGGCGCAAGGCCAACCTGCTGAAGGACTCTGACGCCAACCTGAGCGGCGACGACGTGCGTGAGGGTCTGGTGGTGGCCATCAGCGTGAAGCTGCCAGAGGCGCAGTTCGAGGGCCAGACGAAGGGCAAGCTGAACAACGCCGAGGTGCGCACGCAGACCGAGATGGTCGTGACGGAGATGCTCTCGCAGTACCTGGAAGAGACGCCGTCCGAGGCCAAGCGCATCATCGAGAAGTGCCTGAACGCCGCGCGCGCGCGCGACGCGGCCCGCCGCGCCCGTGAGCTGGTGCGCCGCAAAGACGCGCTCGACTCGACGCTGCCCGGCAAGCTGGCCGACTGCTCCGAGCGCTCGCCACAACGCGCCGAGCTGTTCCTGGTGGAGGGCGATAGCGCCGGCGGGAGCGCGAAGCAGGGGCGCGACCGGCACTTCCAGGCTATCCTGCCGCTGCGCGGCAAGATCCTGAATGTGGAGCGCACGCGGCTCGACCGCATGCTGACCAGCGAGCAGATCACCAATATCGTGACGGCGCTCGGCACCAGCATCGGCGACACGTTCTCTACCGAGAAGCTGCGCTACTGGCGCATCGTGCTGATGACCGACGCCGATGTCGACGGCAGCCACATTCGCACGCTGCTGCTGACGTTCTTCTTCCGGCATATGGAGAAGCTCATCACCGATGGGCATCTCTACATCGCGCAGCCGCCGCTCTACCGCATTCAGGTGGGCAAGCAGCGCCACTATGTCTACAGCGACCAGGAGCGCGACGAGTTCGTGGCGCGGCTGGGGCCAGGCAAGAACGCCACCATCAATCGCTACAAGGGCCTCGGTGAGATGGATCCCGAGGAGCTGTGGGAGACGACGATGAATCCGGCGTCGCGCACACTGCTACAGGTGACCATCGAAGACGCCATCAAGGCTGACGAGACCTTCTCGATGCTGATGGGCGATGAGGTGATGCCGCGCAAGCGCTTCATCGAGTCGCACGCCCACAGCGTGAAGAATCTCGACATCTAGCGCGACCTCTCACTCTGTTCCCCCTCTCCTGTGGAGAGGGGGAATCTTCTTGCTGCGTGTACCGCGCAGGGAGGGATAGTCGCAGAGACAAAGGCGGCGCATAGGGGCGTCCCTGCCCCCGCGCCGCGCGGCCAGGGCGCCGCTGGTCAGTCTTCGCCGACCCGTAGCGCGCGGCCCAGACCGGTCGAGCGCGCCACCAGCCCCGCGATCACCAGCGCCACCACAAAGATCACGCACAACGCTGCCAGAAACACCAGCGAGCCTTGCAGATTCATGGCGAGCTGGCTGCTCGGCACGCCGATCACCGGCGGCGTGTAGGTCGAGGTATTGAAGCCCAGGAAGGGCAGGCTGGCCACCGCCAGTAGCGCGCCGATCACCACGCCACCCAGCGCCCCCAGCAGATAGACCAGCGCCTGCTCCAGCAGCAGCATGCGCGTCAGCGCCCCCTCGCTCAGCCCCAGCGTGCGCAGGATGGCGAACTGTGTCTGACGTTGGCGCGCGGCGATGGCGGCCTGCGTGATGACGCCCACCAGCGCCAGCAGCGCCGCGATCAGCGCGCCCAGCAGCAGCAGCCCGCTCATGCCCGCCCCCAGTGGATCAGCGCGATAGAGCGCGGTCAACTGGCGGGCATCCCAGGTCTCATCCACGAAGAAGTTGGGATCAGCCAGCGCACGGGTGCGCTCGGCGGCCAGATGCGCATCAGAGCTGGCGCGCAGCAGGAACTCGTTCGGCCCGTTCACCGTGTAGGCGGCGATGTTGGGATTCGCCAGCATCGTCAGATAGTCGGTTTCATTCACGACAATCGAGCCGGTGCCATACTCGTCGTAAAGCGTGGGGAAGTCGTTGACGATAGCGCCGACGACGAAATAGGCATTGGTCGATGTGTTCGACTGCCCCTGGAACTGCGGCACAAGCTGGAACTGGTCGCCCACGCGCAGCGCGAACATGTTGGCGAATCCCTGATCGACCAGCGCCATGATCGGCGCATCTGACTGGCCCACGGTCGCGCCATGCTTGGCGTGCGCCAGAATCCCCATCAGCGACGGCAGCGATTGGCTGGCGTAGTCGCTGCGCCAGTCGGCTGTCTGCGCGAACGTCGCTGGATCAACCCCCAGCACGTCGATGTTCTCGCCGCCCTGGTTGGGCAGGGTGAGCGCCACCCCGTTAAACAGTGGCGAGACGCTTTGCACGCCTGGCATCTGCGCGAATTTGGCGGCGTAGCCCAGCGTGGACTGCGTTCCCTCGCTCTGCGGCTTGATGCTGACCCGCTCGTCGGCGCCCGTCAGATAGTAGGCGTTGTCATGGGCGGCGCGGGCGATGCTCGTCTGGAAGGTCAGCGCGAAGAGGCCCAGCCCCACCGCCAGCGTCAGCAGCAGCGTCAGGCGGCTGAAGGCGCTACCGGCGCGCGTTACCTGCGCGAAGGCCAGCATGCCCGTCGCCCCGCGCCCACGCGCGGTGATCCATGCCCCAAACCGCAGCGCCAGTGGCAGCAGACGCTGCAAGATCAGCGCGCCCGCCAGCAGCAGCAGCGTCGGCGCCAGGAGCTGAATCAGGTCAGCCTGCCCACCTGCCGTCGGGCTGGCGCTCGTGGCGCCAACGTCGCTGACAGCCAGGCGCGTCGTCAGCCCGCCGAAGGTGACAAGCTCGGTGTAGCCGGCGATGCACAGCAGCGCCAGGCCCAGATCGAGGTAGTAACGCTTCCAGAAGGGGACGCGCTCGCTGCGGCCCTGCTCGCGGCGGAAGGCCAGCGCATCCATGCGCGCCGCCTGCCAGGTGGCCAGCGCCAGCGCCAGCACGCCCAGCCCCGCGCCGATGGCGGCTGGCTCCAGCGCATCGTGCAGCGAGATGGAGCGCGCCACGTAGGCGGGCGTGAGCTGCGCGCTCACCGAGCGTGACAGCGGCACGAAGAAGCGTACCAGCGCCAGCGCCAGCCCTCCGGCGACCACCATACCCGCCGCCAGCGCCACCGCCGCCAGCAGCACGCCCTGCGAGAGATAGGTCAGCAGCACCTGCAGCGTGCTGGCTCCGCGACTCTTGAGCGTGGCGATCTCGCCCGACTGGCTCTCGATCAGCAGGCCAGACATGACGAAGATGAAGAGCAGCGCCAGCGCCACCAACTGCGCATCCACGCTAAAGAGCGGTTGCGTCTGCGCGGCGAGCAGCCCTACGACGCTGCCCAGCAGCTTGTCGAGGCTCGTTCCCACCTGCACCGTCTGCGCGCCGTAGGTTCCCGGCACATCCGTATCCAGCGAGCGGCGCAGCGCCAACAGGTCGCTCTGCACAGCGGGCGCCTGGCTCACTGTGATGCCGCCACCGTTGACGAAGTAGATGTAGTGCAGCCCCATCCCGATCTGCACACCAGGGGTGGACGAGTCCGCGCTGAAGGCATTGACCATCGCGTCGCGCATGAAGAGCACCGGATACTGCGGCGGAGGCGGGTTGCCGAGGTTGGGGGGGATGATCGTGTCGAACCCCAGCCCATTCCAGAAGGGATCATTGGGGTCTTTAGGCTCCCAGACGCCGACGACTTTGGCGTCGAAGCCAAAGGTGTCGTGTTTGCCAGGCGGATTGTTGATGACGTGCAGCGTCGCGCCGGGCTTGACGCCCATCGCCGTCGTCACCAGCACTTCCGGAGTCGCATTACCAGTCGTCGGCTGCGGCAGTCGCCCGGCGATCAGCTTCATGTGCGAGGCCGCTTTGGCGTAGTCAAATGCCATCGGCAGCACCTGGCTGCCCAGGCAGGCCTGGAACTGGAACGTGTTCTGGCAATAGCCGCCAACGTCCTTGGTCGTTGGCTTGCCATTGATGCGGCTGAGACCAAATGGGACGGTCGTCTGAGCATACTCCGTCCAGCCGCCGGTGAACGAGCCAATGGCATGCTGCGCGTCGGACGTGACGATCTGATCGATGCCGCTGAGCTTTGCGATCGGGTCGACGCTAGGGAAATAGAGCTGGGGATTCGTCACATCGATCTGGATGTTGCGGTCAGTGGGAGCGGCGGTAGTGAGTGTGTTCTGGAGCTGCGCGCTGGCGACGATGTCGCTGTAGAAGGGCGCGGTGGCCAGCAGCGCTACAGAGATCAGCATGCCCAGCTCGACCGCCAGCAGCAGCCGCCAGCTTCTGCCGAGCCGCTGCGCCGCCAGCCGCAGACTGGAGAACGGGCCAGCGAACGTTCCGCGCCAGGGAGTGGGGGCGCTCAGCTCGCCCAGATCCTGGGGGTCAGGATTCGTCGCAGCGCGCTCGGTTGACTCGGCTGACTCCACTCGCTCCGCCACGCATCACTCCTTCTGCGACTCTCCCGCGACTCTCCGAGGGCAGAATCCATCATAGCGCCACCGTGATGGAATCGCCACTGTCTGCTACGACGAACCAGCAGAACGGCTTTTACAATGGGCCAGGCTCAATTGTCGCTGGGATCGAATGTGGCGATGACCTCGATGGCGCCGACGATGTGGGCGTTGAACTCGTCCAGTCGCTCAGCGGGAATCCAGTATTCCTCGTGCGTGTGTGAGCCGACGATGTGCGTCTCGAATTGCCGCAGCCATACGCTATCGACGGCAAAGCGCGTGACGAAGCCACGCTGGCCATCGCGCGCGTTCCAATCGCGGGCGATGGTGGCGGCGTACTGCTCGGTCGTCACGGGGTAGAAGATTGGCTGCCACTCCAGGCGCGGCGGGAAGGCGCGGAATCCCACCGCCTCGATCAAGGCCAGCTCGCGCTCGCCCACGGGGCGATACAGCGTGGTCGTCGTCGGCACGCTCTCGTCGGAATCGGTCATGTTGCCCGCTCCTTGCGCGGCCCCGATAGGCTGGCGGTTGAAACCGCGTCTGGATGGCCTTGCAGGCCGCAAAGCCCGCCTGTGCGGACTCCCGATCCGAACCCGCGCAGGCGGGTTTCGCGGCGGCATCAGTCGCCTCCCAGGCGCGATTTCAATCGCCAGCCGACCCCAGCTGCAATACGTCTCTCGCGCCTACAGCCAGCCGTTGCGCTCGGCGATGCGCGCCGCCTCGACGCGATTCTGCGCGTTGACCTTCTGGATGGCGGTGGAGAGGTAGTTGCGCAC
>DATAED010000037.1:0-13255 GCA_036258195.1 Ktedonobacterales bacterium
CCCACACGAGGATACGTCATCCACGTGTTACTCACCCGTCCGCCACTCGATCACCACCCGAAGGCAATGACCCCGTGCGACTTGCATGTGTTAGGCACGCCGCCAGCGTTTGTCCTGAGCCAGGATCAAACTCGCCATTCAGATATCAAAATCTGTTGTTGTTGATCCTATGCGTCCGTTCAGGTTTCATCCCAAAGCGTTTGCTTTGAAGAAGAGCCCACTTCAGCGCTTTCGCGCTGTCCCGTGTGCTTTTACGCTGCTGCTTCTCACTCTTCAATTGTCAATGTGCTGTTGACCACAAACGCCTCATCATGGAGCCGTCTGCATCGCCGCCCGTTTCGAGCGCGCCTCTTGAGATTAACACAGTTGCGTTTGCTCGTCAAGAAGCAATTTCTCAGTGTTCCGAAAGTCGTTGTGCGAGGATCACCCGGCGTGTTACCGGGAGGCGCTCACTCGACGCGGGGAGGCTTCGATGTCCTTCGTGCTCTTGTTCAGACGCGAGGTCACGCGCATGCGTCACATCGATCTGAGAAGTACTAGGAGTCTCGTTCTCGCGCCCGCAACGTCGCTCCACGGGGAGTGAAGCAGGCAAGGCGCGAATCCTCGCTAACCCTGGAAATGGCTCGTCCGCTGATGTCTTGGCTGATGCCTTGAATGACCTGCTAGCGGCGCTTGTGGCGTCCGTGTCGCGGGCCGTCATCGCGGCGGCAAAAATGAGTATGCCACATCCGCACAGGCGCGTCAAGAGGCATAGCATGCGAATTAGGCCGATTCGACCGAAGGTACCACTGTGCGCGAATTACGGTCAAGCGCCAGGTATCTGCGCGGGAGCCAGGGAGTCGCTACTCCAGCGCGGCGCCTCGGCCTGGCAAAACCCCAGAACATGGGCGTTGACGGTGTGGCGCTCGCAATCTTTGGTGACGGCGTGGAAGGACTGATGCAGCAGGACCAGCTCTTTGCGCTGCGAGCCGATCAACGCGAACGCTTCGCGGCCATCGCGCACGGGGACGACGTGATCGTGGCGGGCGGCGACGACCAACGCGGGAACGCTGACGCTCGGCAACTGGCGCCGCAGCTGTGGCAACTCGCGCATCAGCGTGTGCAGCGCCACGGTCGAGGTCCAGCGATAGACCTCGCGGCGATAGCGCAGCCGGGCGCCTTTGCGGTCGCGGATGTCTTCGCCCCAGGCAGGCAGATAGGGCGCGACGTGCCGCGCCGCCGCCACCGCTTTGGCGATCACATCATAGAGCCGCACAGGCGGGCAGAGCGCTACCACCCCGGCGAGCTGCGGGCGATCCGCGGCGACGGAGAGCGCCAGCGCGGCGCCGAGCGAGTGGCCAACGACGAAGACGGGACACTGTGCCCTCAGCGCTTCATCGGCGGCGTCCGCGACAGACTGTCGCCACTCGTCCCAGCCGTGCTGTGCAAAGTCGCGGATGGAGGTGCCATGCCCTGGCAGCAGCAGGTTGTGCGTCTGAAAGCCCTGCGCTTCGAGCGCTTCGCCCAACTCGTACATGTCCTCGGGCGAGCCATTGATGCCGTGGATCAGGACGCAGACGCCCTGTGGCGGCGTGGCCTGGGGCGGCTCGCTGGCCTGCGCCATGTCGGGGCGCCGCCTGGGCTGCTTCCCCGCTGGCTGTCCTGCGGGATGTTCCCCCGCGTGTCGCTGCGCGTGCCGTCTCGTCACCTTCTTCGCCATAGTCTCCATCACATTCATTGCATAGCCCGGCCTTCCTTGTGCTGCTCGGCGGCGTCCACGCCCATCAATGCCATCGACCTCTATACCCCGCGATTCAGCGCGCCACGCGCGCCACGCTGGCGCAGCGCTCGCTGCATCTGTGGCGAGAGCGCGCGCAGTTGCTCCCACGATGCGGCGCCAGACCGCCATGCCTGCCAGGCGAGGTAGAGCAGATACACCAGCACTGGCCCGAAGGCGACCACCGAGCGGAAGCCGTAGACGCCAGCCGCCTGCAAGGGCAGGAATCCGTAGAGCATCAGCACGCCGCCGCCGAGCAGTTGCGCCACCGTCTGCAAGCGGCCCCACGGCGCCACCGCCGCGACCGCGACCACCCAGGTGACGTACCACGGCCAGAACCAGCCGCTGGCGATCAGCGCATACCAGACCAGCGCCCAGCCCCACGCGGTGAGGGTTCCCTCCAGCGAGGTCGTGCGCCGCATCTCCCAGAGCCACAGCAGACCAAAGGCCAGAAGCGCAAGCAGCTTCAGCGCCGTCTCGACGACGGCCCGCGCCTGGGCGACACTCATCCCCAGGGCGCCCTGCGCCAGCCAGCGCAGCGGCCACGAGATCGCTTCGAGCAACGAATTATCGAGCTGCTGGGCGGGCGGCGAGAAGAGCAGCGCGCTGAAGGTCTGCGGCCCCGCCCAGTACGGCGCGATCACCACCAGCGCGGCCAGCGCCACCAGCCCCACGCGCCAGCCCAGCCCCAGCGCCACCGCGCGCCAGCTCGCGCGTTCGGCCCGCAGGCGCCGCGCGATGTAGAGCAGGTAGAAGGGTAGCAGGGCGATGGGCACGATCTTGGTGGCAATGGAGAGGCCGATGGCGAGCAGCCCCAGCGCCTCCTGCTTGCGCACGATGGCATAGACGCCCAGCAGCAGGAAGAAGAGCATCAGGGCGTCATTGTGCGCGCTGGCGCAAAACTCCAGCAGGCAGAGCGGATTCCAGGCGTAGAGCAGTGTCCCTGCAAGTCGTCGCCGTGGCGCCAGTCGCCCCAAAATCAGCCAGACCAGCGCCGCATTGGCCAGATGTGTGAGCAGCCCCAGCAGCTTGAAGAGCGCGACATAGACCGCCAGCCCGCCGCCCAGCGCCTGCGCCAGCAGCGCCACCCCGCTGGAGAGCAGCAGCCAGACGGGGCCATAGACCGAGCGCGTGTTTTGCCAGTAGACCAGCGTCAGAAAGGGATCGTGCGGGAAGCTGGCCGGCGTGGCCACCAGTGGATTGGCGTGGTGCAGCGCGCTGATGCGCCCATACAGGATGTAGGAGAAGATGTCGTCAGAGGGCAGCGCGGGCAGCAGCGCCAGCGTCAACCCCAGCGCCGCCGCGACCCCCAGCGCCAGCCAGAGCCAGCGCCGCTCTGGCGCGACCCGCCGCGCGATCCACACGGCGCCAGCCGCCGCACAACTGGCCCCCACCAACAGGGTCGCCAGCAGCGCCAACTGCGCGCCACCCTGGGTCGGCGTGACACTGGCATCCACCAGCGTATCGCCAAAGACGAGCCGCGCTGGGGCCAGCAGCCACGGCCACACGCGCGCCAGCGGTGAGATGCTCAGCGTGACGCCGCCCACCGGCGCGACGACATACAGCGCCAACAGGAACGCCTCGATTCCCGCCGCCCACAGCAGCAGTTGGCGCAGACCGTCGCGCTTGCTCAGGGGGGCGAGCTGCGTCGCGCTGGCCCAGCCGCGCGCGCCCCAGCGCGTGTGGACGACGCTGGCGCTTGCGGGCCTGCCTGGGGATCTGCCTGTGGGTCTGCCAGGCACGCGGGGGCGCTCACCCGCACGCCCGCGCCGCACTACCCGCCGACTCATTGCGCTCTTCCTGCTCTTCCTCGCACCTTAATGGCGATTGGGCCAGTCGCGCCAGGGATCAAGCCCACCCTGCCCACCCTGGCCGCCCTGGGCGGACTCTGGCGCGGGGCGCGCCGCTGCTCCGCCATTCGCCCCCTGCGCTGGCGGCGTGGCGGGATGCGGCACATTCCACCACTCCGGAGCCTGCGAGCCCTGTGGATTCTGGGGATTCTGGGGATTCTGTGAACGCTGTGGACTCTGCGGGGCGACAGGCGGCGCGCCGCGCTGCGCGGCATTCGCATCGGCTGGCCACAGCGGATTCGGCCCGGCAGGCGCGACGCCATTCGCGCCACTTCCGCCATTGGGCTGGCGTGGAGGGCGTGGCGTGGTCTGCGGCGGCGCGGCCGGGCTGGCGAGGGGCGCTGGCGGGCGTGGCGCTGGATTCCGCTGCGCCAGCGGCCCCATCTGGCTCGCCGGATTCGCGGGATACGCCGGGCTGGCGGGCGCGCCATTGAAGGCGTTGGCGCTGGCGACGACCATCCCCGGCGGGGTCATTGGCTGCATGCCGCCGCGCTCGAAGCTCGCCGCATCCAGCTCGCCAGCGGCGGATGGCTTGCGCGCCTGGATGCGCGCCCACACGCCAACGACGAAGAGCGCCATCAGCACGGTCTGCGTCACGCCGACGACCAGCGCATCGAGCCACCCGACGCTCTGCAAGCCGACATATTGCGAGAGGGTCGCCGCTACCAGTGTGAAAGAGATGGAGAGGACGGGCCAGCGCCACACGCCCGCCACGCGATCCTGCAGCGTCGAGAGCTCCCACACGACGATGAAGACCAGTGGCTCCAGATAGTAGTAGGGCCAGACCTGCTTGCTGAGCATCGGCGTGGCCAGCATGGCAATGGCCAGCAGCGCCCACAGGTCGCGCGTGTACAGTGTCAGGCGCAGGCGGCGCACGGCGAGGAACGCCGCGATGGCCACAACCAGGATCACGCTATACATGTCCAGCCGCTTGGCGCCCGCGTTGATCAGCTCGCGCAGGTGGCTGTCGGTTCCGGTGTAGGCGAAGATCGTCCAGATCGAGTCGCTGCCGATGGGCGCGCCGCCACGCCACGAGAGGAACGTATACTTCACGTCGGCGGCATCGAAGACCACGAATGGCGCGAAGCCCAGCGCCGCGACCAGAGCGCTCACCCCGCCAAACTTCAGCAGCGGGCGCCAGGCGCGCGTGGCGAGCAGCAGCACCCCCAGCGCGATCAGCGGAATCAGCGACGTGGTGCGCGTGAGGAAGGCCAGCCCAGCCAGCAGCCCGGCCAGCCCCTCGCGCCGTGCCTGCAATGCCAGCACGGCCGCCAGCAGCAGGCACAGCATCAGCGGCTGCTCGACATGATACCAGATCGAATAGCTCTGCCATGTCAGCGGCGAGAGCGTGATGAAGACGTAGAGCAGCAGGCGCAGCGTCTCGGGCGCCTGCGGGTAGAGCGCGCGCATGACGCGCAGCCCCAGATAGCCCATCAGCGGGACGAGCACGATGAACGGCAGCGTCACGAGAGTGATCTGCTCGCCGTAGTTGGCCGCGAGGCCCAGCATACGCGCCAGCCCCAGCAGCGGCGCCAGTAGGAACATCGTCAGCGGCGGATTGTAGTTCGGGTAGCCGCCCAGCGCGCGCACCGCATACATATGCCACGGGTCGCCGCGCAGGATGTAATCCGCGGATTTGAGGAAGAAGTTGGTCAGGTCGCTATCGGCGATGGTGACCACGCCGCGTGTGCCGCGCACGATGGAGGTCGCGCCCAGCAGCAGCGACACCACCGTGACGAGCGGAAACATCCAGCGGGGCAGGCGCACGGCGGCGCTGGCAGGCGGGGCAGGCGTCGCGGACGCTGCGGATCTCTGGTCTGGCATGGCGGCTCGCATTGAGTACTTCCTCGCGCTCCCAGCCCACCCAAACCAGGCGCCAAACCTCACAAAAGCAGCGCTCGCTCAGGCAAACACAGGATGGATACAGCGGGGCAGGCCAGCGGGAGTATCTCCCCGCGTGGCCCGCGCGACCGTGTACCGGTCGCGTTCATCAGTGCGAGTGTAGCATACACGGCGCCTGCATGGCCGCTCTATCACCAGAGTTGGGGAAGGCGCTCGGCCAGCGCGCGGCGCAGCTCCTCGGAGGCGGCGGTGCGGGCGAACCAGGTGAAGATGCCCAACGCCAGCGCCGCGCCAGCGATCCAGACGCTCCAGGCGATCTGGTAGGGGCCGGGGGTGACGAGCAGTTGCAGCAGGTTGGGGCCGAGATGTTGCGCGGCGCCCGGCAGCAGCGTCGGCTGCGTCAATTGCGCCCAGGCGAAGACCAGCAGCAGCGCGCCGACCAGCGCCAGCGCCCGCCGCGCGCCGAGGCTCAGCCCAGGCTGCACACCGCTGGCCTTGCGCTCGGCTTTCTCGGCCTGCGCCTGCGCCCTGGCGGCTTTGCGCGCCGCCACGCGCTGCCGCTCCATCGCTGCCTCGCTGGCCTGCTGCGCCTCATAGGCCGAGATGCGGCGCATGACGCTCTCGTGCATGCCGACAGGTTCATCCACCAGCCGCTCTTCGCTCAGCGCCGATTGCATCAGCCGCAGCCGCGCCAGATCGCGCCGACACTCCGGGCACGCCATCAGGTGTTCTTCCAACTGGTTCAGCCGCCGCACATCCAAACGGTCATCGACATAGAGGCTCATCCATGCGCTGGCGCGTCCGCACTTCATGGCTGTCCCCCCTCATGAGTCGTGTCCGCCCCTTGATCGCCATGATCGAAGAGGCTGCGCAGACTCGCCTCCAGGCTAGCCTGCCATCCCGTGCGCAGATCATCTGCGCGCGCCAATCCTTCATCACGCACGCGCTCCAGATCGCTCAACCGCTCCTTGAGCATGGCCCGCGCGCGGAAGAGATGCGTCTTGACGGTGCCAATCGGCGCACGCATAACGTCCGCTATCTCTTCGTAGCTCAAATCCTGGATGTGGCGCAAGATCAGCGCGGCGCGATATTTGGGCGGCAGCAGCGCAATCTCAGCGCGCACGGCCTCGCGCACCTGCGCCTCAGCGTCGCGGGCCATCGCGCTGGAGAGCACGTTCTCTGGTCGCTGCGCGCGGCTCACCTCCGCCGCCAACTCGGCGCGGGCGGCGTCGTTGCGGCGACGGCTCTCGGCGACCTTCAGGCAGTGGCGATAGGCGATGCGATAGAGCCAGGTGGAGAAGCGCGCCTCCTCGCGGAAGTGGCGCAGCCCCTGCCAGGCTGCCAGGAAGGCTTCCTGGGTAGCCTCGCTGGCCTCCTCCGGATCGCGCAGCATACGCAGGGCGAGGTTATAGACCTGCCGCTGATGCAGCCGCACCAGCACGCCAAAGGCGTCCTGGTCGCCATCGCGGGCGCGAGCAATCAGCGCCGCTTCTTCTCCGGTGATGGTGGCCCCACGCGCGGACGACGCGCCAAAGCCAGGAAGCGAGACGCCTTCAAGACTGCCGGGAGTCAGAGAATGCGTTGTCCACTCATCCATATTGGGTTGGAGCGAACCATCACCCCAAATGTTTCGCACGTTGGCAGGCCTTCACAGCAATCGGGACATGACGATTGGGACGATCAGGATACGCATGACAGCGATGGAGCAGACAAGCGAACGTTGATACCGCGCCCGCACGCCGTTGGCGCTATCGTACACCATCCTGCCCTGTCTACGCTATCCAGGCGCCAGGGTTGGCAGAGGGGCGGCGCGCCGAGGATGGCTGGCAGACGAAAAGCCCCTCTCCCGCCGCAGCGGGGGAGGGGTTTGGGGTGGGGACCATCTGGCGAGGGAGCGTCTACCCCAGAGCGCCCTTGAAGCCCTCGCGCCACGAGGCATAGGTAGGCGTCCAGGCCAGCTCGCGCTTCGCCTTGGCGTTCGACTCGCCGCGCTGCTGTGTCATGAATGAGACGCCGACCTCGCCGACCATCAGCTTACCCAGCCATGTGGGGATGCGCATCGGCGAACGGGCGCCCAGCGCCTGCGCATACGCGGGCAGCCAGACGCGCACGGGCGCAGGCTCATCGTCGGCGATGTTATAGACGCCCGGAGCGCCATGCGCGATGGCCGCGACCGCCGCCGACGCCGCATCCGCGACATGGGTGAACGACCACACGCCCGCGCCATCGCCAATCACCGGGAACATGCGCTTGCGCATCATCGCGGCGATGTCGCCATCGGCGGCCATATTGGTGTGTGGCCCATAGAGCCCGCCATAGCGCAGCGCCATGCCCTCGATGCCCTCCGCGCCCAGCACTGCGCCTTCGAGATAGCGAATAGCCGCCAGCGACTCGCGCTGGTTGGCGGGCGGCGTCGGATCGAGCGCGTCCTCCTCGGTCTTAGCCATTCCGCCCGTGCGCGCATAGATCCAATTCCCATAGCTCTGCGCGATGAACCGCCGCGCGCCGACCTCGCGCGCCGCCGCCAGCAGCACATCAGTCCCCTCGGTGCGCAGCCGATTGGTCTGCGCGAACTCGCGGTCGAAGTGCTTGAAGTCCTTCAAGCCCGTCAGGGCGGTCAGCTCGTGGATGATGACCTCCGGCTGAGCGCGGCGCACGGCCTCCAGGACCGCCGCGCGGTCGAGCGCATCGGCCAGCGCTGGCTCGGCGCCCTGCGTGCGCAACTGCTCGACATGCCGCTGCGAGCGCGTCATCGCCACGACCTGATAGCCCGCCGCCACCAACTGCGGCACAAGCTGCTGTCCAATAGCGCCACTGGCGCCTGCGACAAAAACCTTCATTTGGAGCTCTCCTTCTCAGTCGCCCGCTGTGGGCGATGGTCGTCCCTGAGACGAGATAGCCTCCCAATGTGTGACACCGCGCAACAATCTCGCAGGGCGCGACCCTCACCCCGGCCCTCTCCCGGAGGGAGAGGGAGCGGAGGCGCCCTGCACGCCGCACGTCATAGCTCCCCTCTCCCGCAAAGCGGGGAAGGGGCTGGGGGAGGGGGCGCTACCGCTCGCCGCGCTTGCGCGCGTAGAAGTCGGAGACCGGGAAGCCGAGATGCGCCAGCTTATCGGGGTTGACGATGCTGCGCACCGCCTGGATGGCGTCATCGGCGATGTCCAACACCAGCGCGCTGATCAGGCGTCCTTGCAGGTCGAAGGTCAGCAGGCCCGGCTGCCCATTGAGAAGCGCAGGCCGCATGCTGATCTGGAAAGCGACCGCCTCCCTGGCCATCGCTTGCAGCGCCTTGACCGCCAGCGCGCGTCCCACCACGGGATGTCTGTAGGCATGCGCTTTGCCGCCGCCATCGCCATAGAGCACAACATCCGCCGCGAGGAAGTCCACCAGATGGTCGAGGTCGCCACGCTGCGTCGCGGCAAAGAACCGATTCGCCAGCTCCTGCTGCTGGCTGAGGCTGGCGTCGAAGCGCGGCTTGCCCTCGTTGATGCGCTTGCGGGCGCGGGCGAAGATCTGGCGGCAATTCTGCTCGCTCTTCTGCACGAACCCCGCGATCTCCTCATACGGGTAGTCGAAGGCTTCGTGCAGCACGAAGACGGCACGCTCGACCGGCGAGAGCGTCTGGAGCAGCGTGAGGAAGGCCAGTGAGAGTGTGTCGTTCATCTCAGCCAGAGCGGCAGGGTCAGGATCGAGCGAGACAGTCAGCGGCTCCGGCAGCCACGTACCGATATACGTCTCATGCCGCGCCCGCGCCGAGCGCGCCGCGTCGATGGCCAGCCGCGTCGTCACCGTCGTCAGATAGGCTTTGGGCGACGCGATCTCCACGCCATCCGCGCCCGCTCGATGGTAGCGCAGGTAGGCGTCCTGCACGACATCTTCCGCCTCGCCGACGCTGCCCAGCATGCGATAGGCGATGGAAAACATCAGCGGGCGCAGCTCCTCGAAGAGCGAGGCGCCTGCCGCATCCTGTCGGCTGCGCTGATCCTGCATGGGCATGCTCTACCTCTCGCTGTCCTGCGTGTCGCTCGCCACTAACTCTAAGACTTCTCCTTGTGAGTGTACCAAATTGGCTCGGACGATGGGCCAGGCGCCTGCGAGGTGAGGGAACATCCTGTCACAGGCGCCTGAAATCAGGCCACAAGGTGACAGCAATCAGCAGTGTAGCCAGAGCGCGCCGCCCAACGGCCTTGCGCTGCGGATGTAGCATAGAGCCAGACATCAGGAGGTCGGCGCCACGGCGCCACGGCCGCAGCGACACGATGGAACAGCCAGACAGGAGGGCTCGAGCGCATGCGTCCGGTGTTCGCTCAACAGCCCCTGCTGGCGGGTGTGCTGGCCGTCAGCCTGCTCATCTGGCGCGTGATGGAGGGCGTCGTTGACTTCCGCTCATTCCGGCGTCTGCGCGCGGGCGCCCGGCGGCAGGATCGCGGCTCACAGGCGCTCCTGATCATCACGATCACGCTGGGCGCGGCCCTTGGTGTGGTTGCGGCGTATCGGGTTCCTGGAGCCACCATCACCACGAATGTCGTCGGGCGCGACATCCTCTTCTGGCTGGGCGTCGCGCTGATCTACGCCGGAATCACGTTCCGGCTCTACGCCATCCACACGCTCGGCGCCTACTTCACCACGGCGGTAGCCATCGCTCCGCAGCAGACCGTGATCGACAGCGGCCCCTATCGCCTGATCCGCCACCCCGCCTATACGGGCGTCCTTATCATCCTCCTTGGGTTCGCGCTGACCTGCACGAACTGGCTGAGCCTGCTCCTCATTCCGGCAGGCGCGCTGCTCGGGCTAGGCTACCGCATGCGCGTCGAAGAGCGTACCCTGCAAGAGCAGTTGGGGAAGCCCTACCAGGAGTACATGCGCCACACGAAGCGCCTCATCCCGTTTGTGCTGTGATGGACTTAATCCTCAATGTCATTGAGCACATTGAGCCAGGCAAAGAGGCTGTTCTTGCGGGCGCCCAGCAGGCTCCACATGCGCGTCAGGGCGATGCCATAGACGGCCACCAACAAAGATGCTACGAAGATGAAGGCGCCCGTGCTGTGTGGGTCGGCGTTCGACGCCTCGACCCCCTGCCAGACCTGCATGCCATAGATGATGAGGCTGAGCAGCACCAGCGAACTGCGCCGCATCACCTGCGTGATTGTCAGGCGCTTGCCATCAGCGCCCGGTCGCAGCAGGGTGTAGCCCAGCCGCATCGTCGCCACGAATGAGAGCGCGCCCATCACACAGACGATTGGGCCAAAGGCGCGCGCGGGGATGAGCGCCACCAGCGAGATGAAGAAGACATTGTTGAGCGCAGTAAAGGCGTTACCCGCCAGCGCCGCGCGCTCCGGGGCCGCCGCCTTGCCCACCGTGCGTTCCGGCGCGATGGAGATGGCGATGAAGAGCAGGCCAATCAGCGCGCCCGCCGCGCCCATGCTGGCGGCGAAGAACGGCACAAACGTCACAGGAAGCATGCGCGCTCAATCCTTATGATGGTGCATCAAACGATCATCAGCAGGGCTGACGCGCTCTGCGCGCTCGCCCACGCCAGCATACACGATGCGCGCCCCAGCGTGGTAGGATGCGCAGGAATCCACCATGTGAAGCGGGAGGGTCTGGCCAGATGAGCGAGCAGGAGCATCCCTAGGTGGAGATGCGCGCAGGCGTGCGCTATCTGCGTGGCTCGCGCGTGCCACTGGAATCGCTGATCTGGCTCTGGCGCGATGGCGAGAGCGCCGAGGCGATCCGCGAGGCATATCCCACGCTACGACTGGCGGAGGTCTATGGCGCCCTCGCCTACTACCTCGATCATCAAACTGAGGTCGATCACGACCTTGCGGAAGGACTGGCGCAGTTTGACGCCCAGCGGGCCGCAGCCGAAGCCGCCGACCCAGCGCGCTATGCGACGCTGCGCCAGCGCTTTGCGGCAGCTCGCGACCACCTCACCTATCTGCCTCTCTGAGGCGACTCGCTGCGAGTATCTGACGCGCCGCGCGAAACGCCAAAAAGCCCCCTCTCCCTGTGGGAGAGGGGGTTGGGGGGTGAGGTCTACCCGCGAATGGTGTCCACCAGCGAGAGGTTGATGAACAGGTCGCAACTCTGCCGCAGGATCATCGAGGCGGCGTCGTCGAAGGCCGCGACCTCTACGCGCACGCCGTGATCGTAGCAGAAGTCCAGCAGCGGCAGGAAGTCGCTATCACCGCTGACCAGCACGATGGTATCCACCGCCCGCGCCTCCACCAGCCGCACGATGTCCATGCAGAGGTCGAGATCGAGGTCGGCCTTCTTGGCGCCGTTCGAGAAGGTCTTATAGTTCTTCGTGGTGATGCGGTAGCCCATGCCCTTCACCGCGTTCAGGAAGGACTGGTCAGCGCCCGGCTCCGGATTGGTCGGCGCGTAGGCTTGCGCCCGCGCCAGCCGCCGGTTGGCCCGCAGGAAGTCGAGCATGCGGCCAAAGTCCACCGAGTAGCGCAGACCGCGCAGCGAGTAGACCACGTTCGCCACATCCACGAAGACGCCCACACGCTCAGCGGTCGTCGCGTTGGGGATGGAGACGGTGACGGCGGGCGGCTGCTGGTGGCGCATCTCCGTCAGCAGGCGATCGGTCTGCGCGCCGATAGCCTCGCGGATGACCGAGCCGACCTGCGCCACGGCGGCGGCCACCGGATCCACCCCGCGCTCTACGCGCGTCGTGCGTGGATACGACTCGCGCACCGGGGAGGCGACCCCGCTGGGCGTCGGGCCAAAGCCCCGCGCGAAGGACGGCTCCGGGCTGCTATAGGGCGAGATCTCCGCCGCGGGCGGCTGCGCCGCTGGCTGGGCGCCCTGCTGCGGAGCAGCCTGCTGCGGGGCGGCGCCCCAGCTCGGCTCGGCGGGCGTGCGGCGCGACGTGCGACCGGGGAGGCCAAAGCGCGAGCTGCGGCCACGCGGCGCGGGCTGCGGCTCTGGCTGCTCCACATAGGGCGGCTCGATTGGCGCGGTGGGGGCCGCTGGCTCCGTCGCATCGAGCAGATCCAGCGAGTCATCCACGGGCGCGAGCTGGCTCAGGTCGTCCAGCGCCTCATCCACCTCACCACCGTGCGCGCCATTGTGCGAGGAGCCACGGCGGCGGCGGCGGCGGCGACGCGCCGCGCCGCCCGCCCCATCGCCCAGATCGGCTGCATCCGCGCCATCCTCCGGCTGCTCAGCGTCCGACGCCTCATCGGCAGCGGCGCGCTCAGCGGTCGCGGGCGTCTCGAAGGCCAAGGTGGGCAGATCGGCGCCCGCTGGCCCCACCAGCGCATCCAGCGAGGGCAGATCGAAGAGTTGATCGGGCGCTGGCTCGGCGGCGCGCTCAGTGGGCGCCGCGTCCGGCTCGGCGACTGTCTCGGCGCTGGTGTACAGGCCCGCTTGCTGGCTGCTCAGTCGCTCCGGGCGCACCGCCGTGCCGCCGCTGGCCGTGCTGGCGCGACGCGAGCGGTCGAAGCGGTAGCGCGGGGCGGCTTCCTCCGCAGGCGCGGCGACCTCGGCGGCGGGCGGCTCGCTCGGCGCGGCGACCTCGGCGGCGGGCGCTGGGGTCACGGCGGCGGCGGGCGCGCTGGTCGTCCCCGGCTGCTGCAAGCGGCGCGGCAGGCCAAAGCGCGTCTTGCGCGGAGTGGCGGGCTGCTCCGTGACGACCGGCACAACCACCGGTTCACCACCGGCGGTGGCTCGCTCGCTCGCAGTCGCCGCCGGTTCGCTCGCCGCCGCTAGCGTCTCGACCACGTCGGCTGGATTCGCCTCCTCGGGCGCTTTGTTGATGATCAACTGCGCGCCAGTCTTGCTGCGCGCCGCCGGG
>DATAED010000038.1:0-2252 GCA_036258195.1 Ktedonobacterales bacterium
CCGGCGTGGCGCAGGTGAAACTCCTCGGCGCGGTCGCCCGCGAAGATGAAGTGGGTGTGGGCGTCCACGAAGCCCGGCAGAACCGCGCGCCCGCCTGCATCCACGCGCGCGGCTGGCGCGACACCCTCAACGTCCACCGCCGCCGCCAGCGCCTCCTCTGGCCCGGCCCAGACGATGCGCCCGTCGCGCGCCGCCAGCGCCCCGCGCTCGATGATCCCCAGCGGATTCGTCGGGCCGCCGCGCGTGTCATCCAGCGTGACGAGGCGGCTGATATTGGTCAGTAGCCAGTCTGCGAGCAGGCGGTCGCCATCTTGCGCGCTACTCATGGGGTTGCCCCAGCTTGGTGCGGATGGCCTGGGCGACGGTGGGGGTGACGATGCCGTCCAGGTCGCCATCCAGCCGGGCCACCTCTTTGAGCAGGCTGGCGCTGACGAAAAGGTGCTTGAGCGCCGTTACGATCATCAGCGTCTCGATCTCTGGCGCGAGGTTGCGGTTCATCAGTGCCTGCTGAAACTCCAGCTCGAAGTCGGTGACGGCGCGCAGCCCGCGCACGATAGCTTTGGCGCCGACCCGCCGCGCGACCTCCACCGTCAGTCCGGCGAATGGCTCGACGCGCACGTTGGTCAGGCCGAAATCGGCGATGGTGGCGCGCCACAGCTCGACGCGCTCCTCGGTGGAGAAGAGCAGGTGCTTGCTGGGGGTGGCGTAAACGGCGACGACCAGCTCATCCACCAGATGCGCCGCGCGCCGCGCGATGTCGATATGCCCGTTGTGGACGGGATCGAACGTGCCGGGGTAGACCGCGATCAGGCGTTTGTGGTCAGCGCCGGGCGACGTCTCGGCGCGCTGCTCGGCGCTCGGATCATCTGCCTTGCCTGCGGGATGCGCGCGTCGTTGGGCGTCCTGCTGCACTACCGTCTTCTCGCTTTCTGTCGGGGGATGCCGCTGGGTATCCGCTGAGGATCGAGCGCCTGTCGCTGGCATTGTAGCCGTCAGCGGTCGGGGATGTCTACCTGATTAGCGCCTCCTCACGGCATGGAGCATACCCAATGCCACCCTTGGCGCGCCTGCTATCATAGCAGCGGCTGTCCGCTTTGCTCCGCGCCACCGCCTGGCGCGCCTCTACGGAAGGGATGACGCATGCCCAGCGACGAGATTCAGGAGGCCGAGGCGATGAGCGCCAGTGGCGTTGTGGCGCGCCCGTCCGCGCGGAGCGCAGCACGGCTTTCACTGGCGCCGCTTGGCATTGGCTTGATGATCGTCGCGGGCGTTTGCGGCTGGCTGATGGAGATAACTCCGTGGGGATGGGCGCTTGTCTCCCATGCGTACGAGGACGGGGTAGGCGGCCCCGACGTTGGCGCCCTGTCGATCTCTGGGCCGACCTTTTTTCAAGGGCTTGGCGGCATCGTGCGCGCGTCCCATCTGAGCAGCGCGGTGCGCGTGTTGATCTTCAGCGCCGCGCAGTTCCCCACTGTGGCTGGCGTTATCATCGGTGTGGCGCTCATCGCGCGGCTGCGGCCACGTGTTCGGCTGGCGCTGCTGGTTATCTACACCCTCTGGATTGCGACGCTGCTGCTGCAACTGCTCTTCTTCACCTGGCAATTTCGCAGCGGAGCGCTGGCGATTCCCACAGCGTTCGGCGCGCTCAGCCCAGATGCGCAGATACTCTCGATGTCGCTGGGCGTCGGCTACTGGTTCGCGTGGCTAGCGGCCACGCTAGGAGGTGTCGGCTGCCTGCTACTGTGGCGTCCGCTGCTCGCCGATCTGCGGCGCCCTTGGCCATCCACGAGGGGGCGCGGCTGGGTTGAGCGCATGGGCGCAGGCGTGATGACACTGGGCATCGCCGCCTGGATCGCTGGCTTCTTCACGCTGCCGTGGGTAACGCAAGGCTGCGCGGGCCTGCGCTTCTCGCTGCTCTCGTTTTCGAGGGAAACCTGCTCCGGGCTGGACGCGTCGGATGTCATCATCCGCGCGCCAGTGGCGAAGAACCTGAGCATTCACGCCTGGTATAGCCTCACTCCAGATGGCGGCATGGCGCAGGCGCTACGGCTGCTGTGGACGACCGAAGTCTTCTATTTGCTGCTGGCCCTGCTGGCAGTCTGGGCGTTGCTGCGTATCTGGTTTGGCGCGGTGGACGTGCGGCGCTACGGCTGGCCTTTGACGTGGCTGCTGCTGGCTGGGTTCGTCGCTGCTCTCGCCGCGCAGGGCAGCCAATTTGACCTGCGTGATCCTCTCGCGCTCGGCGCCGGGTC
>DATAED010000039.1:0-25994 GCA_036258195.1 Ktedonobacterales bacterium
CATCTTCATCACCGCGCCCATCGCGCAGGTGATGGTGGAGAGCGCGCCGGGCGTCGGCCCCACCGTCAGCGTCGATCTGGGGCGCGGCGTCGTCAGCGCGCCCACCTGCGCGCTCTGCGCCGACGAGGTGCGCGCCGGACATATTTGCGCGCAGGGCCATGCCGTCTGCGCCACACGCGTGACTCGCTGCGCGCATTGCGGCGCGGCGCGCTGCCCCGTCTGCGAGCGCAAGCCGCTGGCGACCTGCGCGCTCTGCGGCGACGCTACGTGCGACGCCTGCGCCACCCGCTGCGACGCCTGCGACCGCGTATTCTGCGCCGACCACACCTGGCGCTGTGTAGAGCATGACGCCACGCTCTGCCTGGAGCATCTGCATGTTTGTGGCGACTGTGGCGACCCCCTGTGCGAGACGCATGCCAGCCGCTGCGGCGACTGCGGCGGCGAGCGCTGCCCGCGCCACACCCAGCGCTGCAAAGTGTGCGGCGAGGCGCGCTGCGCCGAGCACGCCAGCGTCTGCGCGACCTGCGGTCAATCGCTCTGCGCGACGCATGCGGTGGCCTGCGAGCAGTGCGGCCAGTCCCTCTGCGCTGAGGATGTCTTCACCTGCCTCGGCTGCGGGCGCGCGCTGTGTGGGAGCCACGCTGGCGCGGCCTGCGCGATCTGCGGCGTGGAGTATTGCGCGCAGTGTCAGGCGGATGCGGCGCAGTGTCCCGCCTGCCGCGCCTTTGCCGGGCCAGACGACGCCGATCTGGTCGCGCTGCAAGCCGCCGCCGAGCGTGAGCCGCGCATCAATCTGAAGCGCAAGTGGCAGGTGGGGCAGAATGCGCTGGCGCGGGTCTTCGTGGCGCATAGCCTGGGACGCGACGAGGTCTGGGTGGTGACGCGCCAGGGCGAAGTGGTCGGCGCGCAACGCAAAGGATGGCTGGGCAGATGAGCGACACCCGCGCCTCGCATCCCATGACCCTGCGCCACCATCTGGCCGCGCGCCACGCCCAGAGCGCGCTCGCCAACGTCGCATCTCCGGGTGATCCGCTGGGCGATGATGCGTTGGCCGAGGCGGCGCAGGCTGTGGCGGGCCTCGCGCTGGAGCCAGCGAAACTGGCCCTCCTGCGCGCCACGCTCTCGCCCGACGCCGCACGCGACGCCGCGCGACGCCTGACGCCGACCCAGGCGCAGGAGGCGCTGAGGCCGCGCGCCCGCAAGCCAGCCCCCGCCGTCGTGGATGGCGCGCTGACGGTGGCGTCGCTGGAGGCGCTGCCGCCCGACGCCTGGGCAGAGTTCGCGCGCTGGCTGCTGGAGCAGGAGGGCGCGCGCATCGAGCCGCAGCCATTCTCGCGGCATAGTGGGCTGGTGGCCTGGCGCGGCGAGCAGGCTGGTCAGCCAATCATCCTCTGCGCATGGCGACCCGAGCCAGCGCAACCGAACTGGCCTCTGCTGGAGGACGATCTGCGCCGCATGGCCGCGCTGGCGACTGGCGAGCTGGGCGCACGGCTGGTGGTCGTTTCCACAGCGGAAGCCACCGTCGGCGCGCGACTGGCGGCGTCCGCGCTGGGCCAGGCGCGGCTGATCGATCGACTGGCGCTGGTGGAGGCGCTAGGGCGGCTGGCGTCCGCCTATCAGCGCGAGCAGGAGCGCGCTCAGGATGTCGCCAGGACGCGCGCCAAAGCCGCTGTGGCCGCGCGCAAGAAGCTGCTGGCCGCGTTGACGGCGCTCAGCGAGGCGGCGCAGGTGGCGCCCAACAAGCGTAAGGCGACCGGGCGCGCTGCCGTGCGGACGGCGGCCAGCGCGGTCGAGCAGGCGCGGCGGCTAGCGGCGCAGGCGCTGATCGCGTGGGAGACGCTGCTAGCCGACTGGGCTGCGACGTTCGACGAGCGGCCCGCGCGCGATGGCGCGCTGACCTTCACCGCCGAGCCGCCTGCCTACGCCGAGCTGGCCGAGCGCGCCGACCACCTCAAGAAGCCGCTGCTTGATGCCCTGAAGAGTCTGGCCAAAGCGCCCGGCGATGGCGACCTGGGCTATGCGGCGTGGCGGCTGGCGGCCGGCGAGGAGCTGGCGACGCGCTGCTCGGCGCTCCACTGGAAGGCGCAGGTGGTCGACCCCGCGCAGTGGCAGGATTTCTCCGCCGCCGTCACTGACCGCGCCTTGCAGGAAGCCAGCCGCGCCGAAAATGCCGCCACGCACGCCGCCGCCCGCGCCGCCGCCGCTCGCAGCCAGCTCGTCGAGCGCATCGGCGCGCTGTGAGGCCGGACGCTGCGAGGTAGCCTGGCTACTGATTCTCGCCACTGTGCCTGTAGACACGACGCAGCCCTCGCTCCGAGGTGTGGAGCGAGGGCTGTCGTTTCGGGCTGAACGCGGGCGCGCTCTAGCGCTTGCCGAGGTGGCGATCCAGCTCGTAGACCGCGAAACCGGCCAGCGCCGCCGTCATGATGGGGTGATCCATCACCACGCCGAACGCATTCTTGTGATGGGCGGCGGCATGGTTGTGCATGTCGGCCAACTGCTCCGCCGTCACCGTGTTCAGATCGACGTGCGCGTAGCGATCGTAGGAGGCGTGATCCTCCTTCTTCATCTCCTCCAGGAAGGTCTGCGCGAGCTGGGTGCGCTGCGCCTGATCGAGCTGTCCATAGGCTTCGACTGGAGTATTGGCGTCGGCCATCACTGGTCTCCTTTCATCCGTTTCCACGGCCTACTCTGCCGTACGTGCGCCGATAGTATAGCATGCGGCATCGGAGCTTGCCTTGTGTTACGCAGAGGTACTCATGGCGCAGAGGGTATACGGGCCAGGCGTGCGCTGTGTTGGATGGAGAGAAGCGACATCGGCGTCTCCCTCATACTGTTTGAAGGAGACGCCGATGCTCTACCGTGTTCGCGCTCAGGGCGCGCTGTTATGCGCTCTGCGTCGCCGTCGAGGTGGCCTTGACCGCGCTCAGCGCGCCGAAGCCTCGTGCGCCGACGGCCCATTCGTTCATCCAGCGCTCGCGCTGGTCGGCGCGGGCCTGCGCCTTCTCTGAGCCCTTCTCCTCGTTGCACTTGCGGTGTGTCGGGGCCAGATTGTGCGCGGCATGCTCGCCGCCATCGGCCAGCGCCAGGATGTGATCGAACGAGAGGTCAGTCAGCGTCATCGGCTTGTTGCAGATAGCGCAGAGCCAGCGGCCCTGCTCATCGGTGTGGCGCTCGACAATATGCGCCAGTTCCACCGCGCGCACCGAGCCGGGCGCGCCACGCCGCCGCGCGCCGCTATTCAGCCGCAGTGCGCGCCGCCGCATGATGTCAATCATCCAGTCGTCGAAAGTCGCCGGCCAATCGAGGTTGGCGGGGAACTGCGAGACGCCCGACCGCGAGGCGTTTTGCGCCCGCGCGTGCGCTCGCTGCCGGGCGGCTGGCTGCACGGGCCGCGCCTCCGCCGTTCCCGCCGCGTGCGCGTGGCGCATCGGCCGCCGCTGGAGCGTCACGCTGGCCGTCACGCTGGACGCGCGAATCGTCGGCGTCGCGACGGTGTAGCCACCAGAGCCATTGGGTGTGCGGCGCGCTGGAGCCACGCTCGCGGCGCTGGCCTGATTATTGGCCGTGCGCGGCGCGCGCGATGGCTGGCGGCGATGTGCTGGGGCGCTTGCGTCATTCGGCGCTTCGGTCGTCGCGCGCGAAGAACGCGCCTCGCGCGGAAGAGGAGGAAGAAGGGCGGGATGACCCGGCCAGGCGCTCCAGACATTCCATGCGGTGGAGGAGGAAGATGCAGAACCGAAAGAAACGGTGGAGAAGGACGAAACCGAATCGGTCAACTGGCGCCCGGGGTGTCCTACCCGCGAAGGCTCACGATCTACAGCACGAACGACATACCGACCGACAACCCCTGGACTGGGAGGAGCCCCCGGCCCGCTCCCTGCAGGCCCGCTGGCCCGCGTGTACCTACGCATGCTCACGATAATTTGTACCCATCCACGTCATCCACACCGCCAGCGTCGAATCTGGGACGAAGGAGAAATCAGGAGAATTCCCATCGCGCCTCTACGCGCTTCTCTGGAGTGGATCTTAACTCATTGGAAGTCGCTCGCTCACAGCGGTCTCGCGGCTATCGGCTACATCCGTGCCGCGCCGACCGGCGCGAGCGTCCTTCACGTTCACACTCTCATTATCTCGTACGCATGACGTTACCGTCAAGTTACACAGCCGGTCGGATGTCACAGTTCTACGCGCCTGGCATGCCAACCTGCTCGCTCGCTGGTGTGTTGGGATCGCCTGGGAGAGTGAGGATAGCAAAACGCCCCGAACCAGAGCAATCTGGCTCAGGGCATCTGCGAGGTGATGCGTTTGGGGTGGCTGACGGGGATCGAACCCGCGACCTCCAGATCCACAATCTAGCGCTCCGCCTATTGAGCTACAGCCACCATGTGTCGCACGGCTCACGCACGCACAACGGCAGATGTAGTATAGCCCGCCGCTCGTGCCCTTGTCAACGTGAAGGCAAGCGGGCAATTTGGGAGCTGGCTGCCGGCTAAGCGATTTGCTGCCGACTCCGCTCATACGTCGTAATGGCATCGATGATGCCTTGCCGCTTGCGCAAGGTATTCAGTAGCCCGAAACGTCGATCCTCGATGAGTGTCGCGTCGCCGCCTTTCAGGGCTTCGAACAGCCTGGCTTCCCGCTCGGCAAGCAGCGCTGTCATCGTATCGCGGGCCTTCTGATACCCACGATACTCCTCGTCGTTCGTGATCGGCGGTTGCTCATCTCGCATTAACGTGCCCCTGCTGCGGCGACATCTCCTGCGTGCAGCCCCTCGCATGCCAGCGTACAAACGACAGGGTGCTAGTGTCAACACGAGCCAGCGCCCCATCGGCCAGCCTGATCGCTGCTGCGATATAGTGTCCTCGGTGAGCGCGATGGGCGCATACGGGAGCGGAATGGAAGCGAGGAGCTGAGCTATGCCGCAGATCGCCATCGTCGGCGCGGGAATCGCGGGCCTCACGGCGGCGCTCACGCTGCAGGATGCGGGCTACGCCTGCGCCGTCTACGAGGCGGCGCATTATGTCGGCGGGCGCATGCACTCCGAGCGCAATCTGTGGGGCGATGGCGCAGTCAGCGAGTGGTGCGGCGAGTTCATCGACCACGACCACACGATGCTGCGGCGCCTTGCCGAGCGCTTCCATCTCAGTCTGATCGACCTGGGGCGTGGTCGGGTCGGCCAGGGGACGCCACTGCTCTACCTGCAGGATGGCGTTCGCGGCGCCGATGCCCTGGGCGCGGGCTTCGCGGCGGTCTCCGCTCTAGTGGAGCAGCAGGAGCGCGCCGTCGGCTACCCCACGACCTATGCGCGCTACACCGATGAGGGCCACCGGCTCGACCACATCAGCGTCTATGAGTGGATCGCACGCCACGTCGCAGGCGGCCACGACTCGCTGGTGGGGCGCTATCTGAATGCCGCCTGCACGGGCTTCTACGGTCTGGATACCCGCGAGCAGAGCGCGCTGAATCTGCTCTATCTGATTGGCTCGCTGCCCTCGTCGCGCAGCGGATCGGGGTCAGGCCCACTGCACAGTAGCGCGCGCATCGCGGGCGGCAATCAGCGCTTACCAGAGGCCATCGCCGCGAGCCTGCCGACGGGCAGCCTCCATCTGGGCCATCGCCTGACCGCCATCGAGCGCGCGGGCGACGGTACGCTCATGCTGACCTTCGCCACAGCCCGCGGCGCCACGCGAGTCCGCTGCGACGCTGCCATTTTGACGTTGCCGTTCAGTGTGTTGCGGCAGGCGGACTACAGTCGAGCGGGCTTCGACGAGCGCAAGCAGGCCGCCATCGAGCAGTTGGGCTATGGCACGATCTCGAAGCTCTGCCTGCAATTCGACACGCCCTACTGGTTCGAGCGCGGCCCCTGGCCTGCCCGGCACAGCGGCTTCATCATCACCGATCTGGAGATCCAGACGCTCTGGGATAGCGGCGATGGCCGCATCGCCGCGCCCGACGACTCGCCAGACGCAGCCTCCGCGCTGCTCGTCGATTACACCAGTGGCCAGCACGGCGCCGCCTATGCGCCGACCTCCGCCTACTCCACCAGCGCCGACGCCGCCGACGGCTCCATCCTCCAGCAGGAGGCGCAGCGTTGCCTGCGCGAGCTGGAGCGCGTCTTTCCGGGCGTCAGCACGCACTACACGGGTCGCGTGGCGCTCAGCTACCCCACGGGCGACCCCAACTTGCTGGGCAGCTATGCCTGCTGGCGGGTCGGCCAGTACACCGCGTTCGGCGGCTACGAGGGCGTCGCGCAGGGGCCGATACACTTCGCTGGGGAGCATTGCTCGGTCGAGTTCCAGGGCTACATGGAAGGCGCCGCCAGAGAGGGCGCGCGAGCCGCGCGCGAGATCATCGACGCGCTGGCCGCAGGTGGCCAGACGGCGCCGTGAGCGCGCCCTGCCGCCACTGACAACGCAAGAGGATTGAAAGAGGACTCGTATGTCGCCACTCTCCGCATGGGTCAACTTCTACGTCATCGTCGGCTCATCGGCGGGCGCGCTGACTGGCCTGACCTTCATCGCGATCACGCTGATCCCGGATGAGCGACGGCGCGGCGCCAATCTCTCGGTGCCTGCCTTCACCACGCCAACCGTCGTGCATTTCGCTATGGCGCTGCTGCTCTCAGCCGCGCTGGCGGCGCCGTGGCCGTCGCTGGCGCCACTCGGCGTGCTGCTCGTGATCGTCGGAATCGGCATGCTGACCTATGGCGTCATCGTCGTGCGCCGACTGCGGCGTGTGGAGGAGTATGCGCTGGTGCTGGAAGACTGGCTCGTCTACGGCGCCTGTCCGCTGGTCGTCTATGCCGGGCTGATCGTCGCAGGAGCGCTGCTCGCCACTCATCAGGAGCCAGCGCTCTTCGGCGTGGCAGCCGTGCTGCTGGCGCTGTTGGCCATGGCACTGCACAATGCCTGGGATCTCGTCACCTTCATCGCCCTGCTGCGCGTACAGGCGCCACCCAGCGACGGCGCCCGCAGCGACGTGGAAGAGAAGGTCGAGGATGCAGTCGAGGATAAGCGCGTGTGAACGCCACCCCTCCTGCTCCCTCTGCCTCTGGGAGAGAGCTGGGGTGAGGGCGCGCCCTTATGGCGTCACCGCGCTGGGCGAGGATGATGGCACGCTGGCGTAGCCCGTCAGCTCCACATAGCCCTCGCCCGTCATCGGCTTGCCCGCCGCCGTGCCGCTGACCCCGATGGCGCCCTCCCAATAAGCCACCCCGGTCGAGCGCGCCGTCACCAGCTCCTGATCTTTCAGCAGTGGCGTCAGGGTCAGGCTGACCGAACCGGGCAGCGTCACTTGCCAGCCAGAGGGATACACGCCGCCCGTCACCGGACTCGTCCACGAGCTGGTCGCCTGCGACTGGATCTGCTGCGGCGGAATCTCGCTGGCCACGCCATCGGGCGCGACGGCGGTGCCGAAAGTCGCCACCGGTCGCTTCTGCGCATCGCGGATGACGTACAGCATGTATTCGGTGTGGTCGGCGACCTGGATGCTATACCAGTCCCAGCCAGCGCCCGTCAGCGAGACGAAGTTGCCCCACTGGTGATCCATCCACGCCTGGCCCGTCACCTGCACCGGCGCGCCGTGATCGGTCAGCATCCCGCTGACGGACATCAGCGGACGCGAGTAGTAGTACGAGAAACCCGAGGGGCCATACGAGATGATGCCATTGCCATTGTGCAGAATGGCGTGCGGCAGCTCATCCGTCAGGGCGAGCTGAATGCTGTAGCCGTCCATTGCGGCGCTGAGCTGGTCATGGCCATTCAGCCCGTGAATCGTCCAGCCGCTCAGCGCCAGATCGAAGCCCTGCGTCGCGCTGGCGCCGGGGAGCGCCGAGCTGGAGAATCCCGCGCGCTCGTCATAGTGGAAGGCGCCCGCCGTGATGTCGCTGATGGCGAAGTGCGCGGCGTAGTACGCAGGCAGATTGCCGCGCAAGGTCTGGAAAAAGACCAGCTCGAAGCCGTAGGTATGCGCCTTACCACTGGCATCGGCGCCGTTGAGATGGCCGGTGTAATACCACCACTCGGTGAGATCCCGGTGCGGCGCTTCATCCAGCGGGAACGCCACGGGCGGCAGCGGCGCAGGCGTCACGGTGGGGCGCGCAGGCGGAAGCGTGCTGGTGGTGTGAATCGTCCCCGGCACGCCGCAGCCCGCCAGCAGCGCGGCGAAGACGAGCAGCGCAGCCAGCGCGCCGCCGAAGCGCGAACGGCTAAAACCGCGTCTGGCTCCCCTCTCCCACGCAGCGGGGGAGGGGCTGGGGGTGGGGGCGTCTCGCCGCCCAGGCATGTTGCCCAACCACCGAGACTTTCTCATCGCGGGCCTCCCGTCGTCAGCGGGGCGTCACTCGCCTGATCGCTGATGGTCGCGGTGGCGCTGGCGGTCGCCTCGCGATAGGCATGCGCAGGCAGCCAGCGATTGAGCGGCCACGGCCACCACCAGTTGATCTCGCCCAGCAGCCGCATGGTAGCGGGGGCCAGCAGCCCGCGCACCAGCGTGGCGTCCAGCAGCACTGCCAGCGCCATCCCCACGCCCAGCGCCTTCACGATCACCATATCGGCGGAGGCGAAGGCGGCGCTCACCAGAATGACGATGGCCGCCGCGCTGGTGATGATGCCGCCGCTGCGCTCCAGCCCCAGCGCCACGCTCAGCGTGTTGTCGCCGGTCTGCTCATGCGCCTCGCGGATGCGCGAGAGCAGGAAGACCTCGTAGTCCATCGAGAGGCCAAACAGCGCGCAGAACATCAGGATGGGCGAGCTGGCCTCGACGTAGCCCAGCGGCGTGAAATTGAGTAGCTGGCTGAAATGGCCCTGCTGGAAGATGAAGACCAGCGCGCCATAGCTCGCCAGAATCGAGAGCGTATTCATCAGAATCGCCTTGAGCGGCAGGGTCAGCGAGCGGAAGAGCAGCGCCAGCACGACATACGTGATCAGCGCGATCAACAGCAGCGCATAGGGGAACGCGCCGTAGAGCGTGTTCACGTAGTCGATGATGCCCGCCGTGCCGCCATCCACCAGCACCCGCATGCCGTCGGGCGGTTGCGCCGCGCGGATCGCCTGCACGAGCGCCTCGGAGCGCTGATCGAGCATGCCGTACTTGCTGTAGACCTGCACGAGCGTGATGCGGTCGCCGACCAGCGCCCCCAGTGAGCGGGAGATATACGGGTCAGCGATGGCTTTGGGGTCGCTGTACAACACCTCGTATTGCTGCAGGGTCAGGCGCGGATCGAGCGAGACGATGCTGGTCACGCGCGCCACACGCGGATCGCTCTGGATGCGGTTGACGAACTGGTCGAGCGCCACCACATTGCCCGGCGCGAGCGGGCTGCCTGTCGTCTCCACCGCGACTACAATCGGCGTCGTCTCGCTCTGGTCGAACTGCGTATTGAGCAGGTCGAAGGCGGCGCGCGACTTGACCGTGGCGGGCAAAATCGAGGCGTCGGGCGCGGCCAGCCGCACGCTCAGGAACGGCGCGCCCAGCAGCAGCAGGAAGCCCAGCGTCGGGACGAGCGTCAGCACAGGGCGGCGCATCACCCACAGCGAGAGGCCATGCCAGAAGCCGCGCTCCTCGGCATAGGGCGCGTCGGCGGGTGAATCCGAAGCAGGGCGACGGGTGCGGCCAAAGCGCGGCAGGCGCACGGGCAGGGCATTGACGCGCTGGCCCAGCACGCTCAGCAGCGCGGGCAGCAGCGTAACCGCCGCGGTGATGGAGAAGGCGACGGTGAGCATGCCGCCAATGCCGACGGAGTGCAGCTCATTGAGCGGGAAGATGACCAGCCCCAGCAGCCCGATGGAGACGGTCAGTCCGGAGAAGAAGACGGCCCGTCCGGCGGTGGACATGCTGATGGCGACCGCTTCGGTCACGCCGTGGCCATGCCGCAGCTCCTCGCGGAAGCGGCTGACGACGAAGAGCGAGTAATCCACGCCGAGGCCCAGCCCAAAGAGCGTGGTGATGTTGAGCGCGAAGATGGAGATGCTGGTGTGCTGGGCGATGGCATACAGCAGCGCCAGCGAGATGGCGACGCTGCACCCACCAATCATGGCGGGCAGCGCGGCGGCCACCACCGAGCGGAAGACCAGCAGCAGCGCCAGCAGCGCGAAGGGGAAGGCGATCTCTTCGGCGCGGCGCAGGTCGGCCTCACTGACGCTCTGGATGTCGGAGTAGAAGACTGGCCCGCCGCCGACCTCGATGGTGATGTCGGGCTGCTGCGTGATGCGCTGGCGCAGGCCGGGCAGGTCGCTGGGCGCGTCGTCGGGGTTGGCCTTCAGGAAGACCGAGGTGAAGGCGGTATGGCGGTCGCGCGAGACCTGCGAGGGATCCAGCGTGAAGGGAACGACCTGGCTGACGGCAGACCAGCCTTGCAGCTTAGCTGTCGCCGCCGTGGCCTGCGCGATGAAGCGCGGATCATCTGCCGTCATGGTCTTGCTGGTGAAGATGACTACCACATTGGTGAAGCTGGTGTTCAGACCATTCTGCAGCGCGGTGATGGCCTGCTGCGATTCCATATCAGGGCTGGAAAATCCGCCAGGGGAGAGCGCTTCGGCGACACGCGGGGCAAAGGGGACGCTCGCCAACGCCGCGATCAGCCAGAGACCAAGCACCCAGTAGCGCAGGCGGGCCATCGCCAGCCCAAGCCGATAGAACATGCCAACAGCCTTCCGCCCCCAGACGCACGCTTGTCTGCGTATCGCCGCTGGGGGTATGATGGGTGAGCCTCCAGTGCGAGACGCTCTGCGCAACGCCCCACACTGGAGACCCACAGAAGTTTGTACAGCGTTTGCCTAGTTGAATGCAAGCGGGGGCGCAAACCCGGCTCCAGCTTACATCGTGCGCCATCTCTTATCATAACGCACGCGGCCTCAACTGCGGGAGTGCGCGTGCGTGAGCTGAGGCGCCGGGAGTGACCGCGCGTGGCTGAACAATCCAGGACGATCAGCGTCAATCGCCAGGCCTACCACGACTATTTCGTGGATGAGACCATCGAGGCGGGGCTGGTGCTGACGGGCACCGAGGTGAAGTCCATCCGTGCGGGGCATGTGAACCTGCGCGGGGCCTACGCGCGCATTCGGCAGGACGAAATCTGGCTCGAAGGCATGCACATCGCCATCTACGAGCAGGGGACGTATATGAATCACGATCCCCTGCGCCCGCGCAAGTTGCTGCTGCACCGCCGCCAGATCGATCGGCTGGTGGGCAAGCTCCAGACCAAGGGCTTGACGCTGATTCCCCTGCGCCTCTACTTCAGCGAGAACCTCGCCAAGGTCGAGCTGGGCCTGTGTCGCGGCAAGAAGCTCTACGACAAGCGCGAGGCGATCAAGAAGCGCGAGTCTGACCGCGAGGTGGCCCGCGCCACCAAGCAGCGCTATCAGGGGGCGTGAGCAGGAGGGCTGGCGGTTGAAACCGCGCCTAGGAGGCGGCGTGCGGGCCGCCGCGAAACCCGCCTGCGCGGGTTCAGGATTCGGCTCCGGAGTCCGCGCAGGCGGCAGGCGGAGCCGAGCTTTGCGGCCCGACAGGGCCTCCCGGGTGCGATTTCAATCGCCAGCAGCCGACGGGCTAGCCCGCAGTGATCTTCAGCCCGCCGAAGCGGATGCCCGCCGGGCCGAGGTAGACGCCGTCGCTGTAGGATTCGGCGGAGAAGCGCGCGTCACCCAGCGCGGCGAAGATATTGCCCACCAGCGCGCCTCCCTTGATGGGGCGCGTCCCAGCCGCATCATGCCGGTAGCCCAGCCGAATCTCCGTGCTGAAGTCGCCCGTCACCGGGTCGGGATTGAAGAGCGAGAACGCCACCACCTCGTAAACTGGCCCCGCCTCCGCGCTGCGCAGCCGCTCCAGCGGGGTCGCGCCGCAGGTGACGGTCAGATTGCCGAGGTCGCCGGTCGCCGCCATGCCCAGATACTGCGCATACTTCGCGTCGGCCCAGGGCCGCTGGAAGACGCCATCCGCGATCAGCGTCACGTTGTGCGCCGGGACGCCGCTGCCATCGAAGGCTGACGTGCGCGAGCCGTGGGGGCGTGTCGCATCGCTTGCCAGTGTCAGGCGGTCGCCGCGCGGCTCCTCTGGCGTCACGAACTCGCCGACGGCCAGCCGCGACAGCTTGCGATAGGCCATCTCCGCCGAGGTATGCGCTACCAGCGGCCCGCCGAAGGCTGGATTGAAGAACTGCGCCGCCGCCTCACCGCTGAGGATCACTGGCCCTTCCCAGGCGTCGGGAGCGCTGGCGTGCAGCGCGTGCAGCGCGAAGGCGCCGTAGGCCGCCACGACGCGCTCCAGGTGCAGATCGCTCAGTCGCCGTCGCCGTAGCTCGGCGTGAAACTCCGCCGCGTGGTCGCCTTCCCCGGCGATCAGCGCCAGATCGAGGTAGACGCTTGTCTCGCGCTTGTTGGCGCTCAGCCCCTGGCTGTTGGTCAGCGCGGTGTGCGTGCGCGCGGCGTACAGCTCGGCGCTGCCCAGCCGCACGCCCGGCGCCTGCCGCAGCGCCGCCTGCAATTGCTGCCCCGCGCGCTCGACCGCCGTTGCGATGGAGCCGCCTAGCGCCAGATCCTCCGCCTCAACCACCGGAAAGCCCCGCGCAGGCTCGGCTGGCAGGTGGAACGCCTGGTTATCCGTCAGGCTGGCCATCAGCGCGCCATCGCGCAGGCGCGCGGCCAGCGGCCCACGCTCCACCAGCTCATCGGGCTGCACGGTCAGCGTCGCCATGCCCAGCGCCACCTCGCTCGATGGCGCCGCGCCGCTGTCTGCATCCTCCTCCGTTTGCCGCGTGTGCAGATTGTGGATCGTCACCGCCGACTCTTCGCTCGACACCGAGCGGCGCGCCTCCTCGATCTCGTCGCCGATCAGATAGATCTGCGCCTCGTCGCGGCGCGTGGTTGTCACCTGCCAGGCGTCCACGTCTGGAGTCGCCCGCAGCGCCTCGGCCAGACTATCGGCTACGCTCGCCATCTGCGCCCGCAGGTCACCGTCCGCCATCAGCCGAGCCTCGCTTTCATGCGCAGGTGGGGGCCACCGACCGTGACATCCACATATTCTTTGTGGCCCTTGCCGCACTGGCCCGCTTCCAGGCGCATATCGTTGCCAATCGCGCTGATGCCAGCCAGCAGGTCTGGCACGTAGCCCGAAACGCCCACTGGCGAGAAGAGCCGCCCCGTCAGCGCGCCATTGACGATCTCCTCGCCATAGAGCGCGCTCACCTGGATGCCCCAGCCCATCGGGTCTTCCATGCCGCTCATCGCGCGCCGCAGATACACGCCGCGCTCGACCCCCGCGATCATCGCGGCGGGCGCGATGGAGCCAGACCCAAAGAATGTGTTGCTCATGCGCGCGTAGGCCTTGCGGGTGTAATCTTGTCGGCGACCATTGGCGGTGTGTGCGCCTGCTTCATGACCCGCATAGGTAGCGGCGGCGAAGTCGCTGATGGGATGGAGCAGCACGCCATCGCGCAGGATCTGCGTGGGGCGCGCCAACTCGCCCTCGTCGTCGAAGAAGTAGGAGCCGAACGCGCCTGGCAGGCTGGGGTCGTCGTACATAGCGACGTCCGGCGCCGCCACCTGCCGCCCCACGAACTGCGCGGCGCGAGAGCGTCCCTTGGGGAAGAGATCCATCTCAACGCCGTGGCCGAAACACTCGTGCGCGATGACGCCAGAGAGCGATGGATCGGTGATGGTGTCGTAGATGCCCGGCTCGATCCGCCCAGCGTCAAGCAGTCGCGCCGCCGTCTCGACCGTCTCGCGCAGTTGCTCATCCGTGACCTGCGCCAGCTCGAAGCCGCCTGCCCCGCTGATTGGCAGGAAGTTGTAGCGCGTCTCGCCGCCGTCGCTCATCACCACGAAGAGGCTCAGGCTCAGGCGATGCACCCGTTGCCGGAGCCAGCGCCCTCGCCCGATATATTCCGAGGCCGTAGCGCTGTCGGCGTACCGTACCTGCGCCTGCACGATGCGCGCATCCATCGTCTGCGCGCGCCGCTGAATGTCGCGCACGAGCGCCAGCTTGCGCTTGAGCGGGACGCTGGCGGGGTCGATCTGCATGGGGGTAGCAAACTCGCGCACGTCCTGACCCGCCAGGGTGGCGTGGCCGCCAAAGCTGATCGGTGGGCCGTCGCGCCGCCGCAGCCCATTGGCCCACTGCCGCACCGCGCTGGCCAACGCGTCAGGCGCGAGCTCGCTGGTGGCGTATTCATTGAACGTGGCGCCATCGTAGACCGTGAAGACGGCGCCCTGTGCGGGGCTGGTTTCAGACGCCTGCTGCTCTTGCCCGCTATCGCTGATCTGCACGCCAGATGCGCCGCTCAGCAGCGCCGCCGCGTAGGGGAAGCGCGCCTCCAGCTCGCCGACCAGCTCCTGCACGACCGCGTCGCGTCGCTCGTCCGTCGCCACCATTGCCAGGCCCTTCATTGCCATGCTACTCGTTGCGTTCGTCGCCTGCCCCCGCGTGCGCGCCTGCGTGGGCGCCGGAGAGATCGGTCGATACGCATCCAGCATAGCAGATAGGCGCTACTCCGGTGGGTTCTGGCGCTGCTCGCCCATCTTCTCCCACTGGCCGCGCAGCATGAGCGCCACCACAACGATGATGACCGAGAGAAAGACAATCGACGCCAGCGCCAGCACAATCAATGGCCCGAACACAGCGCAACTCCTCATCCTGTCTATCAGGAGGCCAGCCAGGGCGCCTCAGTCGCCACTATAGCACATGCGGTTTGGACGGCTCGACGGCAGACTGAAAGGCAGGCGGGCGGCTGGGACGCATAGCGCACAAACCCTGAATTATTCGGCCTTGGCGCGGCCTGAAATTGCGTTTGGCATGGTTCTTGCTACATACTGAAGCCGACACATCGATGACCGCCCAGATAACGCCGTGGCCAGCTTCCCGACTCCGATAGATTCCCCTCTCGGAGCCATCTGAAGCTGACGGGCGTGTGAGAGGAGCAAGCTTCCGTGGATAGCCTCGAACTGCGCGTCGAATCGTCAGTCACGCAACAGGCGACCCCCAATATCTCGTATCGTCAGATCGCCGCCGTCCGCCTGCTGCAACTGCCCAATCCTGAGTTAGAGGCAACCATTGCCCGCACACTTGAGGATAACCCCGCATTCGAGGCCGAAACACGCGCGTGCTGCCCGCGCTGCAATAGCCCGCTGGAGTCGCCGCTGGCCCCTTGCCCCAACTGTGGCGCCACGGCGCGCGTCAACGACGAGCGCCGCCGCGAAGACGGCCCGGACTTCGATGGCCCAACCTACTCCGGCGGCTTCGTGGACGACGAGAGCGACGACCCGATGAGCCGCGTCGCCGCTGCTATCCCCACCGGTGAGACGCTGCTCCAGACGCTCTGCCTCAGCATCCCGGCGGAGGACGCGCATATCGCCGAGTATCTGGTTGGCAGCCTCGATCATCACGGATTCCTGCCCGCTGGCATCATCGCCGACGCCACCGATGCGCTGGGGTGCGACGAGGCGCGCGTGGAGCAGGCGCTGCAAGCCTTGCAGCGGCTCGATCCGGCTGGCATCGGCGCGCGTGGCGCTGAGGAGTGTCTGCTGATCCAGCTCGAACGGCTGCGCGACGCGGGCGATGCGCATCCGCTGGCCGAGACGCTGGTGCGCGAGTACCTGCGCGATGTCGCCTATCGCCGCTTCCGTGAGGTCGCCAAGCGCCTCGGCCTGACGCCCAAGCGGGTCGAGAGCGAATGGGAGTTCATCCGCCACGACCTCTATCCCTATCCCGCGCATGGCTTCGATTCGCTCTCTGGCGCGCTGACGACCACGGCCACTCCGGTGCGCCCGGATGTCGTCATGCGGGCGACCTCGAATGGCTTTGTCGCCGAGGTGGTGGAGCGCAATCGCTACGTGCTGCGCGTCAATCCGGAATATGTCTGGGCGCGCAAGAATCTCGTCAAGCTCCAGTGCGACGACGACGCCAAGACGCACATTCGCAGCCATGTGGAGCAGGCCCAGACATTCATCGCGGCGCTGCGTCAGCGTTGGGAGACGATGCAGCGCGTCTCGGATGCGCTGATCGAGATGCAGCGCGACTTTCTGGAGGTCGGGCAGAGCGCGCTGAAACCGCTCACCCGTGCCGATGTCGCTCGCAAGATCGGCCTGCATGAGTCCACCGTCAGCCGCGCGACCGATGGCAAATTCGTGCTGCTGCCCAATGGCCGCACGGCCTCGTTTGACGACTTTTTCGACGCCTCACTCCCTGCCAAGAAAGCGCTCTGCGACATCATCACCGAGGAGAATCCTCAGCGCCCGTACAGCGATGAGCAGTTGATGCGCATCCTCCATCGCCAGGGTATCGAGATCGCGCGCCGCACCATCGCCAAATATCGTGAGGAATTGCAGATACTGCCGTCGCGCCTGCGCCGCACCCGCACCAGCCAGCGCCAGTCGCGGCAGGAGCATCAGAAGAGCCACGGCGCGGCGGCGATGGCGACGGCCTGAGCGCCGACCTCTCCCCCTGACCCCCTCCCTGGTTCGGGAACCCTGAACCCGAACCAGGGCTTCGCTGCCACTCGCCCTCCGAGGGAGGGGGAACCTATTGCAGGGGGATCGCATGGGGCGGCAAAGGAGGCGGAGGCTCGTTCAGCCGCGCGACTGGCGCGACCAGGCGGGCGCGACCTCGGCCTGGCTGTAGCGATTGATGTACTGGCGCATCAGCCGCGCCTGTGATGGCGTGAGCGCGCCGGGGCCGATGCTATAGGTCGTGCGGTGTGCGCCGCCGCGATAGAGCAGCGCCACTTCCCCTGGCGCATAGCCAATCTGCTGCACCTGCGACCAGTACACGTCGCTCTCGCGGCGCAGCAGCGCATACTGGATGACCAGCCCCTTTTCGCTGACGAAGATGGCCTGCGCGCTCCACAGGCCCAGCAGCCCGCAGAGCAGCGCCAGCGCGAGCGCCACAATCAGCGCCACCAGCCCCGCTGCCCCCATGCCGAGCGCCATCAGCAGCGCCACGCCCAGCGTCGCCAGCGCCACCGCCAACGCCGCCGCGCCCACTGGCCAGGCGCGGCGCGTACGCACCGTCAGCACGCCGCTGATATCGCCAGCGGCCAGGTCGTCCCCCACGCTCAGGCGCTGCGATTCGGCGCGCAGGGGGCCGACCAGCGTGCGGAGGGGGAGCTGCAGCAGCAGCGTGCGACGCAGGCGTCCGCCACGCGAGAGCAGCGCAGGCGTGAAGCTGAGCGTCTGGCTATTGCGCCGACCGCTGACGACCAGCCGCAGGCCATGCTGCTCGATGCGCTCGATCTCGTCGAAGCCGAGGATGCTCCACTGCCCCAGCGCGCGCCCGCAGGCCAGCCCCTCTGGCGTGAGCCGCACACTCTTGAGCAGCGCCCAGACCAGCGCCAGCACGGGGAGCCACAGTAGCAGCGCGACGGGCAGCCAGAGAGGGATGTGGCTGGTCGCGACGATCCCCGGCGTCGCGATGATGACGCAGATAGCCGGGCCAACGATCAGCGCCAGCCCGACCATCCCGCTGGGGCGATAGACCGCCGAGTCGGCGAGCCGTAGCGCCGCAGGCGAAGGCTCCAGAAAGACGACATCCTGTCGCGCGTCGAGGTCGGCGACATCAGGCGCATACGTCGCATCCTCCGCATCGAGAGCGTCGGCAGCGTCGGGAACGTCCTCTAGGGCGTCTGGTATGTCTGGCCAGTCGTCAGGCTCTGGCCAGTCGGACGCGGCGTCGGGCTCCTGCGCGTCTATCGAGTCGTCTAGCGACTCCTCCATAGGCGCTGTGTCAGAAGCGGCGTCTGGCGCCTCCTCCGGCGTCGCGAGCTGCTCAGTGGCGCCAGGCTCAGTGGCGCCGGGCGCGTCAGACTGCTCTGGCGTTGCGGTGAGCGAAAGCGGCTGCTGATCGTCCATACGCATCTCTACTGCCTCTGGCGAAGCGCTTGCTTGCGACTCTGGGGAGCGCGCCCGCTGTCGCGCATTATAGTCGTAGGTCGGTTTCTCCCGCAACGCGCCACGACCATTGCGCCGGCGCCGTGCGCCCCCATCTGACCCCCGCGCCGCCGCTGGATGGGCGCTCTGGCCCGCGCCAGTTGACGAGCAGCCACGCTTCTTGATAGTCTAACGCCGTATGAACGGGGTGCGCGATGCATGCTGGCAGTGATCGCTCCCGACGCTGATCTGGAAGGGTGAGACAGTGTTGAAACGCGGCGGCAAGCGGCGTCCCATACCGCGGCTCACGCACGAACAGGTCGTCGAGAGCTTCGTCGAATACCATTTCGGGCGCCTCTCGCCTGAGATGAACACCGCCATTGAGCGCCATGTGCGCTCCTGCCAGCGCTGCAAACGCGAGGGGATGACCAACGCCGCCAACGAGCGCAAAGGCGCGGTGCGCAGGCTGCGCGGCGTGCGCGGCGGCAAGCCGCTGCTGGGGCGGCGCGCCCGTAATATCATCCTGATCCTGCTGATGCTGCTGGTCGCGCAGGTGCTCGTCTATCAGGTCGTCAATGGCAAGACGGCTGCCCTGGTCTCATTGCTGAACAATGGGCATGCGGGCGACGGTGGACTCAATAACCCTCAAACGCCAGCCGTCGCCTTGCACTCCACCAACGCCCTGCCGCTCATCACCAGTGGCGCGAGCGCCATCGCCCTCTCCGCCGACGACAAGCGGCTGGCGGTGGCGGGCGGCGACGGCCAGCATACGGTCGTCATCTGGGATGTCTCGCAGAGTAAGGCGCTGACGACGCTTCCCTGGAGCGACGCGACCCCGCCCACCAGCATCGCCTGGTCAGCAGATGGCGCGCGGCTGGCGGCGGCGGATGGCTCGCAGATCACCGTCTGGGATCTCTCTTCAGGCGCTGTGTTGTGGCAGCTCGGCGTGCCGACGGCTCCGGCCATGCGGGTCTATGACATCGACCAGCAGGCCGTGGTCGCACGGCCCGACCCCAGCAGCGCCTTCAATGCGGGCGCGCTGGCCTGGGGCGCGGATGGAGCGCTGAACGCCGCTCCGGCGGGAGCGCTTGGCCCCGTCGGCGTCTCCACCCCGCAATCGCCGGTGGTGAGCGCCTGGACCTCAGCCGGCTCGCACATCTTCGCCGCCGGCAAGGCCACGGTGCGGGTCGGCGCCTCAGACGCCGACGCCAAGAGCGGGCAGGCTCTGCTCGACTGGTCGCCCGGCGGACGCTACCTGCTGTGGGGCGCGCTCTCGCAGCCCATCGCCGTCGGCGCCGCCGCTAGCTCACACTCCGCCAGCCAGCCGCCCGATAGCGTCGTGAGCAAGCTGGCCAGCCAGGTCGCCCAGGCAGGCGCCAGCGCCAGCGCTATCGTCTGGTTCGCCCCCGTGGGCAAGCGCGTGGCGGTCTGCGACCAGACCACGCCGGGCGCGCATGTCAGCATCGTGGATATCGCCAGCGGGCGCGTCGTCTACCAACTGGATGAAACCTGCGACTCCATGACCACGCATGCCGCGCTGTGGTCGAGCGCAGGCGCGAATTTCTACATCATCCCCACCAAAGGTCCTGTCAAGGTCTACACCATCCCCGCCGCCTAGCGCCATCGCCGGCCGCCTGCCTGTGCGTCTGCGAGGTTTCGCGTAGGCGCGGGGCGCCACCCAGCCGCCTGCTGGCGCGTAATCTCCTGGGGATCGCCGTTCAGACGGCGTGCTACCTGCATGAAACAGAAGTTGCGACTGTGCGCCGCGCCACAGCCGCCGAGAGGGGGAGATGATGAAATTCCTCACGCGCTTGATCATCTCGATCATCGTCAACGGACTGGCAATTGGGCTGACGGCGGCGCTGTTGCCGGGCATTCATATCGTGCCATTCAGCTACACCACGTTGCTGCTGCTGGGCATCGTCTTCGGCGTCATCAACGCCATCATCCGACCGGTGGTGAATGTGCTCTCGCTGCCCATCACCATCCTGAGTCTGGGGCTGTGGCAGCTCGTGCTCAACGCGCTGATGCTCTACCTCGGCTCGCTCTTCATCTCGGAGCTGAAGATCGACGGCTTCTGGTGGGCGATTCTGGGTGGCATCGTGATGGGCATCATCGGCTCCATCCTGGAGGCTATCTTCAAGCGCTTCGTTCCAGATGAGTCGAAGGCCAGCCGCGCCAGCTACTAAACGGACTGGCGGTTGAAACCGCGCCTGGGAGGCTCTTGCAGGGCCGCGAAGCTCGGCTCCGCCTGCCGCCTGCGCGGACTGGGGTTCCGATTCCAAACCCGCGCAGGCGGGTTTCGCGGCGGCCTGCTGGTCGCTTCCCAGGCGCGAATTTATTCGCTGGCAGCCAGGCTGGGCGACACGACTCCGATGGATGGCGTCAGCGCGCCCGCCTGCCAGAGCCAGCGCCCCAGCCGCAGCCAGCCGATCAGCCAGGCGCCGAAGAAGGCCAGCGCGCCAGCCGCCATCCCCAACATGCCCGGCGTCCCAGTGTTGCGCAGCAGCGAGGGCGCGCCCATGTCGGTGAAGAAGTAGTACACCACGGCCAGCGCGCCCATCACCAGCAGCGTGCGGGCCACTGCGCGCGGAGCCTGCGAGCGCAGCGCCAGCAGCCCCGTGGCGATCAGTTCCAGCCCCAGCGCGGGATACGCCAGATACGACGCCTGATAGGCGTAGGAGTCCCAGAGCTGATTCACCGCTGAGGCCTGCGACAGATTGACCACCGTCGTGGCGCCCGCGTAGCTGACGCCGATCTGCGAATTGTAGCCCCAGTACAGCGCGGCCACGATCATCACGAGGAGCGTGGCGATGGCCAGCGCGCCTGGAATCCAGACAGCCCAGCCGCACTGCTTGGCGAGCCACGCATACAAGCCGATGAAGCCGATCACGAAGAACAGCCAGCCCACCGGTAGCAACAGCAGCATCACGCTGACCGACGACTGCATGCTGCCAGAGAGCGCTAACCCTACGCCAAGCAGGATAGGGCCGATGATCCATGCGACGATGCCCACCAGGCTGACCAGCCCGGTCGCGCGATAGAGCGCGGAAGGCGCTTGTGTCATAGCCAACTCCAATCGTTCGATGCGTTCGGCGAGCGCCGTCAGCAGCAGGTCGCCCAGCGTGCGCTGCCAGAGCCGCGCCAGCGCCGCCGGACCACCCTCCTGGCGGGCGCGACGGCAGCTCGCCTGAAACACCTGGCGCATCTGTTCGCCATAGGCGCGACGAAAGCGCGCGGGATAGAGCAGCAGCAGCGCGCGATAGACGATGACCGAGGCGCCAACCAGTCGGGTCGGCTGGGCGCGGAGAGCGCTCATTGGACGCCTCCCAGCCCGGCTGGCCCCGGCTCGCTGCCCCAGCCCTCCAGCAGGCGGCGGTCGCGCGCCTGGCTGACGAGCCGCGCCAGTCGCAGCGCCTCCTGGCTGGCGGCGCGTCGCCCCGCGCCCGTGATGCGATAGTAGCGGCGGCGCTCGTCGTCATCATCGGGATCGGGGCGCTCGTCGGACTCCTCGATCAGCCCCAGCGCGAGCATCTGCTTGATCGAGCGATAGAGCGTGCCTGGCCCCAGCAGAAAGGCGCCCTCGCTGGCGCGCTCGACCTCGCGCATGATGCTGTAGCCGTGCCGCTCGCCATCCGCCAGCGCCAGCAGAATCTGGAACATCGCAGGCGTCAGGGTCGCCGCCGTGTCGCCCGGCTGATCCCCCATGGGTGGCCTTCTTTCGCTTCAACTATAATCACCGTGGATATATCCACCTCGATAGTACCTGCCCGACGCCTGATTGTCAAGGGCGCGGTGGAGGCGTTCTGGCGGATATACTCATCTTGGTAAGGCGCCTGTAGGCTGACGGTTGAAACCGCGCCTGAGAGGCGCCTGCGGGCCGCCGCGAAACCCGCCTGCGCGGGTTCAGGATCGGAGCCGTCTCCCAGTCCGCGCAGGCGGCAGGCGGAGCCGAGCTTCGCGGCCCGCTAGGGCCACTCAGGCGCGACTTTAGTCGCCAGCAGGCGAGCTTGCCGGGGGAGGAGGAGCGCGCCATGACGCAAATCATCACGTCCGCGACCATCCAGTGTCCGATCCAGGTCGTCTTTGACTATGTGACCACGCCGGGCCATTGGCCCGACTGGCATCCGTCGTCGCTAGGGGTCAGCGGCGCGACCGATCATGCGCTGCTGGTGGGCGAGCAGGTGACGGAGCGCTTTCTGGTGGCGGGCCGCCGTGGCGAAGTCGTCTGGACAGTGCGCGAGCGCGAAGCCCCGCGCCGCTGGGTCATCGACGGCGTCATCACCACGGGCGGCGGGGGCGGCGTGGTGAGCTATAGCCTGGCGTCGCGCGATGGCGCTACTGACTTCACGCGCAATTTCACCTATCCGCTGCCAAATCTGGCGCTGGCGCTGCTCGACGCGCTCGTCGTGCGCCGCCGGATCCAGGCGGAGTCGGAGCAGGCCACACGCCGACTCAAGCGCCTGCTGGAGTCGCTGCAGAGCTGACGGTTCGCGGCGCCTGAGGAAAAAGACGGCGAAAATTCTGATGGCATTGAGACGCCATCAGGGACGCCCGTGGCGTATGATGTCGGCTGGGGTTCGCATGGACACGCGACGCCATAGACGCCGTTCGCGCGCTGCGCCCGCCAGGGAGCGGTCAGCGGTGGTACAGGACTTGCGTCACACGCATGCAGCCCAGACTCACCTGTGGATGTTTGTGGAGTCCACAGGATATCTCACTCGTAGAGAGGTGTAGAGACATGTCGTACCTTGATCCCAACAGCGACACGATGACGACCGGGGGCGCTGGCGTGCCACCGCTGGTTGGCTATGGCGCGGACTCGACACTCAATTTCACACCCGGCGCAGACGCCATTCCTGTCAACACGGCGGGGCCGGGCATGGGCGTGCCCGATCCCACGGCAGGGCCGCAGACCTTTGGCGGCAGCGCCGAAGCGCCAGACGCGGCCAGCATCGAAGTAACCGAGACACAGGTGGAAGTCCTCGACGACGAGAGCTGGAATGTGCGCCGCACTGGCCTGATCGCTGGCGTGGTAGTAGCGGGGCTGGCGGCTGGCGCGGCTGGCGCGTGGTTCTTCATGAATGCGCGCCGCGCGCGGAAGGCGCGACTCACGACTACCCGCAATGCGCAGATCGCTCAGGCGCGCAGCCTGCTGAAGCTGATTCCCGCGCAGACGCAGGCCGCTCTCACCACACGCAAGGCTCCATCCAGCCAGCGCCTCTCCGACGCCGCCGAAGCAGGCGCCTCGCTGACCCGCCAGGCCAGCCAGTCGGCGCGCGAGTTGAGCGCATCGGCGCTGGCTCTGGCGGAATCCGCTGTGGCCGCCGCGCAGGAGGCGCTAGAACGCGCGCTGGCCACCAGCCAGCTCGTGCGCGACCAGACTCTGAGCGCGTCGCAACTGGCCCAGGATCGCATCACCGATACGTGGGGCCGCACCAGGGATACCGCGAGCACGTCATGGGACGCCGCCGCGCGTACCGCCCGGGTCGCCCGCAACGCCGCCACGCATACGGTGGGTGTGGCGCGCGATGCGGCGCTGCAAACGGCGGATACGGCGCGTTCCGAGAGCAAGCGCACCGCCAACGCCGCGCGCGCTGGCTGGCGCCGCACGCAGCGCGCTGCCACGCGCTAACCAGGGTTCGCCCATCACGCAGACGTTGACCCATGTGAACAACGCCGCCTCCAGCGACGATGCTGGAGGCGGCGTTGTGCTGTCTGCCGCCCACATTTCAGCAGTGACGTACCATCGCTTGCAACCTGCCAGTTCTACGCTTCGTATTCGCTGTACCTGAGCTTGAGCCTGGTTCAGATCGGGCGGCAGACACTACAGGTACCAGGGAGTCGTATACGATCACTCCGGCGCCGTACACTGCCAGACAGACATCTTTGCCTCTTGCCTTTTTAGGTGTTTTCATCTGACTGTGGTGTTCATGATACCTGTGGCGCCTCGCGGCGGATCTGCTGTCGCGCGAGGGTGAGGAGGGAGCCGCGATGCGCAGGCTGATCTCGCCGCCGCGCGCTGGACGTGGGCTGCCACGCTCCCGCGCCCTCCTCGCTGGCCTCATGCTCGCTACGCTGCTGCTGACGCTGGGGCCACTCATTGGCGCGGCTCCCGTGCGGGCGCAGGCGAGCAGCGCCGGGCATGTGACGATCCTGATTCTGGATATGTCTGGCTCGATGGCGCAGAACGATCCCAACGGTCTGCGCTGCTCGGCTGCCAACGCCTATATTGATTTGAGCGGGCCGGGCGATGAGATCGGGGCGGTGGGCCTTAGCGGCTCCGGCTCCGGCGGGCCAAACGGCTTTGGCGCGGCGCAGACCTGGGCGACGCCTGCCAATATGCAGACCATCCAGGATCAGGCGGCGCTCAAGCAGACCATCGCGCAGCGCTCGCAGCAGTGCCGTCCTAACGGCGCCACGCCCACCTACGATGCGCTCAGCAAGGCGCTGGGCCTGCTCAAGGCCGCCACCGCGCAGCCTGGTGGTCCCTCTGGCTCCGTCATCTTACTGACAGACGGGCAGCCTGACCCCCAACAGGACGCCCAGATCGCCGCCATCCAGCATGACCTGCTGCCGCAGTTCAAGCAATCTGGCTTCCCCATCGACGCCGTGGCGCTGGGGGCCGACCAGGGGCTGCACTCCTTCCTCAGCGGGCTGGCCGACGCGACGGGTGGCAGCTACTACGACGACGGTCATGGGGTCGTGCCGGGCGTCTCAGCGCTGAATATAGCGCCCTTCTTCGTCGACATCTTCGCCCAGCGTAATGGGCGCATCGTCACCCATGACATCCCGCCGACCGCGCTGGGCGGCGCGACCGTCTCGCGCAACTTCTCGGTGGGGGATTTCGTCAGCCAGCTCTCCGTCGTCGCGGTCAAAAATTCACCCGCCGCAACGGTGACGCTGACAGCGCCCAATGGCCAGACGCTCTCATCGTCCACGGCGGGCGTACTCTTCGCGGGCGATCCACACTACGCGATCTTCAGCATCCCCAATCCGCAGCAGGGCGCGTGGCAGCTCAATGTCAGCGGCTCGGGTCAGTTTCTGATGGACAGCCTGAAAGTCTCGACGCTAGGGTTGAGCATCGTCGCGCCGAGCGGGCAGCAGGTGGCGCCGCTGGGACAGCCGCTGGCCATCGCCGCGCAGCTCCAGAGCAACGGCGTGGCGATCACTGGCACGCGCTATAGCCTCACCGGAATCCTGACCTACAGCGGCGGCGCGGGCCAGTATACGCAGGATTTCACGCTGGATGACAGCGCCTCGCCGGGTGTCTACAGGGCGCAGGTCTTGCCGCCAGATGGCGCGCCAGCGGGCGCCTACACCATCACCGTCGTGGCGCGGGAAATCAGCGATACTATCGCGAGCGCCTCGCGCTCGGTGCGCATCGAGCGCTTCCCCACGCCAGAGCTGCTCTCGCCGACGACGCATCAACCCGCGCAGGGCGCGGTGGCGGCGCAGGTGACGCAGTGGGATCCCATCCTGCGGCTGATCTATGGCGCGCCGATGGGGCTGCTCCAGTGGCTCGGCAAGTGGCCGCTGCAGGGGCGTCCCGGCCAGCCCAGCGCGGTCGTGCAAGGCCAGGTTTATCTGGATGGCAAGCCCTACAGCGACGCCACGGTGCAGGGTGCGGTGAGCCACGCTGGCGCGCACGGCAGCGTCCCGCTGAGCGTCGCGCCCGGCTCCGGCGGCGCCTTCACGGCCAGCTTCCCCGCCACCACGGCGGGCGCCTACACGCTGACGCTCGACACGCAGGGCGCCTTTCAGGATAGCCACGGCGACCTCGGCGTCACCACCCGCGCCGCGCAGGTGACGCTGGTCGGCGCGACCTTCGCGCAGGAGCTACAGGCGTGGCTCATCACGATTTTCTATGCCCTGCTCATCGTCCTGGCTTATCTGATCGGGCGCTACCTCTATTTGCCGCATCCCTTCGGGCGGCTGGTCTCGGGCGATGGCGGCGGCGGCGAGGAGTTCGCACGGTCGCGGCGCGGCGTGTGGGCGCTGCTCTCGCCCAGCGTGGTGCGCTCGGAGCAGATGGGGCTAGGGCCGGGGTTGCGCTTTCAGTTCGGGCGCGGCCACCGCATCCTGGTGAAGGCGATGGGCGCGGGCGCGGGCAGCTTCCGCCTGGGCGGTGAACGA
>DATAED010000040.1:0-4578 GCA_036258195.1 Ktedonobacterales bacterium
ACAACGCGCTGATGTGGCTGCGCGACTACCATTTCGACGGGCTGCGGCTCGACGCCGTCCACGCGCTCTACGACCGCTCGGCCACGCATCTGCTGGAGCAGATGGCCAGCGAGGTGGCGGCGCTGGAGGCGCAGACGGGCCGCCACTTCGCCCTGATCGCCGAGAGTGACCTGAATGATCCGCGCATCGTGCGCTCGCGTGAGGCGGGCGGCTTCGGGCTGGCCGCGCAGTGGAGCGACGACTTCCACCATGCGCTGCACGCCGCGCTGACGGGCGAGCGCGATGGCTACTACGCCGATTTCGGCGCGCTGGCCGACGTGGCGCACGCCTGGCGTCACGCCTACGTCTACGAGGGGCGCTACTCAGTCGTGCGGCAGCGACGCCACGGCAGGCCGACCAGCGGGCTTCCGGCCAGCCGCTTCGTCGTCTTCAGCCAGAACCACGACCACATCGGCAACCGCGCGCTGGGCGAGCGCACGGCGGCGCTGCTCTCGCCGGGGCGGCTGCGCATCGCGGCGGCGTTGGTCTGCCTCGCGCCGTTCATCCCGCTGCTCTTCCAGGGCGAGGAGTGGGGCGCCAGCGCGCCATTCCTCTACTTTACCGATCACCAGGACGCCGATTTGGGGCAGGCCGTGCGCGAGGGCCGTCGTCGCGAGTTCTCCGCCTTTGGCTGGGATCCTGACCGCATCCCCGACCCGCAGTCGCCCGAAACCTTCGCGCGGTCGAAGCTGGACTGGCGCGAGCTGGAGCGCGAGCCGCACGCCAGCCTCTTTGCCTGGTATCGCGCGCTGCTACGCCTGCGTCGCGAGACGCCCGCGCTGGCGACGGGTGGGCTAGATGAGGCGGATGCGCGCTGCGACGAGGCTGAGCGCTGGCTGGCCCTCGCACGCGGGCCGATCACGCTGGCCTGCAACCTCGCCGACCACCCGCAATCCGTGCCGCTGCCAGATGGCGCCCGCGAGATCGTGCTGGCCTCGCACCCCGATGTGGCGCTGGAGGGCGAGCGCGCCGTGCGTTTGCCGCCCGAATCAGTGGCCGTCATGCGCGGCCATGCGTGATGGCCGCGCGCCGTCTGCGGCTCAGGCGCGCGGCGTGAGTCGCCGGAACGCCTGCCGTAGCTTTCGGTGGCGAGAGCGCAGGGGGTAGGCTGCACTCGCGCAGACGGCGCTATGGCCGCTTGATCTTAGCGAGTTCTTTCCACTGATACGCTGTGAGGGTGTCAGACGCGGTGCGGCGCAGATCGGTCGAGAACAGCGGGGCGAACTCTGGGCGCAGAATGAGCGCTTCGGCTGACAGATCGAGCCGCCCCTCTTCCCACAATCGCGTAAAGCCCGTGGTTTCGTCTGGCTTACTGACGAGCCACTCCGCTGTGTCCACCCCATCATGGTCTGCCATGTATCGCAACACATAGGCGGGATGATAGTGGATCTCAGCGATACAGCGGCTCATCGTCACCGCCATCAATTCATTAAATCGAACGCGCAATGTCTGGAGCAGGGCAGCGTCATCCATTGGTGGCGACTTCCTCCCGAAGCAGCACGCACGGTGAGCGGCGGCTACAAATGCGGCAGGTTGGTCACGCCAAGCTCCGGCAGGACGACGGCATAGACGTAGGCGCAGACGGCGAGGACAAACGCCAGCCGATAGGCCCAGGTGAACGTCTTCCCGATGCGCTGCTCGGCGCGTGAGAAGCCGAACTGCTCCTTCTGTGCGTTGGGATTGTAGAGCACGTCTTCGAGTGTATACGTGCCGCGTGTCTGCTCCACATGCACATCTGGGGCGCGCGTCTCGTCTTTCTTCAGCGGGGTCTCCACGACCGGGAAGAGGCCGCCCTGTCGCAGATGTTTTTCGAGCTGTTTCAGATAGCGGATGCGCAGATCCACCAGCTTGCGATTCGACTCACTCAGGCTCAGCCACGCCGAGTTGATCAGTGAGGTAATGATGGCGATGATGAAGAACGCGACGAGGAAAGGCAATGCGTCGCGGGTGCTCTGGAAGAACTGGAACAGCAGGTAGCCCACGCCAGTCAGAAAGAGGGCGTTGATCGAGACGAAGAGCGTGTTGACCGTCTGCCTGCGGTCGGTAATGTCATCGGTGCTCTCGGAGAGGAACTTGTACTCGTCGAAGGCGATTTTCAAGGCCTCAGGGTTCGTCCAGTCGGTGGTTCCCTGGCCCGACGCTGGTTGCTCCACTTCACATCCTCCTACCGCGCGCTCCCGACTCGCACGCTGCCGGGTCGCGCGCCGCCATCCGCCACAGCATACACCCAGTGTGCGGCGCTGTCTATCAGGCGGTCACAGCGCACGGCAGCGCGGCGGCTGGTCGTCGTATGATGGAGGTGAAACGCGGACGTGCGATGTCGATGTGATGGCCTGAGACTACGAAGCGCCGCGAGCTGTTCGAGCGGGATCGGGAGAACGCAGTGGCGCAGGGCAAAGCGGTCAGTTGGCGGGCGACTTCGGCGGTGGCGGCGGTTGGCGCGTTCGCGCTCATTCTCTACGTCGGGATCAACCTGCGAGCCCCCATCCTGGCCGTGCCGCCAGTGCTGGCGATCATCCGCACCAATCTCCACCTGGACTACAGCCAGACAGGGTTGCTGACCTCGCTGCCCTCGCTGATGATGGGGCTGGGCGCGTGGCCAGCCGGACGCCTCGCCGCGCGCATCGGCGGGCGGAGCAGCGTGGCGGGCGGGCTGGCGCTCGTGACGCTGGGAACGGTCGCACGTGGGCTGTGGCCGACCACCGTGGGCATCTACGTCTGCACGGCGGCGCTCGCGGCGGGCATCGCGATGGCGCAGACGGCCATCCCCACACTGGCGCGTCAGTGGTTCCCCGAGCGCATCGGCTTCGTCTCCGCCATCTTCACCGATGGCCTGACGCTGGGCGAAACCATCGCCGCCTCGGTGACGGCGCCGCTGATGCGCGCCTGGTTCGGCCCGAACGCCTGGCCCGCCGCGCTGCTGATGTGGGCGCTCCCGCTGACAGTGGCGCTGCTGCTATGGCTGTGGCTGGCCCCGCCCGCGCCGCGCATCCCGCCGCATCCAGTCAGCGCCCATCCGACTGCGACGCCTGATGCGCCGCAGAAGAGCGCGCGACGGGAGGGCAGCGTCAGCCCGTGGCTGATCGGCGCGGTGATGGGCGGCGGCAGCGTCGTCTACTTCGGCATGAATGGCTGGGTCGCGCCGTACAATCAGGCCTTGCGCGCCGATGGCATGACACCGCTCGCGCTCTTCGCCCTCAACGCCGCACAGTTGCCCGTCTGCATCGGGCTGACGCTGGTGGCGCAACGCGTGGCGGGCAAGCGCTGGCCGTTCCTGCTGGCGGGCAGTGTCGCGCTCATCTCTATCAGCGGGTGGCTGCTCACCCCGCCTACACTGGAGCCGCTGTGGGGCGCGCTGATCGGCGGGGCGTCGGCGGGCATCTTCACGCTCTCCATCGCGCTGCCTGCCATCTTCGCCACGGGCGCGCGGGTCGCGCGGCTCAGCGGGGCCAGCCTCGGTGTCAGCTACACCGCGACCTTCGTTGGCCCCTACCTCGGCGGCGTGCTGTGGGACTGGTTCCATCTGCCCTGGCTGGCCTTCCTCCCGGTCATGGCTGCCGCGCTCACGCTGCTGGTCGCGGCGTCGCTGCTGCCTGATCCGCCCACGCATGGCGATGTCGAGCCTGCTCCAGAGGTCGTCGGCCTGGAGTGAGACGACGAGCGGGCGGCAGGATTGCTCCCACCGCCCGCTAGTCTCGTTGCTCTCGGCGCTATTTCGCGACCGTATAGCCCGCGTCGTCGAGGATCTCCTCGATCTTGGCCATGTCGATCTGCGATGCGTCATAGCTCAGGCGCACCGTCTTGCTGGGAATGTCTGTGCTGACCTGCGTGACGCCCTCCGCCGCGCCCAGCGCGCCATTGATCGTCTTGACGCAGTGCTCGCAACTGATATCGGGAACCGAGAGAGTTGTCTCGACCATTGCCATCGTGATCCGCTCACTTTCCTCTGGCGCGCGCCCCACCGTGAGGCGCGCGTCTGTCGCTCGTTGATTACGCTTGCCGCGCGCCGAAGCGCCGCAGCCGCAGCGAATTGCTGACCACCGTCACCGATGAGAGCGCCATGGCCGCCGCCGCGAAGATCGGCGCCGTCTCGCGCAGCCAGGGGATCGCGGGCGAGGCAATCGCCAGCGGGATCAGCACGCTATTGTAGGCGAAGGCCCAGAACAGATTCTGGCGGATGATGTTCATCGTCGAGCGCGAGAGCGCGTGCGCCGTGACGAGGCTGCGCAGGTTGCCCTTGACGAGCGTCACGCCCGCCGCCTCCATGGCCACATCCGTTCCCGTACCCATCGCCACGCCGATGTCGGCCTGCGCCAGCGCGGGGGCGTCATTCACGCCATCGCCCGCGAAGGCGACCACGCGCCCGTCGCCACGCAGCTTCGCCACCTGCTCGGCTTTCTCGCCGGGTAGCGCCTCCGCCAGCGTGTGCTCCGGCGCGATGCCCACCTGCGCTGCGATGCTGGTGGCCGTGCGGCGGTTGTCGCCCGTCAGCATCCAGACCGTCACGCCAGCGGATTGCAGCCGCTCGATGGCCTCGCG
>DATAED010000041.1:0-4684 GCA_036258195.1 Ktedonobacterales bacterium
GCACATCCTGCGCGCCATCAAAGGCGTCTCAGATCGCGTGCTGGTGATCCATCACGGCGCGAAGATCGCCGAGGACCTCCCTGACAACGTGCTGAGCGACCCGCGCGTGATCGAAGCTTATCTGGGCCAGCGCTACGCGCAGCAACAGAAGCAGACGGGCGCCGACCAGATGGCTGAGGAAGAATGGAAAGGCGGGCTCGCATGAGTGGCGTATCTGACACCAGCCTCACGGGCTCGGAGGCGACGCCAGGCGCGCAGCCTGGGGTCGGAGCGGCTGGCGGGCCGCTGCTGGCGGCGGCGGGCCTGAACTCCGGCTACGGCGATACGCAGGTGCTGTGGGATATCTCGCTGGAGGTCTTGCGCCACGAGGTGGTCGCCATCGTCGGCGCCAATGGCGCGGGCAAATCGACCTTGCTGGCGGCGCTCTCCGGCCTGATCCCTGCATGGAGCGGCAGCGTCACGCTGAATGGCAAGTCCATCACCAACAAGCGCCCGGAGCGCATCGTGGCGGCGGGCCTCTCGCATGTGCCGCAGGGCCGCCGCCTCTTCGCGGCGCTGAGTGTAGAGGAGAACCTGAAGCTGGGGGCGTACACAAAGCGGGCGGGCTCGACGAAAGCCATCCGCGACGATCTGGATCGCATCTACCAACTGCTGCCAAAGCTGCGCGAGCGCCGCACACAACTGGCCGGCTCGATGTCAGGCGGTGAGCAGCAGATGTGCGCAATTGGGCGCGGGCTGATGGCGCGCCCGGAGTTGCTGCTGATCGACGAACTGTCGCTGGGTCTGGCGCCGATGGTGGTGGATGACCTCCTGGGCGCCGTCGACACGATCCACCGCGAGGAAGGGTTGAGCTTTCTGCTGGTCGAGCAGGATGTGCAGATCGCGCTGGAGCGCGCCGACCGGGGCTATGTGATCGAGAACGGGCGCATGGTGGTAACAGGCACAGGCCGCGAGCTGCTGACCAGCGATCAGGTGCGCGCCGCCTATCTGGGGGAGTAGCCGTCCTTCCCACTCCCCTCCTGCCAAGGCAGGAGGGGGAAATAGGTGTGCGCTGTCGAGTCAGGCTGGCGGTTAAAACCGCACCTGGGGCCCTGCGGGGGCCGCAAAGTCCGCCTGCACGGACTGGGGAAAGTGCTCCGAACTGCAGCGTCCAACTATTCGAGATCTATCCTTACGTCCCTATTTGTCCGTAGTTGTCGGCTATAGGAAATTTACCCCTTTACCTTACGCGCTGGTCGTAGTATCCTAGTGTGTCGTAGACCTTGGCGCTCTGGGGGAGGAGAGACATCATGAGCCGCATCGCCGTCATCGCGGGAGAACACAGTATGCTCGTCACGCGGCTCACGCAGGGCAGGCGCGCGGGCCGCTACGCTCTCGCCTACAACTTCTTCCAGAAGTGGCGCTTCGTCACCGACGTGGATACCGATGAACTCCTCACCTGGAAGACCGAAGAAGAAGCGCTCATCATCGGCGAGGCCTGGCGCACCGCCTTCGAGACGATTCGCCTGCCGAAGCCAGAGCGTTACCCTATCGCCGTCGTCCGCCCTCTGACACGCTCATGAGCGCGCGCATCTCGCAGGCGCAGGCCGACGGAGCCGCCGCCAGCGCCGCCAGCTTCTGGCCCACCTTCGGACGCCGCTGGCCCTGGACACGCGCGCCGGAGCTGGCCCCTATCTACCAGCGCGTCGGCGAGTTGACGGTCGCCCTGCTGCGCGCCTTCCCCGCCATCCAGTGGTCGAACCAGGCGCGCTGGTATCGGCGCGACGTACGCGATACCCCCGCCATCATCGCGCTCACCCCGGATGCGCTGCGGGCGGAAGTTGGCGCGCTCTCCACCGCTGCGGGCGGAGCGGAGGGCAAGCCAGTCGTCTCGCTGCTCTATCTGCCCGAAAAAGACGCGCCGCCAGACGCCGACGGGGCTGCGAGCGGTAACACGGAATCGGCGGTGGCGCGCACGCTGCTGGCCTCCACCGCGCTCGACGCGCCCTATTACACTGCGCAGCTTGCCCACGAGCTGCTCAACTGCTTCTGCTACACGAGCTGGGATGGCCAGACCATCCGCAGCGGGCTGCGCGAGGGAGCCGCTGACTCCACCCTTGACGCTGAGCCGGGCGCGGAGCGGGGCGCGGCGCTCAACGACCTGCTGCTGGACGCCATGCTCGTCCACTTCCTGCCAGCCGCCAGCGACGTGCGCCCCGCCGATCTCTTCGATGGCGCGCAGGGGCCATACTGGCGCATCGCACGCACGTTCTCGGCGCGGCTGCGCGGCGTGCCTGCATTGCCCGCGCTCTTCAGCGGCGTGCCAGATGCGCGCTCGCGCTTCCAACAGGGATTGGCGCTGGCCCTCGACCTCGCCGACGCCGCCCGCGAGCTGGACGCGCGGGCGGCAGCGCACGACTGGGCCGCGCTGCGCCACACACTGGGCGACGACGAGTAGGCTCCGACCACCGCTACTACACCGCCAGCGCTGCCATCAACCCGTCGAGTGTATGCGTGCTGCGATCCTGCGCCCATGCCCGCAGCGCCGCGCCCTTGGGGCTGAGTTCAGTGGCTAGCGCTGTCAGATGGCTGAGCGGCGGCGTGCTGCCGAGTTGCTCCGGCGGGATGTCGGCCAGCGCGGAGAGCAGCGCCTGACGCGCGCTGTAGGCGTCGCCCGGCGTGGTCGCTGTGGCCGCGCGTGGCGGCTCATAGGCGCGCGTGATGAGTGCGAGCGCCAGCCCTTCCGGCGTCAGCAGCGCGCGCAATCGGCGCTCCCGCTCGGCGGTGTCCATCGCGGTCGCGGCCAGCTCGCGCGCCTCTGTGGAGGAGTCTGTGGCGTAGCGCGCAGGCAGTGGCGTGTAGTGGATGCGCTCGGCGTAGCGCTGATTTTCCGGTTGCTCCAGCAGCGCGCGCAGGTCAGCCTCAGATTTGCCAGCGCGCGGCGCGACGACCACCTCGGCCTCGGCGAAGAGTTCATCCAGGGCAGCGTCGCGGTTCTCGTAGTAGTGCGGATCGAAGATCTGGGGGGCCTTGTCGAATCCGACGATCAGCGCAATCTGCTCCACTCCCGCCAGCAAGGCATGCGCCGCGCGCGCCTGCTCGACATACAGCCCACCCGCGAAGAGCAGCAACCCATCGCCAACCGCACTGGCGTAGGCGCGGCCCTCCAGCAGCCGATCGACCAGCGAGGCGCGCGCCACCTGCTCCTTGTCCACCGTCACCAGATTGGCCACCCAATAGAGCGCGTCCAGTCGCGCGTGATGGCGGGCCGATTCTGCCATGGCGACATGCGCGTGGGTCAGGGGATTCATCGAGGTGGCCAGCAAGCCGACCCGCCGCACCGCGCCAGTCGATCTGGCAGGCAGCAGAACGCGTCCGCTGACAGCATTCTGCGACTGCGCCTGCTCGACAAGCCGCGCCATCGCGACGACCTGCGCCGCCGAGTCGAGCGCGCGCGCCGCCGCCTGATAGCGGCGCTCGTGCTGCGGGTCGGAGACAGCCGCGTCATCGGTCACAGGGCATCGTCCTTTCACCAGCCAAACGCGCTTCGCTGGGCTCTCATCTCGCATGATACAATCCGAACCGCAGCAGAGGGCGGCGTGAACGCGGCCAGTCGGCAGTCAGCGGGGAGCGGGCGCATGAGTGGCATGCCATGATGCAACCAGCCATCGCGGCGATCATCCTGGGGGCCGGGGCGTCGTCGCGCATGGGCGAGCATAAGCTGCTGCTGCCCCTGGGCGACAAGCCGCTGATCGCCTGGAGCGTGGCGGCGGCCTGCGCCAGCTCGGCGCGCCCGGTGGTGGTGACGCTGGGGCGCGCCGCCGAGGTGGTCGCTGGCGCGATCACAGCCGCGCTCCCGGGCGCGAGCTACTCTGTGGTGGTCAATCAACGCTTCGCGCAGGGGATGGGGACATCGCTGGCGCTCGCCGTCGCCAGCCTGCCAGCGGGCGTCGTCGGCGCGGTGGTTCTGCTCGGCGACCAGCCCTTCATGTCATCAGCAGTGATCGAGGCCGTACTGACGGCGGCGCGCGCCCAGCCCGAGCGGCTCGCAATGGGCGGCTACGGGAAGCGGCGCGGGCATCCGGTCTATCTGCCGCGCCGCGTTTTCCCCGAATTGCTGGCGCTGGGCGACGACGAAGGCGCGCGCGCCATCATCGCGCGGGCAGCCGACGACCTCACCCTGGTCGCCCTGGCAGATGACACGCCGCTGCTGGATGTCGATACGCCAGAGGACTACCAGCGGGCGCAGGCGCTGGCCGAGCGGCTGGCTCAGTCTGCGGAGAACACACCATCGTGAGCGCGACGCCACAGGCCGAGAGCGGCGTCATCTGGCTCTGGCACATACGAGCGCAGCAGCGTCGCCTGGCCGCTGATGAAGGAGTAATCGCCCAGGTTGGCGGGTAGCACAGCCGTCTCGCCGACTCCCAGATGCGCTAGCGGATGATGCTCCGTGATGATGTCCACCGCGCCACTCAGCACAGTGATGATGCGGCAACTCGACGGCTGCGCTGGCTCTGGGGCCGTGCCATCGACCACCAGCTCCTCCAGCACAAAGTAGCGGCAGGCCACCAGCACGCGACGCGCCGTCAGCCCTGGCTCCGGCGGCAGCGGCAGCGGCGTGACCCGTTCGAGCGGCGAGGGCGTGTAGCGGATGACATCCAGCGCGCGCTCGACATGTAGCTCGCGCGGCTGGCCATTCGCCTGG
>DATAED010000042.1:0-3760 GCA_036258195.1 Ktedonobacterales bacterium
CGCCGCCGCCTGTACCATGAAAAGCCCCCTCTCCCTGTGGGAGAGGGGGCTGGGGGTGAGGTCGCGCCTGGTCGCTCAGCGCCACAATGTCTGGCCTGGGTTCCCCCTCCCTCGGAGGGGAGGGGGACAGGGGGAGAGGTCTGCCGCTACCGCGTGGGCAGGCTAGCCTCGATGGTTTGGATGTACTTCGCCGAGCAGACGTTGGTGGGCTGGTTGTTGGTCAGCTTGCAGATAAGAGCGGTCTGCTCGTTGGCCGAGCCAATGATGTTCTTGGCGACGGCGCTGTTGGGATCATTCAACTGGTCGGCGATCTGCTGCCACGACAGCCCCTGCAGCATCGTCGGGACGAACGGGCCGCTGGTCGTCACATACTGGTTGGCGTAGCTGAAGAACGGGATGCCGCCCTGCTGATTGGTGTAGGGCGCTGTATCATAGGCCGCGAACGCATCCATCGCCTCGGATGGCGGCGTATCCAGCGTCGCCTGGCTGCGATCCTGCGTCTCCGTCGCGGTGAACACGATGTATTTGCTCGTGTAGGTCGCGTTGCGGAACGTGAGGGTCGACGTATTGGGGAAGACATCGCCAGACGTCGACTTCATCAGCTTGAGGCCCTTGAAGGAGCCGAAGCGGTCGAGCGCGATGATCGTACCCCAGCGCTCCGCCGCGCAATACGGGCAGTACTCCGCGCCAACATAGACCACCTCTGGCAGTCCCTTGGAGGTCAGCACTGAAACGTTGGGCGGCGTCGTCTCCACGCCGATATCCACGCCACCCGTCCCCACAGCGGCGGCGGTGGCTGGCGAGACGCCACTGAGCTTCGTCAGCACGCTCTGCGGCGCTGGATCGAGGACACTGAGGGCGGCGACCGTATTGTTGCGCTGCTGCACGAAGATGAACGCGATGACGATCACCGCCACAGCGACGACCGTGCCAATCGCGGCCAGATTGCGCCGCCACCACGGCAGATGGCGCACATAGCGGCGCTGGTTCGCGGAGCCGCCACGCGCGGCTGGGCGCGGCGCGACGCCTGAGCGGGCGCGAATCTCACTCAGCCGCGATGCGCTCGCAGTGGACGCAGCGCGAGATGCGCCGCTACCGGATGCCGATTTTGCCGTGGCGCCGTTCGTCGACGGCCTCGTCGCAGTGGCGCTGGCGGCGCCTCCACTGGCCGCGCTGGTGGGAGAGGCCGCTGGTTGAGCGCGGCGCTGGCGCTTCGATTTCGCCATAGGGACTGCTCGCTCCTCTTGCTGGATCCGTTCAGACGGCTCGGCGCCCGTTCGCTGTCGCCCGATGACATCTTCCGTCGTCGTCTGGTCGCAATTGCGCCAGTTTCGGATATTCTACCATCCAGGGCCAGCGCCATCGGCAAATAGTACGGCATGCGCGTCTCCAATCGCACACAATTGCCCTCACGAGCAGCGTCACTCAGCGAATCCTCAGGTTGCGCGGCGGGCATGGGGCAAATACCGGATAGACGTTTCTGCATGCGGTACGCTATGGTAGAGAGAGAGCCATCCAGCGAGCAATTGGCAGCGTTGTCCTCTGCGAGACCTGCATGGCGCGCTGCGAATCGCTCATATGTCATTCAGACCCCAGCACAAGAGGCGATATAGCCATGTCCCTGATGTCCCGCTCACCCCTGAGACTGCGCTGGAGTGCGCTCGCGATTGGCGTCGCGGCGCTGGCGCTGCTGACGACGCTGGCCTCCGCGCCCGCCCTGGCCGCGCCGCACACGGCCAGCCGCGCGCTGCACGCTCGCTACCTCAGCTCCACGCCCGCCGCCAACGCCGTCGTGAAGACGGCGCCGAGTGAGGTCACGGCGCATTTCGCCGAGCCAGTGGACCCGGCGGGCAGCGCCATCACCGTCTACGACGCCAAAGGGCAGGTCGTCAGCCAGCCTGCGCAGGTCGATCCCAACGACCTGACGACCATGCGCGCGCCGATGACTGGCGACGGCTCCGAGGTCTATCTGGTCGTGTGGCATACTACCTCCGCCACCGATGGCGACCCCGACGTGGGCGCCTTCAACTTCTTCGTCAACGTCAGCGGCTCCTCTGAGCTGGCTCCGGCGACCACCACGACCACGACTGCGCACGCCACACCGCCCGCCTCATCTGGCGCGCCGATCTGGCTGGTCGTCGTGCTGGCGCTGGCAGGGCTGATCGTGGGCGCGGCGGGCGGCATGGCCTGGACGCGGTCACGCGCCGGGGCGCCTGCTGGGTCTCACCGGGGATAGCAGCACAGGCGGAAGGGAGCGCAGACGCGCAGATGATCGAGAAGCCAACACCACCGACGCGGCCCGAGCCATCCACGCCGCCCGCCGACGCTAAACCACCGGCGCCATTCAGGCAATCCATCATCTCCACGGCGGTCATCATCGTCGTGCTGGTCGGCGTCATCGCGGGCGTCACGGCGCTGGCTGGGCGCCTTCAGCAGCCGAAAGGCGCGAGCGGCGCACAGGGGTCGGCGAACGCGCCCAGCGCCTCCAGCAACAACCAGGGACTGCTGCTGGGCGGAGCCACCGCGCCAACCTTCACGCTGACCGACCAGACCGGCGCGACCGTCACGCTGGATAGTCTCAAGGGTCGACCCACCGTCTTCACCTTCTTCGATTCCGTCTGCCCGCACACCGATTGCTCGCTGATGGCGCAGTACCTCAACTTCACCGCGCAGGATCTCGGCGCGTCGGCCAGCCAGGTCAACTGGGTCGCGCTGAGCATCGATCCCTGGCACGACACGCAGCAGACAGTGGACGCTTTTATCAGCAACCAGCAGATGAAGGTGCATCTGACCTATCTGATGGGATCAGAGGCGCAGCTCCAGCCGCTGTGGGACGCCTTCCACATGCAGAGCGTCGAGCAGTCCGATGGCATCGTCATCCACACCACGGGCGTCTATCTGCTGGATAGCCAGACGCACGAGCAGATCTTTCTGGATGAAGGCTTCGATCCGCACACGCTCAGCGGCGATGTGCGGCTGCTGCTGAGCAAGGGCTCCAGCGCGTTTAGCGGCCAGCAGGGCGCGCAGACCACCAACGCCGTGACAAAGTCGAACGCCGTCAGCGGGATGCAGGTGACGCTGACCGCCGCGCCGGGGCAATATGGCGCGTATGACTTCACTATCCTGCTGCAGACCAGCAATGGCGAGGCGATTCCCAACGCGCAGGTGGCGCTCGACCTCTCGATGCCGAGCATGACGATGCAGCTGCTGCATGTGGACCTGCAGCCGCTGGCGCCTGTGACCACCGGCGCGTATCGCGCCAATGGTGTACTCTCTATGAAGGGGGATTGGCTGGTGAACGTGACGATCACGCCCGCTGGCGCGACGCAGCCCGTCACGACCACCTTCACCTTCACCGCCACCTACTAAGCCTACTAACGAGCAGCGACTGAACGAACTGGAACGTATCGGAACGCTCAGGCGCTCCTACCGCCGGAGCCAGCATGCGAACACGCGACACACGCAGTGGCCAGATGATCCAGGCGCCGCAGCAGCAAGAGCTTGCGGGCCGCAAAAACCATCGAGGGCGTCGCGCGCCGCTGTACGCGCTGCTGGTGGCGCTGGGGCTGGCTGTGCTGTTCGCGCTGCAGGCGGGCGGCGCGCCGGTGGCGCTGGCCCACGGCGCGGGGAGCGCGCAGACCAGCACGCTCCAGCGACCTGCCCTCCCTGCGCATGCGCTGCCCATCCGCACCATTCCTGCCGCCAACGCCATCCTCAGCGCGCCGCCCTCGCAGGTCAAGATGTGGTTCAGCGAGGCGCT
>DATAED010000043.1:0-5086 GCA_036258195.1 Ktedonobacterales bacterium
CCGAGCGCAAGCACAGTCTCGCCGACGCTCTTCAGTACTGCGCAGCCGCCGAAGTGGAGCCAGGGAGTGGTTCAGCCCGCGTTCCAGTGCCAGGGATAGTGGCCGTGTAGCAGGCGGAACCTCTCCCCCTGTCCCCCTCCCCTCCGAGGGAGGGGGAACCCAGGCCAGGCGAACCGCAGAGAGCAAGCAGTGTTCACTTGGCAGGCTTTCCGGCTCCCCATCGCCCTGTGGGAGACGTGACAGAGGGTGAGGTCGCGCCTGGTTCCGGCTCCCCTCTCCTGTGGGAGAGGGGGTTGGGGAGTGAGGTCGTCCTACACAAACGCCCAGCATGTGACGCGCGCGGCTGGCTGCGCGTCTGTGCACAATACCTGAGCGTATCACCCCGGTGTACAGACCGCCTGGATGGTGCTACACTGAGTACTTGAACCTTCTCCCCACGCTCAGGGAAACCAGACGCTTGTTTTCTTCACCCATGTGCGCTCAGAAATGCAGCGCAGCATGCGTGTTTGGCGTGTCAGCGGAGGCGACGACATGGATGCCCGTCAGGTGTGGCAGAACGCGCTGGAGCGCATCCAGCAGCGCGTGTCACGCGGGGCGTACACAACCTGGTTTCGCGGCGCGGTCGGCTTTGAGCTGTCGCAGCGCACGCTCACCGTCGGCGTCTCCAACACCTTCGCCGCCGAGCATCTGACCCAGCGCTTTGCCGATGTGGCGCGCGCCGCCGTCAGCCAGACGCTGGGCGCGCCCGCCGAGGTGCGCTTCGTCCCGCTGGCTGTGCTATCCGCCGCCGTCGGCCCGCAGCCGCCCTCCGCCGCAGCGCCAGAGCGTGGCGCCGAGCCAGCGCCTCAGCGCGCCAGCCGCCCGCGTGACGCGCGCCCACGCCCCCAGGCCGCCCGCAGCGCCGCGCTCGCTACGCCTGCCCGCGCACGGCCCATCGGGCGGCCAGGCGGGCCAACCCCCGCGCCCGGCGCCATGCGCGCGCAGCCACCGCTGCCCGGCATGACCGCCGCGATGAGCGAGCGCGCCTTCACGTCCTCGCCCGCCTCGCGGCCCACACCTGCGTTCGCCTCGCGCTCCGGCCCACTGCGCGGCTCGCCGCCGTGGTCATTGGATGGCGCAGCGCCCAACCCGCGCTTCACCTTCGACACGTTCATGGTGGGCGTGAACAACCGCTTCGCCTACGCCGCCGCGCAGGAAGTCGTTAGCGCGGCAGGCCAGCGCTACAATCCGCTGCTGATCTACGGCGGCGTCGGGCTGGGCAAGACGCACCTGCTGCACGCCATTGGCCAGCGTCTGATGGAGCAGGGCCTGCGCGTGGTCTACGTGACCGCCGAGCGCTTCACGAACGAGATCGTGGAGGCGATTCGCCGTCGCACGACGCAGCAGTTCCGCGACCGCTACCGCTCCGTGGATGCGCTGCTGATGGATGACGCGCAGTTCATCGCTGGGCGCGAGTCAACGGAAGAGGAGTTCTTCCACACCTTCAACTGGCTGCACGAGGCCGATAAGCAGATCGTGCTGACCAGCGACCGCCCGCCGCGCGCCATGCGCCAGCTCCACGACCGTCTGCGCTCGCGCTTCGAGTGGGGGCTGCTGGCCGACATCCAGCCGCCCGACTACGAGTCTCGCCTCGACATCCTGCGCGCCAAGGCTCAGGCGTTGGGCGCCCGCGTGCCGGAGGAATCGCTGATCCGGCTGGCGCACCCCACCTGCGAGAGCGTCCGCGAGCTGGAGGGCGAGCTGACCCGCGTGCTGGCCTATGCCCAGACGCTCGGCCAGCCGCTCGACACGGAGACGGTCACCCGCGCGCTCGGCCCCGCACGCGAGGAGCAGCGCGCCAGCCGCCCGGTGGATGCGCAGATGGTGCTGGCGGCGGTACGCGAGCGCTTCGGCGTCTCTACCGAGGCGCTGCTGGGCAAATCGCGCGAGCGGCAGACGGCCTGGGCGCGGCAGGTGGCGATGTATCTGCTGCGCGAGGAGACCAGCGCCTCGCTCTTCCAGATCGGCGACCGACTCGGTGGCCGCGACCACACCACCATCATGCACGGCTGCTCCTCCGTCGCCCAGCGCATGGAAGCCGACCCGCGCGCCCGCGCCGATGTCGCCGCCGCCCGCGCCCTGCTGCGGCGGTAGCCCTTCCCCTGCCGCAGCGGAATCGCAAAGCCCTCTCCCACCGCAGCGGGGGAGGGGTTGGGGAGGGGCCTCTACGCCTCGACCGCCTGCGCGGGCGTCTCCGCCGCTGCCGCGCCGGCGGGCGCGCTCGAGGCGACGTGGCGGCGACCCGGTAGGACGAACGCCAGCGCCACCAGGATCAGCGAGCCCCAGAAGATCAGCCAGAAGATGTTCTGGATGGCGTAGGCGCCCGCCTGCGACCCGACTTGCGCCAGCAGCGCATGCAGCGCCGCGATCACCGCCGGATCACTCGACGGCGCCACGCCCTGGCTCTGCGCCTGGAGCTGCCCCACCATGCTGCTCGCCCGCGATTGGGAGAAGTTGAGCAGCAGCGTCGTCAGAATCGCCACGCCGACCGAGGAGAAGATCAGCTTGGTCGAGAGGTAGAGCGACGACGCCTTGGCCAGCGCCTTGCCAGTCAGCGCTTCGAGCGCCAGCGTCTGCATCGGGATGCCGATGAAGGTCACGCTCAGCCCGCTCAGGAACAGCCCCCAGCGCAGCGCATCCGCGCCCGCCAGCGATGTTACCGCCGTATGCGCCTGCGTGGCGGCCACGATCTGCTCGATGGTCGCCGTCGGATGCACGACCTGCGCCAGCAGCCACGCGCTGAGCGCCGAGAACGCCGCGCCCAGCATCGCCACCCAGCGCGGGCCCAGCACGCGGTAGAGCGCGGCGGCGCCGATCGTCCCCACAATCGAGCCGATCCCATACGGAACCATCGCGATGCCGGTATCGTAGGCCGAGAGGCCGGGCTTCAGCACGGACTCGAAGTAGATGGGCAGCAGCACGAGCAGGCCGAAGCTGAAGAGCGCCGTCGCCCACGCGAAGATGCAGGCCACCAGGAAGTCGCGGCGCGCGAGCTGGCGCAGATCGAGCGCCGGATCGCGTGTCACACTCAGCGAGAGCAGCGCGAAGATAGCCAGCAGCACCGCCCCCGCGCCCACCAGCGTCCACACCAGCCAGTAGCCCCAGCCGTAGATGCTGCCATTGGGATTCGCCGCCGTCACCGTATTGGGATCGGTGCGCGTCACCAGGCTGAACCCGTAGATGATGGCGATGACGCCCAGCGTGGAGAGCGACAGCCCGGCGATGTCGAAGCGCGCGCCGCTCGTCCTGCCGAAGTGATCGCGTGGCAGCGCCCACAGCGCCAGGATGATCGCCACCACGCCCACCGGCAGATTGATGTAGAAGATGCTGTGCCAGTCGAAGGTGTCGTTGAGGTAGCCGCCTAGAATTGGCCCGAAGATCGGCGCCAGCAGCAGCGGCACGCCCACCAGCGCGCTGGCCTTGGCGCGCTGCTCCTTCTCGAAGCTATCGAATGCCAGCGCCGGGCCAATAGGCAGCAGGATGCCGCCGCCGATGCCCTGTAGGATGCGGAAGCCGATCAGCATCTCCATGCTGGTCGAGAGGGAGCAGAGCGCCGAGCCGAGCGTAAAGATGACCAGGCCAAGGATGAAGATGCGCCTGGCCCCAAAGAGATTGCCGAGATAGCCGCCAATCGTGACGAACGCTGCGTTGGCGAGGAAATAGGCGGTGATGATCCACGCCGCTGTGTTGACATCAGCATGCAGCGCCTGCCGGATGGGGGTGAGCACGACGTTCACCACCGTTGCATCCAGCGCGATGGGGATCAACCCCAGCGCCGCGACCAGCGCGATGAGATACTTGCGGCCCGTCGAGGTCTGAATGGTGTTCGTGGCCATACTGGTATCCTCCCAGTCCCTTTTGATTAGATACGATACCGTATCGTTTCCAATGGCAAGCATAGCACGGGCCGCGCAAATATGCAACACAACCGTATCGAAATGTGATACGGTACACTGGAGAGGGGATGAAACTCGTGAGAGGAGCCAGCCATGACCGAGACAGAGCTACGCAAGCCTGGACGCCCCCGCAGCGCCCAGGCGGATCAGGCCATCCTGGATGCCGCGCTCGAACTGATTGCGCAGGAGGGCATCCAGGGCATGAGCATCGAAGGGGTCGCCGCGCGGGCGGGCGTCGGCAAGACGACCATCTATCGCCGCTGGCCCAATAAAGACGCGCTGGCGCTGGACGCGCTGCGCACCGTCAAGCCGCCGATCCTCTCGTTCGACACCGGCAACCTTCGCTCCGACATCGTGCGCTTCATGGCCTTCCTGCGCGAACTGCTCGATGATCCGCTGGTGCAGCGGGTCGCGCTGCGCGTGCTGGGCGAGCTGGCGGGCCGACCCGACTGGCCCAAAGATTACTTCATGGGCGCGATGAGCTCGAACTACACGGGCCTGTACGGCATGATCGAGCGTGCCCGCGACCGTGGCGAGCTGCGCGCCGACATCGACATCCCGCTGGTGATGGAGATGATCGGAGGGCCGGTGTTCTACCACTTCATCTTCACGCTGTTCTTGCCCAATCAGCCGCCATTCAACATCGACCAGTGTGTCGAGCTGCTGTGGGATGGCCTCAGGCCCTACCGCGCCGACGCCAGCAGCCAGGCCAGCAGCTAGAAAGAACCCGCCGTGCGCCCCATCACCATCGCCGAGTACGAGGCCATCGCCCGCGCGCGGCTGCATCCCGCCGTGTGGGACTACTACAGCGCTGGAGCCGATGACGAGGTGACGCTGCGCGAGAACCGCGCCGCCTTCGAGCGCATACGGCTGCGACCACGCGCGCTGGCGTCCGTCGGCTCCGTCAACCTCAGCGCGACCCTGCTCGGCGCCGAGGTCGCGCTGCCAATCGGCATCGCCCCGTCTGCCATCCACGGCGCGGCCTGCGACGAGGGCGAGTGCGCCACGGCGCAGGCGGCGAGCGCGCTCCAGGCCCTCATGATCGCCAGCACGGAGTCCACCCGCTCGCTGGAGGAGATTGCACAGGCGGCCAGTGGCCCGCTGTGGTTTCAGCTTTATTTCACCCATCGCAGCCACGCGCTGGCCGAGCG
>DATAED010000044.1:0-22531 GCA_036258195.1 Ktedonobacterales bacterium
AGCGGCAGGCAGAGCGCCACCGCGCCGATCAGCGCGAGCGGGCTGGCCAGCGCGCCCAGCCACGTCAGCAGGGCATTGGCGAAGTTGACGGGCGTCACCTGCATGATGGCCTCACTCAGCGGCTCCAGCGGCGAGGGAACCTGCGCCAGCGCCGCCAGCGCAAAGCCGACGCCCAGCGCCAGCAGGCAGGCCCACGCGCCGGAGCCGAAACGCCAGGCGCGCGGGTAGGACGAAGGACGCCCGCTCTTGTCTGTAGCGCCATCGGCAGGCGCAGGCTCAACGTCCATCGCGCGGCTCCACTGCGTCTGGCGCTGGCAGAGCATGATCGGGTAACCCGCCACGCAGCCACGCCAGGCGCAGGCGGGCGCGCTGCGCGAGCGTCTGGCGGTCGGCGTAGCCCTCCCACAGCGCGATGAAGCCCTGCGTCACCATCAGGGAGGTCAGCAGGTAGAAGAGGATCTCTTCGAGCGGGACGGAGCCGAGCGTGGGGCCGAGCAGCGCGCGTGGGTCGAAGCGCCAGACGCCAGTGGAGATGGCGACAGCGTCGGCGAATGTGAGCCACGCACAGAAGGCCAGGCTCACCGGCGCCCAGACGCCGCGCGCCCGCCAGAGGTAGCGCCCGCCCAGCGCCCATTGCAGGATGATGATCGGCAGCGCCCACACCAGCAGGAAGGGCAGATAGGCCCAGCGCGCCGCGAGGCCAAAGGGGCCGACGATCAGCAGGCCAGCCAGGGGCAGCGCGACGACATTGACGCGAGGCGGCGGTGTCCACATCGGGGCCGCTACGGACGCGCGACGCTGGCGCCAGAGCAGCGCGGCATAGACCAGCGCGCAGGCGAGCAGCGCTTCGAGCGCGCAGAAGAGATATTCCTCTGGTGGCACATCCCACCAGCGCAGGCCCCACGTGCGGCCCGGCGCCCATGACCAGAGTCCCCAGACGGCGGCGGTGTGATCCCACGGAGCCATATAGAGCAGGGCGACCAGCGCCAGTCCGCCCGTCAGCGTCAGGAAGCGGCGGTCGAGCAGGCGGCGCCGCGCACTGACGCCCAGCGCGATCAGCAGGGCGACGAGCGGGGCGACCAGGAAGATCAGCAGGAAGTCGGCGTAGGTCATATGGGTCATGCGCGCTCGCTCTCCATCTGGCGACGCTGCAACGCCGCACATAGAATGCTACCGTGGGCGAGCGCGCATGGTCAAACGAGAGCGAGCGAAGAAGAAGGAGCAAGCCGCGCGCACAAAAAATTGGAGCGCCGTCGGCTGTCCCACCCGACGACGCCCCAAGATTTGCGTCCTTGCCCGCCAACGACCTGCGCTGTTGGCGTGTGCGAAGGTTGTGTTCCTTCGTGACAATCAGGAGTATACCGTGGGTTGGCGCGAATTTCCCCACGGTAAACCGTGGTTTTTTGACGAGATTTGACGAGATTTGACGGAACCTCACTCCCAGCCCCACTTCCGCAGAGCAGGGAGGGCAAAAGCCCCTCTCCCGCCGCAGCGGGGGAGGGGTTGGGGAGGGGGCGTCACACGCCAGCGATGGGCGCGTCGGCTCCTTCGAGCATGTAGGCGTAGGCCATCGCTGGCGTGTTGCGCGCGAAGCCGGGGCGACCCTCGGCGTCGAGCACGATCAGCCCGCCATCGCCGCCCACGCGCGAGCCCAGCAGCCGAATCGCCTCATCCGCCGCCTGCTGGGCCGGCATGCCACCGGCGATGAGGTCGAGCGCGCGGCGGGCCAGCGTCAGGCGGATGAAGTCTTCGCCTTGCCCTGTGCAGGAGACGCCGCCCAGCCCAGCCTCCGCCGCGAAGCCGCAGCCCGCCAGTGGTGTGTCGCCCACGCGCCCGGGATGCTTTGCCGCCATGCCGCCAGTGGAGGCGCCAGCAGCGACGCGACCCGCCGCATCCACTGCGACGGCGCCGACGGTGCCATGCTTCGTATCGTCGGCGTGCACGTTCTCCGCCACCGCGCCGACATCCAGCCCGCCCAGCGCTGGCCCGACATTGACCGCATCGCCCTCGCGATAGCCGCGCTTCCAGCGCTCGCGCTGCGCCGCCGTCACCAGATCCTCCGGATCGCAGAGCGCCAGGCCCGCCTCCACAGCGAACTGCTCGGCGCCACTGCCCTGCAACAAGACCCAGCGGCTGTCGAGCACCGCCCGCGCCAGGCGGATGGGGTTTTTGATGCGCTGCACGCCCGCCACGGCGCCGACCTGCATCGTCTCGCCGTCCATCAGCCCGGCGTCCAGCTCAGCGTGGCCATCCACGGTCAGCACGGCGCCCGTTCCGGCGTTGAAGCCGGGATTGTCCTCCATCGCCACGATCGCCGTTTGCACGGCGTCGAGCGCGGAGCCGCCTGCCAGCAGCGCGCGCCATCCGGCCTCCACCGCCGCACGGCAGCCAGCGCTGGCCGCCGCGCGACGTTCATCGGGGATGAGGCCCGCGCCTCCATGGACGATCAAAGCAAGTGTCATGCGGGTGATACCTCCATCGCGCAGGAGCAGAGCGCCCTCCATTGGGCGCGGGTACGCTATTTGCCCGCAGCGGGCCGCCGGAGGAGCGCGCTACATCTGCGCTCCCTCGGCCTGATCGGCGTGTGGCTCTGAAGCGGCGGCCTGGTCAGCCGTGGATGTGGGCGCCGCCTCTGCTGGCGATTCCGCTGAGGCGCTGCGAGGCGCATCGCCGTGCATCTCGGGCGCGTTGTACTGGGGCAGGCGCATCTCGGCGCGAATCCGGCGGATGCCCTGATAGACGGTGCGCGGATCGAGCTGCAAGTCGTCGGCCAGCGTCTTGTGGATGCCGACATCTGGCACCGGCAGATGAGGCAGGTAGGCCATGCGGATGCGCTCCAGGTCGGTCTCGGCGCCGGAGTAGGATTGTAGTTCCCACCAACTCGGGAGCTGCATGCGTGAGCGTAGCGCGGCCACAACCTGCTTGACATGCGATTTCGGCACGCTCAGCTCGGTGGCGATGCGCGTGCGGATGCCGTCGAACTCGACTGGCTGGGCCAGCTCCAGATAGCGCGCCTCGATCGCGCTGCGCAGCTCATCGGTCATGACGAACTGCGGGACGACCGGACGCGGCGGCCTGGACGGGCGTGGCGCGGGCGTGGGGCGCTCGGCGCGCGGGGGCCTTGGCGGGCGCTGCTGGTCACGCTGGCCGTGGTCGTGGCGTCCATCGTGAGCGTGAGCCTCAACATGGCGCTGGGCGCGCTCGTGGGCGCGCTGCTCATCGCGGGCGCGCTCTTCGGCGCGGCGTTGCTCGTCGCGGCGCAACTGTGCGCGGCGCTGCTCCTCGCGGATGGCAGCGGAGCCGTAGAGGCCCGTATCGGGCGGGGACGCGTTCGTCGTGGCGACGGCATGGGGATCGAGCAGGTTGGCGGCCGGGCCGACGATGCGGACGGGTTGCGCGTTGGCGGTGGATGTGTGGGAAGCGGTCGCGCCACCACTGCTGCGGGCCAGGGCGCGGGCCGCGCGCTCCTGCTTTTCGCACTGATCGCACAGGGTCTGATTCGATCTGGCGGGCTTGAATGTCTTGCCACAACGAGCGCAGCGCATTTTGTTGCTCATACCTCGCCCCTCTCTGCCGAAGTAAGAAAACACACGACGCCATCGCCCGTCGTGATGGTCTGCATCGCATGCGTTTGAAGTATAGGTCGTGGGCGAAGTGGCGTCAATTCTGGAGCGGCCCACACCCTCAGCCCCTCCCCCGCTTTGCGCGAGAGGGGAGCTACAGAGGCAAGGCAAAATGCCCACAGTTAGCGGCGCAGGCCGAAGTCTACCAGCCACGGCGCGATGCGCTCCAGCGCGATGGGGATGCGATACCACCAGGGGGCCACCACCTCGCGGCGCGGGCGCTCCACCAGTGCGGCGATGGCGTTGGCGATCAGCGCGGGGCCGGGCATGCGGCTGTGGCGATAGCTGGTGAGCGGCGTGTCGATATAGCCGGGTGAGACGACCGAGACGGAGACGCCGCTGCTGTGGAGCTGGCGGCGCAGAGCCAGCGCATAGCCGCGCAGGCCAAACTTCGTGCCGCTGTAGAGCCAGTCATTGGCGATGTTGCCCGCGACGGAGGCGACACAGATGATGACCCCGCGCCGCCGCTGGAGCATCCCCGGCAGCAGCAGGCGCGTGAGCGTGATGGGGCCGGTGAGGTTGGTATTGACCATCAGGGCGATGTCGTCAGGCGCGAGCTGGCCTGGCTTGCCGCGAATGTGGATGCCGGCGTTGTTGACGAGGATGTCGATCTGACCATAGATGGCCTCGGCCTCGCTGGCGACACGCGGGAGGCTGGCGAGATCGGAGATGTCGGCCTCGATAACGCTGGCCCGCCCGCCCGCCGCCGTGATGGCCGCGACCTGCTCGCGCAGCAGATCGACGCGACGCGCGGCAAGGATGACCCGCGCCCCACGCCGCGCCAGTTCGCGCGCGGTCGCCGCGCCGATGCCTGAGCTGGCGCCCGTCACCAGGGCCACCGCGCCCGCAATCTTCATGGGTTCTGGCTCGCTTTCTCGCCGCGCCTGGCGTCAGGCGGTGTGGCCGCCGTCGATCGGCATGGCGATGCCGCTGATGAAGCTGGCCTCGTCGCTGGCCAGATAGGCGGCGACGCTGGCGACATCCTCGGGCTGGCCGAGGCGGCCCAGCGGCACCATGCGGCGCAGACGCTCCATGCCGCGCTCCGGGTTGTCGGCGACCAGCGCATCCACCAGCGGAGTCGTCGTCCAGACGGGGCAGAGGGCGTTGGCGCGGATGTTGTGGCGCGCACCCTCCAGCGCGATGGTCTTGACGAGCTGGATGACCCCGGCCTTGGCGGGGCCGTAGGCGCCCAGGTTCGGCGTGCCCTCCAGCCCGGCGACGGAGGCGGTGGCCAGGATGACGCCGCCACCGGCCTCCTGCATGGCGCGGAAGGCGTATTTGGCGCAGAGGAAGACGCCGGTGAGGTTGACATCCAGCACGCGCTGCCAGTCGGCGAGGCTGAGCTTGGCGATGGGGCCGAATGTGCCGATGCCCGCGTTGGCCACCATCACGTCGAGCTTGCCATGCTCCGCCAGCGTGGCGTCTACCAGCGCGGAGCACGCCTGTTCATTGGTCACATCCAGCGCGCGGGCCACGACCTGATCGGCGCTGACCCCCTGCTCGGTCGCCAGCCGCGCCGTCTCCTGCGCGCCCGCTTCGTTGAGGTCTGCCGCGATCACCCGCGCGCCGTCGCGGGCAAAGCGCAGCGCCATCGCGCGGCCCAGCCCGGAGCCGCCGCCCGTCACAATCGCGATCTTGCCGTTGAGTTGCGTCATAGCCCGACCCCTCTCGTCCTTTCGCGCGTCGCCGCGCACCGTCGCGCCCACAGTGGCGTTCGCATCGCAGTATAGTCGCAGCGGGCGTGGCGGCGCCCGACTCGCTGCGCGAATTGGCGCTTGCTGCGATAACGGGCAAGCGGGTACAATCGCGTATAGTGGCTGCCGCGCCTGCGCTGGCCAACTCCTCACTCTGTCTTTGATGTCCTCAGCGTTGTGGCTTGTGGTTGTGATGTGACCCCGTGACGCGCCGGTGGGTCGGCGCTGGGTGGAGGGCGCCGTATGGCCGACCTGATTGGCCAGACTCTGGGCAATTATCGTATCGAATCGCGGCTGGGCAGCGGCGGCATGGGCGATGTCTACCGCGCGGTGCATCTGCGACTCAACCGTCCGGCGGCGCTCAAGGTGCTGCACGCCATGCTCTCGCAGGATCCCACCTTCCAGGCGCGCTTTCTGCGCGAGGCGCGGGCCGCCGCTGCGCTCTCGCATCCCAATATCGTCGAGGTCTTCGACTTTGGCGAGCAGGATAGCCTCTCGTATCTGGTGATGGAGCTGGTTCCCGATGGCTCGCTGCGGTCGCTGCTGCGCCAGCGCGCCAAGGGCGAGGGGTGGTCGCTGGGGTTGGGGGTTGATCTGGTGCGCCAGGCGGCTGAGGGGCTGGCCTATGCGCATGCGCGCGGCATGGCGCACCGCGACATAAAGCCCGATAACCTGCTGCTGCAGCGGCTCGAAACGCCGCCGCGCGCCGCCGGAGCCGAGCCGTATCTGCTGAAGATCAGCGACTTTGGCCTGGCGCGGCTGATGGACGACAGCGGCGAACTGACCCAGACGGGCGTGGTGATGGGGACGCCAACCTACATGTCGCCGGAGCAGTGCCAGGGCGGCGCGCTGGATGGCCGCAGCGACCTCTATTCGCTAGGCGTGGTGCTCTATGAGGTGGCGACGGGCGCGCCGCCTTTCCGCGTCAAGACGCTCAGCGAGGCCGTCTTCAAGCACATCTCGACGCCGCCCGTCCCGCCCAGCGAGGTCTTCCCCGATCTGCCTCCCGCGCTGGAGGAGGTCATCATGCGCTGCCTGGCCAAGCGCCCCGAAGATCGCTACACCACCGGCACAGAGCTGGCCGACGCGCTCGATGGCGCGCTGGGCGACACCGAGCTGCGCACGATCGTCTCCACCATCGCCTCGACCGGGCTGGCTACCCCGTCATCTGGTCAAATGTCAGGCCAACGGTCAGGTCAGGGTTCGAGCGAGGCCTCCACTCCGTCGTCCACTCCGGAGTCGGTGGCGCCCACGCCCGCGCTGGTTCCCGTGCCAGCGGGCAGCGCAGAGCCAGCGTCCGCCGCCGAAGCCGTCGCTGAGCCAGTGGTCGAGCCAGCCGTCGAGCCAGCCGTCGAGCCGATGGCGGCGAGCGGGCCGACGATCTCGCAGGCCAACGCGCTGACCGTCGCTGCGACGCCCGCTGAGCCGCCGGAGACGCTGGCAGGCGTCGAGCCAGACGGGCTGGGTGCGGCGACCGCCGCCGCTGTCAGCACATCGCTGGCGATCGAGGGCGACTCTACCATCCTCGCGACACCGACGCCAGCGACGCCAGACGCGCCAGCGCAGGCGGATCCGTCTGCTCGCGCCGACCTCGATGCCCGCGAGCGGGCGCTGCCCACGCCAAAGCCCTGGACGCCTGCCGCCGCTGCACAGGCGCCAGCGCGCGTGGGCGATGCACGCGATGGTGGGCTGATCGCGCGCCTGCAAGCGCTGCCTGAGGGCGCGCGCAATGGCGGCGCGCTGGTCGCGGTGCTGCTGGTGACGGCGCTGGTCATCGTGCTGATCTCGCGTCCGCAGAGCGCGCCCGCTAAAGCGCACATCACGCCGACAGCGACGGCGCGGCCCGCGCCCACCGCCAGCCCGACGCCCATCGAGAACATCACCTATCAGGCGCCGCTGACCAGCGCCACGCGCAGTTGGCCGAACTCCGCCCACAGCTTCTTCGCCAACGGTGGCTACGAGCTGACGGGCGCGTGGATCGCCTATGCGCCGAGTGGCCGCTTCGGCGATGGCAGTGTCTCGACGCAGGCCCGCCAGGTCAGCGGCGCCTCCAATCTCTTCTATGGGCTGCTGCTGCGCGGCGCGGGCAACAATCTCTACTACTTCTACGGCGTCAACGGCAGCCAGCAGTGGACGTTTGCGCTGGTGCGCGATGGCAATGGGCAGCCCATCGTGGCGGCGACCACCGATACGCACATCAACGCCGGGCTGAACGCGACCAACACGCTGACCGTGCGGGCAGCGGGCAGCCACTTCACCTTCTACATCAACGGCGCGCAGGTAGGGCAGGCCGACGACGCCACCATCGCGGCGGGCGAGCTGGCCGTCATCAATCCCTCTGGCGACCTCTCAGTGGTCTACAACAACTTCACCGTCGCAGGGTAGGCGCAGCAGAGCGCAGGCCCCACCCCCAGCCCCTCCCTCGCCAAGGCGGAAGAGGGGAGTTACGGCGGCGCGCGGCGGGCTGGAACTCTCCGGCTCCCTCTCTCTGGGAGAAGGCTGGGGTGAGGGCGCTTGCCGGGGCCTGCGGGCAGCGTGTAGAATCGAGGCTGGCGGCTGTGCGCGCTGCGATGGAGCGGCGGCCAGCCACGCGACGACGCCGAACGAGCCACGAAAGGGGGAACAGAGCTTCGCGGTGCGAGGCTCTGCGAGATAGCTATGGCTGACGAACGCAGGATTCGGGTGCTGGTGGCCAAACCAGGGCTGGATGGCCACGACCGGGGGGCGAAGGTGATCGCGCGGGCGCTGCGTGACGGCGGCATGGAGGTCATCTACACCGGCATCCGCCAGACGCCGCAGATGATCGTCGAGGCCGCCATCCAGGAGGACGTGGACGCCATCCTGATGAGCATCCTCTCGGGCGCGCACATGGCGATCTTCCCGAAGGTGATGGAGCTGCTGCGCGAGAATGGCGTGGACGATGTGCTGGTGATGGCGGGCGGCATCCTGCCGGATGAGGATATCCCGGCCATCGAGGCGATGGGCGTCAAGGGCAACTTCGGCCCCGGCACGCCGCTCTCCGCCATCATCGAGTATGTGAAAGCACACGTCGATCCCCAGCGCATGAGCCAAGCGTTGCCCCCGCTGCGCGCCGACGGCCCCAGCGCCGCCGAGGGAAGCGATCAGCCGGCATGACGACACGCCCCGACCCTGCGGCGCCCGCGACGCCCCAGAGCGATCTGGTGGAGCGGCTGCTGGCGGGCGACCGCCGCGCGCTGGCGCGCATCGTGACGCTGATCGAGAATCGCGCGCCCGAAGCGCGGCAGATGCTGGCGCGGCTGCACGCGCACGGCGGCAATGCGCACATCGTCGGCTTCACCGGCTCACCGGGCGCGGGCAAGAGCACGCTGGTGACGCAGCTCGCGCGTGAATTGCGGCGACGCGACCAGCGCGTCGGCGTGATCGCGGTGGATCCCAGCAGCCCCTTCACCGGCGGCGCCATCCTCGGCGACCGCATCCGCATGCAGGAGCTGGCGGGCGACCCCAAGGTGTTCATCCGCAGCATGGCCAGCCGAGGCTCGGTGGGCGGGCTGGCCGCCGCCACGCGCGACGCCACCCGCGCGCTGGACGCCGCTGGATTCGACACCATCATCATCGAGACGGTCGGCGCGGGGCAGGCCGAGGTGGAGATCGTGCGGGCGGCGCAGACGGTAGTGGTGGTGGTCGTGCCAGGGATGGGTGACGATATCCAGGCCATCAAGGCAGGCATTCTGGAGATCGCCGACATTTTCGTAGTCAACAAGGCCGACCGCCCAGGCGCCGACCAGGCCGCCGCCGAGCTGCGCATGCTGCTCAGCCTGGACGAGCATCGCAAGGAGCACGCCTGGAAGACGCCGATCATCAAGACGGTGGGCATGACGGGTGAAGGGGCGCCAGAGCTGGCCGATAAGCTGGCCGCACACCTGGCCTCACTCAAGAAGACCGGCCAGCTCGCCGCGCGCGACGGACGCCAGGCGCAGAGCGAGATGCTGGCGCTGCTACATCAGGCGCTGATCGAGCGCATCAGCGCCACCATTGGCACGGAGGAGTGGCGGCGGCTGGTGGCGCAGGTGGTCGAGCGCGAGAGTGACCCCTACACCACCGCCGACGAGCTGGCGCGCCGCATCGGCCTGGCGCCCGAAGCTAACCACCCCGCCAGATAGCCGCTACAAAGCCGCTACAAAGCCGCTACTTGCCGACACTCAGCACCGCGACGTTGAGATGATGGGCCGCGTCAACGCCAGTCCAGGCAAGCAATGCGCGGTTGGGTGTCCCGACGTAGCCGAGCGCGGGGCCACCCAGCGCCTGCTCATCGAATGTGGTCTGCGTGGCGGCCACATCTGGCCAGCGCGGGAAACTCTCGGTGAACTGCGCGTTCAGCGAGCGCAGGTTATCGGTTCCTGTCCAGGCATAGAAGTAGCGCGGCATGTTGTTGACCGCGAAGCCAATCATGTGTGGGCCAGCATAGCTCCACTGGGTCAGCGGAGACGCGGCGGCCACCGTGTAGTTCAGGCCATCGCTCGCCGTGGCGAAGGCGATACGGCTCGTTCCAGCGACCACCCAGCTCAGCAGGAACTGATCGGCGTTGGGATCATAGGTCAGGCTGGGGCGAGCGGAGCTGTGCAGGCTCCACATCGTCACTTTCTTGTCCAGGTACATACCCCCGCGCCACACGATGCGTGCGACGTTGAGCGAGTGGTTGGCGTCGGTTCCCGTCCAGGCCAGGTAGAGATAGCCGCCCTTCATGGCCAGAGCTGGGGCTGTGAAACTCATCTGGCTCAGGGTCAGTTTGGTGTAGCCAGCGCCAGGATTCCCCACCAGTACATTAAGCCGGTGAGCGCGGTCGGTTCCCGTCCAGGCCAGGGCGCTGCTGTCTCCGGCGCCGCTGCCCAGTCGAATGAGGGCAGGGCGCGCGATGGATGTCTCACTCAGGATGCGCTTGTCGCTATAGTGGATGCCATCTGCGCTGGTCATGACATTCAGCCGGTGCGCTGGATCCGTGCCAGTGTAGGCGATCTCAGCGCGGATGTCGCCAGTCGCGCTGGTCCAGAGGGCCGGGCCGTCGATGCTGGTCTGGGGCAACGTGACCTTCTGTACGATCTGCGGATTGGTGAAGACCGTGGCTGGCGCTGCCTGCGCTGTGGGCGCCCACGCGCCCAAGGCAAGCAGGAGCGTGAGCGCGACATAGACGCCACTGCGTACGATTCGAGCTTGCATACAAAGCTCCCTTCTGCGGACAGCGGCGGCGCCTCGTTGCAGCCGCCACAGGTGATCCGCAACCATGTAGTAGAGCGCGGCGGTGTCACCGTGCGCACACAGCGAGCCTATGCAAACTCTCGGTGAAATCACGGGAGAAGGGAAAGTACGTCTGGCGTGGCTCAGTCAACGCTCAGGCCAGGCGCAGAGCCTCCGCCAGAGCCTCCGCTAGCGCCTCTGCGGTGGCGTCCTCGGTAGAAAGGGCAGCGCCCGCTTCCCACGCCGCTGAGAACGCCTTGGGGTCGAGCGCAGCGCGCACGCTGGCGAGATCGCGCTCGAACGCCGCCACATCCACCGGCGCCAGCACGAGGCCGATACGCCGCAGCAGGGCATCGGCGGCGCCAAAGAGGCGCGCGGCGCGTGCAGGAGATCCAGTCGCGCTGGCGATGCTGGCCAGACCCGCCAGTTCGGCGGCGATCCCGAGGGAATAGCGATGCCGAGCGCGCGCAGTCAACGCCTGGGAGAAGAGCTCCAGGGCGCGCCGCGTCTCGCCTGCGCGCAGCGCGAGATGTCCCAGGTTGTGACGTGTCCAGGCGGTGCCTGGCTCATCAGCCTGCGCCTGGTAGAGGGCCAGCGCCTCCTGAAAGCGCGCCGCCGCTTCGTCGTCGTTCTCCGCATAGCGCTCGACCTCGCCCAGCGCATTGAGCGCAACGGCGCGCAGCCAGTACCAGGTGGATTCGGAGCCACGCAGCGCCAGCCCTTCCAGCGCGTAGGAGCGCGCCTGGGTGAGACTGCCCTCGGCGCAGGCCACCCGCGCCAGTGTGACCAGCGGAAAGGCGCGCATGAACGGATCATCTACCTGCTCGCACGCTTGCAGGCATTCTTCGAGCTGGCGGCGGGCGCGCTGATAATCGCCACAATCCGTCACCAGGTCGCCCCAGAAATAGAGCGTCTCGGTGACCGCGCGCACGTCCGATCTGGCGCGGCAGACGCGCAGCGCCTCGTCGCGCGCCTTCTCGAACTCGTCATGCGCATCGGCCAGGTTCAGCTTCGCGCGGACCCGCGCTATCATGAACTGCGCTTGCCGCCGGGTTGGCACGTCGTCCAGATTCCGCTGAATCGCCTGCGCTTCCTCGACCAGCCGATCGATCTCGACCAAATCGGTCTGCAAGCCTGCCAACCCGGCGGCGGCAATCAACGCGCTGGCGCGCGCCTCTGGCCGGACGGTGGAATCCGTATGCGCCAGCGCCTCGCGCAGCGTTTGGCGCCCCTCGTTGACCAGCCCTGATGCCACCCACAGGCTAGACGAAGCGCCCGCGAGCCGCAGCGTCGTCTGGCCGGTCGTATCACGTCGGCTCCACGCGATAGCGACACGCAGGTTGTCGCCCTCTGGCTGAAGCAGACGCATCAGGTTCCCCGGCGGCATGATCCACGTCTCAGCAGCCAGGCGCTCGCCCAGCGCCAGCATCCACGCCAGGTGGCGATCACGGATGGCAACCTCTTCCTCAGAGGCGCGCAACTTCTCCTCGGCATACTGGCGCACCGATTCCAGCAGACGATAGCGCGCCATGCCATTGCGCTCCTCGACGAGGGCAAGCGACTGATCCACCAGGCTCGCCAGCAGATCGAGCGTATCCGTCTGCGCGATGCCATCGCCAGCGTCATCGGCGCAGATCGCTTCTGCTGCTTCGAGCGACCAGCCGCCAGCAAAGACGGCCAGCCGTCGCAGGAGCGTCTGTTGAGCGGGTGTGAGGAGCTGATAGCTCCAGTCCAGCGTGGCGCGCACGGTTCGCTGGCGCGCGGGCGCATCGCGCGGGCCGCCTGTCAGCAGAGCGAGCTGCTGATCGAGTCGCGCGAGCAGGCTGGCTGGCGACAAATATTTGAGACGCGCCGCCGCGAGTTGAATGGCCAGTGGCACGCCATCCAGTCGCACGCAGATGGCCGCCAGCGTGTCGGCGTTGGCCGCGCTCAGCGTGAAGTCGGGGAGCGCGGCTCCTGCGCGTTGACAGAGCAGCGCCACGGAATCGCTGGCCAGATACTGCTCTGGCGTCAGCCCGGTCTGGGCCGATGGCAGCGACATCGGAGGCATGGGGTATTCGCGCTCGCGCGCCAGATGCAGCGCCGAGCGACTCGTCACCAGGATAGTCAGGGCGGGGCAAGCGGCGAGCAGGCGCTCTACATCGTCCGCAGCGGCCAGCGCCTGCTCGAAGTTGTCGAGAATGAGCAGCATCTGGCGGGATCGCAGCGCCTCGGCCAGCAGAAACGCCGGAGTCTCGAAAGCTGATTCGCGGATGCCCAGCGCCGAGGCGATAGCATGCGGGACGAGCGCTGGGTCTACCAGGTCGCCCAGCCCGACGAAACAAACGCCATCGCGAAAGGTCGCGAGGAGCAGCGGGGCGACCTGCATGGCCAGACGGGTCTTGCCGATGCCGCCGGGCCCGGTGAGCGTCACCAGCCGGATCGCCGGGTCGCTGAGCAGCGCGCGAACCTTCTCCAGTTCGTGCGTGCGCCCGACAAACGGGTCTGGCGGCGCGGGCAGCGGGTCGATGCGCACAGGCGCCAGATGTGTCAATGGCGCGGATGGCTCGGCCAGCGAGGATGACGGCGACGGGTCGGCGAGCGTCGCGGGACGTGCCGCATCCAGCAGGCGCGCGCGCTCGGCGTCAGACAGGCCAAGCGCCGTCGCCAGCAGCGTTACAGTCTCCAGGCGTGGCGTGCGGCGAGGCTCGCGCTCCAGGTCGTTGATGGCGCGCTCGCTCAGCCCAGCGCGCTCGGCGAGGGTCGCCTGCGTCAACCCCGCAGCCAGACGATAGTGACGCAGCATAACGCTAAACGGTGTGTGCTCTGATGCGCTCATCGTCGTCCTCCGTTGTCTTCCACCCCCGACGACCAGCATGATGACTGGCTGGCATTTTATCACCGCCTCTCCCCACAAGCGCCGCTCGCATCGGATCAACATCGTGCCAATGTCGTCTCAGCGGTGTTCGCGCGTCGTGGCGTCGTCCAGCGCTTCGAGGCACACTCGAATCAGCGTAACCGAGGCGACGATTGGCGAGCGCATGAACGGATAAATTCGAGCTTCGCCATCACCGTCTGCGTCGTGTCCACAAAGAATAGTAAGTCAGCCAGAGGGGCCAGCGAGACCGCCAGGGGCGGGCTGATGAAAGGACTGAGCGCCATGTCCACCTATCGCATGATGAACGATCACTCGCGGCGTCTGCTGGGCGTCTTCGCGCATCCCGATGACGAGGTCTTTTGCGTGGGCGGAACCCTGGCGCAGTGGACGGACGCCGGGAACGAGGCGATGATCCTCTCGGCGACGCGCGGCGAGGCGGGGCAGATTCAGGACGCGCACGCCGCCACTCGCCAGACGCTGGGCGACGTGCGCGAGCAGGAGCTGCGGGCGGGCTGCGCGGCGCTGGGCGTGGAGCAGGTGGAGTGCCTGGACTATCGCGATGGCGCGCTGGCGGAGGATGACCCCGCGCGGCTGGCCGCCGATGTGGCGAGCTACATCCGCAGCTATCAGCCCGAGGTGGTCGTGACCTTCGGTCTCGATGGCGGCTCCGGGCATCCTGACCATATCGCCATCAGCGTCGCCACGACGCTGGCCTGCCAGATCGTCGCGCGCGAGGATGGCTGGGCGCCGCAACTGTATTACAGCGCCTTCCCGCGCCAGCATGGGCTGCTCTGCCAGAGTCTGGCGCGCTGGCTGGCGGAGCGCGGCGCGGCGTTTCACGGATCGGCGGCGTTCGTGCGGGCGCTGGCGCTGGTGGCCGATGAGGCCGTATTGATGGGCCACGCCGACGACGCCGTGCAGGCGCAGTGGTTCCCGCCCGACTTCGCGATTGTGGAGCAGGGCGAGCACAGCGCCAGCCTCTATCTGATCATCTCTGGCCACGCGCGCGTCGTCGCAGAGGATGCCACTGGCTCACAGCGCACGCTCCAGACGCTCGGCCCGGGCCAGTTCTTTGGCGCGGAGGCGCTGGCCGCGCGGCAGGCGCACGCGGCGTCGGTCATCGCCGACGACACCATCACCTGCCTGACACTGGCGAGCCAGGCGCCTACCGCCTTCGATGGTCGCGGCGAGAGCGCGGGCCAGGCCGACGACACGCGCGCCACGCTTGAGGCGAATCGCGAGGCGAGCGGGCTGCTCTGCATGGATGTGGATGGGGTTCTGGAGCGCAAGGTGGCGGCGCTGGCCGCGCACCGCTCGCAGTTCGCCATCGAGCAGGAGCTGCTGGCGCTGGCGCCGGTATGGCAGCTCCTGCGCCGCGAATACTTCGAGCCGGTGGTCTTCGGCGCGCCCACTGTCGCTGCTCGCGGAAGTCGCATCGATTGGCTGGCGCTGCCGGCGTAGCGGTGAGGTCGCGCGGTGGCAGGCGGAACCCCTCCCCTGTCCCCCTCCCCTCCGAGGGAGGGGGGACCCATGCCAAAGATTGCGACCATGGGCAGATGCCTCAAGGGAGCAGGGATGGCGGTGCGCGGCGGTGTATCGCCATCTCTGCGCTGGCTTTGCGCCAGCGTCTCAGTCTCCCCGACCTTCACATGAACAGGTATTTGAGAGGAGCAGGGACGATGCGGTTGATTGCGCTGCGAGTCTCGCCAATCAATTGTCAGGTAGCGCTCATCATTCCCGACGCCGCAGAACCGCCGCCCGAATGGCCGACTGGTCGCGAGCTTGTCGTTGGCGATTCCAGCGCGGTCTACGTCTCAACCTTCTGTGGTGTCGGTGGGGACGTTTCCATAGAGGTCTGGCAGGCTGAGGAACCGCCCCATCCGCATGGGGAGCCGCTCTATGGCGGGATGCTGCAAGTCCGCAATGCTGGCGCGTTGGTAGGCAGCATCACCGGCGATCATCTGGCCAATCTGGCGCTGCTCACCGAGGGGAGTCATCGCGTACGTGTGTATACCAATGCTCCCGTCGAGCATGCGCAGTGGGCTGAGCACGTTGACTTTGTGATCGACTGAACGCCTGGTCGCCACGCGCGCATCGCCTGGCCCTGGGTTCCCCTCCCTCGGAGGGGAGGGGCAGGGGGAGAGGTTCCGCGTGGGGGCGCACTCCTCGGCGCCTCTGGTTCTCACTTTCCTCGTGGGAGAGGGAGCGTTCCTCAGTTGGCCGCCGCCATGTTAGCTTCGGCGGTGAGGATCAGCCCTTCGAGCGCCTGATAGAAGCGCTCGGGCTGCTGGAGGTGCGGCAGGTGGCCGGCCTCAGGCAGTGTCACCTGCAAGCCGCCGTGCTCGCCCAGCGCCTCCGCCACCTGTTGCGCTTCGAGCGCGGCGCAGAGCGGATCGAGCGCGCCACGGATGACCAGCCCCGGCGCGCGGGACTGGCGTGCTGATTCCAGCGTCTGCGCGCGGGCGGCGTCGGCGTCGCGCCAGAGGGCCACCGTGGCGGCCAACGTGGTCGCGTGGTCGGGCTGCTGGCGAGCCACGCGCCGCGCCGCCTCGATCTGCTGCGTCTCCGCCGTCGTCGGGCCGAGCGCCAGCGCCGTCAGTGTCGGCTCCGCCAGCCGCAGCAAGCGCGCCGAACGCAGCGCCCGCCCGGCCAGCTTCTCGACGCTCGGCGGCTGCTGCACGAAGCCCAGCGGCCCCACCAGCGCCAATCCCAGCGTGCGCAACGGATGCGCCACGGCGTAGCGCGTGACCACGCCCGCCGCCAACCCATGCCCCAGCAGCACGGCGCGCGCCACGCCCAGGCTATCGAGCCATTGGCCAAAGAGCGTGGCGCAATGGTCGAGGGTATAGGCGAAGTCGGCGGGCGCCGGGCGAGCGGAGGCGCCGAAGCCGGGCCAGTCCAGCGCGAAGACGCGGCGCGAGCTGGCGAACCGCTGCATGATGGCGCGGTAGTCCTGCCAGCTTGCCCCCACATCGGGCAGCACGACCAGCGGAGCATGCGCCAGCAAGGCGCGCGGGCCATCGCTCATCACGCTGGCGATGCGCTGCCCCTCGATCACCACGCCGCGCTCGCTCAGCGTCGCCTTGGCAGAGGGAATATTCTGTGGTTCGTCGTTCATCTCATCTATTTCCAGGGCATTCAGGGTAACACGGATTGGAACGGCGCCGCTCGTCAGCGCAGCAGCGGCCCGACCAGGGCGATGGCCGCTACCAGCAGCGGCGCCACCACCAGCGCGGGCAACCAGTTCGCCACGCGCAGATCGCGTATCTTGAGCAGCTTCAGGCCGATGGCGACCAGGATCAGCCCACCCGTCGCGGTCAGCTCGGTGATGGCGTCGGGGTAGACATTGAGCGCGGGCGCGATGCTGTGCGCCAGCAGGCTGATGCCGCCCTGATAGACGAGGATGACGCCGATGGAGAGCAGCACGCCCCAGCCCAGTGTCGCGCCGATGGCCAGCGCCGCGAAGCCATCGAGCGTGGCCTTGATGACCAGCTTGGTCGTGTCGCCGCTCAGCCCGTTGTCCAGCGCGCCCAGAATGGAGAGCGGCCCGACGCAGAAGATCAGGCTGGCGGTGACGAAGGCCTCGCTGAGGGTCGAGCCGGGGCGCGCCAGCCGCTTCTGCGCCCAGTCGCCGACCCGCTGCAGCCCAAGCTCCAGGTTGATGAACTCGCCAATCAGCACGCCGAGCAGCAGGCTCCCCAGCACGATCAGCGCATTTTTGGTGGTGAAGGCGTCGAGCAGGCCGATCAGCACGGTGAAGAGGCCCAGCGCGCCAAACAGCCCCTCATGGATGCGGCTGGGCAAGCGGTCGCCAATCAACGCGCCGAGCGAGCCGCCCAGCAGCACAGCGCAGGCGTTGATGAGCGTGCCGTCCACGCTGGTGAAGATGTTCACAGTCGCGGTGTTTCTCTCTGGCGCCCCCGGTGGGCGAGTTGGTCGTAGGCATGCCTGGCTCTGCTGGGCAAGGCCACGCCAGTATATCATGCCAGCGCGCCATGTGAGCGACTGAGCAGGCATAGGACATTCTCATCGTGTAGCATGCAAACTGCATCGGCAGAGTATAATGAGGTCACGCAGGGGAGCGCACACTCGTCGTCTGGAGAACGCATGGCAGCAGAAGCGCCGGTCTTCGTGTCTGCCTACGCGAAGATCAATCTGACTCTGGCTGTTCTGGGGCGACGCGAGGATGGGTATCATCGGCTGGCGTCGGTGATGCAGACTATCTCGCTGCACGATACCCTGCGCATCGCAGTGGGCGGCGCGGATGGCTTCGACTGTGATGTCGCCGCGCTGGCCCAGCCAGAGAATCTGGTGGCTCGCGCTGCTGCGTTGCTGCGCGCCGAGGTTGGGCGGGCGGATCTCACAGCGCAGATCGAGCTGCGTAAGGAGGTACCCGCGCAGGGCGGATTGGGCGGTGGCAGCAGCGACGCGGCGACTACCCTGCTCGCATTGAATGCGCTCTGGGGTCTCGGATTGAGCGCGGCGCGCATCGAAGCGCTGGCCGCGCGCCTGGGCTCTGACACAGCGTTTTTCACGCATGGGGGGACGGCGCGCATCGCGGGGCGAGGTGAGGTGGTGGAGCCCCTGCCCGATGCAGAACCCCTGTGGCTGGCGCTGGTCAAGCCATCGGTCAATGTCTCAACGCCAACGGTCTTTCGCGCTGTGACGCCCGCCGACTACGGCGACGCCGCCGATACCGAAGCGGTCATCGCCGCCATTCGCGCCGGGCAGCCACTGCCGTTTGACCGTCTCACGAATACGCTGGAGCGCGGCGTCTTGCGCGCGTATCCAGAAGTCGCAGACATCCAGAAGTCGCTGCTCAATTTGGGCGCTCCGCTCGTCGTAATGAGTGGGAGTGGTCCATCGCTGTTCGCGCCCTATCGCTCGCTTCGGGAGGCCGCCAGCCTCGTGGAGCGCGCCAGAGAGCGCCAACTGAACGCCTGGCTCTGTCATAGCGTGACCCGCGCGCAGGCGCAGGCCGCGCACTGCTAAACCCTGGCCTGGCAGACAGTTACCGGAAGTTGAGTAGCGGTGTATACTACGGCAACGTAGGACGTAGGACGGGTGGGGGAGTGGGCCAGTGATTATCGAGGAACAGGAGAGCGCGCTGGTAACGCGCGCCACGCAACGCGACCACGATGCATTCACCCAGCTCTACCAGATGTATTTCGATCGCATTTATCGCTATATCCGACTCAAACTGGGCAATGCGGTAGACGCGGAGGATACGACCTCGGCGGTCTTCTGCAATGCCTGGCGCACGATACACAACTTCTCGCCACAGCGCGAATCATCATTCGCGGCGTGGCTCTTCCGGCTGGCGCACAATGCGGTGGTCGATCGCTTCCGCAGCATGCGCGACGTGATCTCGCTGGACGCCACTGGTGAGCGTCTGGCCATCCGTGCGATTCATCCTGGGCCCGAGGCGCAGATCGAGCGCAAACTGACGATCTATGAGCTCTCAACGGCCCTGGACTTGCTGACAGAGGAGCAGCGCGAGGTCGTGCTGCTGCGCTTCGTCGAGGGACTCTCCGCACGCGAGGTGGGCGACATCATGGGCAAGCAGGAGGGCGCGGTGCGTGGGATGCAGTTCCGCGCCATCGAGTCGCTGCGCCGCGTGATGATCCAGCGCCGCGACGCCATTGACTGATAGATGACCCAGGCGACTGACTCAGGCATATTAAGGGCAATTGACCGAGGCATGTAACTGATGGATGACGAGCTGGACGACCTGCGTCGAGAGCGGCTCTTCGATTCGCTGCTCAGCGCAGGAGATCACTGGCATATGCCGCTCGACGCACAAGCGGAGCGCGCGGCGGACACAGATGCTGGCGTCGCCGAGGATCTGGCGCTGCTGGCGCAGTTGCGCGCGCTCCAGACGGGGCGCGAAGAGACGGAGTTTGCCCGCGCGCGCATCGCTCGCCAACTCGACGAACTGCTGTACGCTGAGCCAATGGGAGCCGAGGCCGCCCAACCGCTGGACGCCCACGACTGGATGCGCTCCCGCCTGCGCGCTCTCACTGCGCCCCCCGCCGACGAGCTAGCCGCCGCGCGCCGGAGCGCCGAGCGGCAGGCGGCGGATCGAGCGGCTCGGCTTGCGCGCCGCCAGGCGATCACGCGGGTCGTGGCGGGCCACACTGCCACGCTGGTCGGCGCGGCGCTGCTGCTGGTTTGCGCCACGCTCACAGGCGTCTCAGCCGCAGCGGCGCGCGCCCTGCCAGAGTCGCCGCTGTACGCTGTGAAGCGCGCCGAGGAGACGACGCTGCTGGCGATCTCGTGGGGTGATGTCAGCCGGGGCCAGACGCTCAATATGATCGCCAATCACCGACTGACCGAGGCGGCGTCGGAGGCCGATCTGCATCGCATCCCGGAGGCGCACTCGTTGCTACACCAGTTCGACAGTACCTTCACCGAGTTGATCACCCTGACACGCCATGCGCAGGCGCAGCATGAGGATACGAGTTCGCTGACCAGCGGCATCCAGGCGACGGTGGTGTCGGAGCAATCGATCGGCGCGACGGCCAGCGCGCACGGCGAGGTGAGCTTCGCCGCAGCGGTGACATCCAGCGCGCAGTCCGCTATGACGCAGATGCAGGCCGCTGGCATCGGAACCAACCCCGGCCACAGCCACGATCACTCGAACAACGGCAACCACAACGGCGCTGGTAACGGCAATGGCGCCCCCGCGCAGACGCCGACGCCGAAGCCCACCCATACCCCACGCACGGGAAGCGGCAGTGGCGCTGGGCCTGGCGGCACGGTCAGCACGCCGACGGTCGGCTCCACAACTCCCTCCGCGAATGCCTCCATAACGCCCTCTACGTCGCCTTCGGGGGCGCACAACGGGAATCATTAGCGCAGCCCACAGAGAGGCGTCCCGCTGATGCGCATCATCATCGCGCAGAGCCGCCTCGATACTTTCGGCGGCGGTGAGCGCGCCACGCTGGAGCTGGCCCGGCGGCTCAGCGCGCGCCATGCGGTCAGCATCGTGACCAGCGCGTATATCCCGCAGCGCACCTTCGCCGGGCTGGCCGAGTTCCCGCTGCGGATCACGCCGCCCGCTGAGTGGCTGTCCCAACCGCTGGCCGCCGACGCACTGGTGGCGCAGAATTTTGGCGCGCGGCTGCTGGCGCTGCGGCGGCGCGGGGTGATCGCCTACCTGCACACGATGCGCTCGGTCTATCTGCGCGGCGGACGACGGCCCGATCTGGCGCTGCGCCGCGCGCTGGATCGCCGCGCCGTGCGCCGCGCCGCCTTCCTGCTGACCAACAGCGCCTACACCGCTGAGCGCGCCGCGCGCTTCTATGGCCGCACGCCAGAGGTCGTTCCGCTGGGGGCGGACGAGGCGCTGGCGCGACTGGAGCCGCAGGTGGGCAGCTACGCGCTCTACGTGGGGCGGCTGGCGCCAGAGAAGGGCGTGGCGCGCCTGCTGGAGTGGAGCGCCGACTCGCCGATGGCGCTGGAGGTGGTGGGCGCTGGCTCACCCGCCGAGCGCGCCCACCTGTCTGCGCTGCTCGGCCCGCGCGCCCGGCTGCGTGGCCCGCTGACGGGGCCAGCGCTGGCGGCGGCCTACGCCGGGGCGCGCTTCTTCGCCTTCACCCCCCACGCCGAGGAGTTTGGCCTGGCGGCGCTCGATGCGATGGCCGCCGCCAAGCCGGTGATCGCCGTGCGCGAGGGCGCGCTGCCCGAGCTGATCGAAGACGGCGTGACAGGCTTCCTCGTGGGCGACCGCGACGAATTTCAGCGCGCCGCCGAGCGACTCAGCGCCGACGACGCGCTCTGCCTGCGCATGGGGCTGGCTGCACGCGAGCGCGCCCGCCGCTACTCATGGGACGAGTACGCGCGGCGCATCGAAGCGCTCTGCGAGCAGGTCGCGGGGAACCTCACCTCCCCAGCCCCCTCTCCCGCAGGCGAGGGGGAGCAGGAACGAGCTTAGCCCCTGATTTCCCCTGCCGCAGAGCGAGAGGGAAGCGTGAAATCGTCGTCGGGCTGGAAGATGCGCTCGATGGGCAGCTCGAACAGATGGGAGATCTTGAAAGCCAGCGGCAGGCTCGGATCGTATTTGCCCGTCTCCAGCGCGTTGACCGTCTGCCGCGAGACATCCAGCCGAGCGGCGAGATCGGCCTGCGACCAGTCGCGCTCGGCGCGCAGCACGCGCAGCGAGTTTTTCATGCGCGATAACGCCACGCGGCCACGCCCCCACCGATGCCCCACAACGCGATCATCAGCGGCAATACCCAGATGGCGCTCAGGCTGGGCAGGCCCACCAGTTCCAGCAGACCATAGGTGAACGTGATGATGGCGGTAGCCCCGAAGCTAAAACCAATCGCGTTGAGCTGGATGCGCCGTTGCAGTTCATCCATGCGCCCCAGCGCGCGGAGGAACGCCCACAACGCGAAGCAGATCGGGATGGCCGGCGCTACCGCCAGCGCATAGCGCCACGGCGCCTGGGGATGCGCCTCGATCACCTGGAGCGCGACGATCAGCACGATGCTGTAGGCCAGCATGGAGCCGCCAAACTCAATCACGTAGCTCTTCGTTGCTTTGTTCATGCTCATACTCATGGTGGCATGACGCGCTCTCGCGCGCGCCCCTCTTTCTCTCTCTCAGGTGCTCTGGACGTCAGAACGCCTGTCAAGTGTGCTTGACACGTTGAGTGTCAAGCACCTTTATCAATTTGTCAAGTCTCTTAGACATGAACGAACGCCCTAGCTAAAAACAGGGCTGAGGCCCCCTGGCTTCAGGCATAGGGATGAAAGCCCTGTCGCCCGCAGGCGACGCCAACGGTACAAATAGTTGTCACGTCGTCGTCTACTGTTGTATACTGCCTGTATGAAAGCGATGCGCAGCAACAACAACGTCGTCTATATCTGCCGGTATCACGTGGTGTTCTGCCCAAAGTACCGCCGCAAGGTGTTGACACCGCCAATAGATGAACGGCTCACGGTTATTCTGACCGAGCAAATGGAACGCTGGGGGCAGGAACTCATTGAGATGGAGGTCATGCCTGACTACGTTCACCTGCTCGTCGGGTGTGACCCCCAGTTCGGGATTCACCGGCTGGTGAAACTCCTCAAAGGCCACTCGTCACATGCGCTACGCGCCGAGTTCCCCGCGTTGAAACGACGACTTCCGTCGCTGTG
>DATAED010000045.1:0-5607 GCA_036258195.1 Ktedonobacterales bacterium
GGCTCGGTCTATCTGGCGCGGCTGGCCTCGCCGGGCGCGGTGGTCGGCCCGGCCCTGCTGGGCGCGCTGCTGGGCGTCGGCGCCATCACCTTCTCCGCCTTCCAGACGGCGCGTATGGATGTGCTGGCCTTCCGGCGCGAGCAGGGGCGCCAGAGCCAGCCGCCGTTCTGGGCGCGCTACTACCTCGATCTGGCGCTGGCGGCGCTGTGCATCGTGGGGTATCTGGAGCTGGGCCAGTTTGGCGATACCAGCGTGCGCGCGGCGCTGCCGGGTGGCGCATCCAGCCCGCTGCTGCTCATCACCCCGGCGCTGCTGCTGCTGGCGGGCGCGCTGATCACGCTGCGGCTGGCCCCGCTGGCGGCCGGGCTGGGCGAGCGGCTGGCGGCGCGCGGGCGCGGCTTCAGCACAATGCTGGCGCTGGCGCAGGTCGAGCGCACACCGGCCAAATACATGCGCATGACACTGCTGCTGACACTGGCAGTGGGGCTGGGCATCTTCGCCATCTCCTACAACGCCTCGCTGCAGCAGAACGTCCACGACAACGCCAGCTACACCGTCGGCTCCTCGCTGCGGCTCACGCAGCGCTTCACCGAGCAGCAGAAGTTCTCGGATACTGTCGTGCAGGATTACCGGGCGCAGCCGGGCGTGCAGATGATCTCGCCGGTCTATCGCACCGTCGCCTCCACTACCGCCGACCAGGGCTCGTTCGCGCTCTCGATGCTGGCGGTTGATCCAGATAGCTTCGCGCAGGTGGCCAACCCGGTCTCGTGGCGCGCGGACTATGCCAGCGAGTCGCTACCACAGTTGATGCAGAACATCAAGAGCAATACCTCGGCGCAGTCGGGCGTCTCGCAGCCCATCTGGGCCATCGTCAGCCAGAACTTCGCCGCGCAGATGGGAAACCTGCACGTCAGCGACCGCTTCGCCCTGACGCTCAACGAGAACGTCTTCGGCTCGACCAATTTCGTGGTCGGCGCGATTGTCAACGACTTCCCGACGCTCTACCCGAACCAGTATCCCGCGGGCTTCGTCGTCGTCGGCCAGACGGCCTTCGAGCAGGCAGTGAAGGCGGGCAACCCCGGCGCCGGAATCGTGCTGGGGTCAAACGAATACTGGGCGCTGACCGATGGGAATGCCGCCCACGAGGCCGCCTTCACCCACTACGTCAGCGAGCATCCCGAGCTGGATACCGATAGCGTGCTGAGCGTGCGCGACGAGCTGGCCCAGGGTGAATCTAATCCCGTCAGCTCCGGCATGCGCGGGCTGCTGCTGATCGGCGCGTTCATGGCGGCGCTGCTCGCGGTGCTGGGCGCCATCATCCAGTCGGCGCTGGCGGCGCGGCAGCGCGCCACGCAGTTCGCGGTGCTGCGCACGCTGGGCGTGGGCAATCGCGAGTTGACGCAGATTCTACTGAGCGAGCAGAGTGTCGTCTACCTCTTCGGACTGATCGGCGGCACTGTGCTGGGCGCGCTGCTGGTGACGGCCACGCTGCCCTTCCTGCAGTTCAGCGATAGCACGGTGAACACCGCCTTGCTCGGCACGCCGCCCTACGTGCTGGTCACCGACCCACGCGCGCTGGGCATCTTCTACCTGGCGCTCGTGCTGGCGTTCGTGGTGGCGCTGCTGATCGCGGCGCGCTATGCGGCGACGGTGGGCCTGGGCCGCGCGCTGCGCCTGGGCGAAGACTAACGCTTCCTTCACCCCCTCTCTTCGCGGGAGAGGGGGCCGGGGGGTGAGGTCACCAATCGGCATCAGCTAACAATCAGCAATGGCATAGACAGAGAGGATCGAGCGCAGTGGCAGACGTCTTAGTCGAGAGTCACAACCTGGTCAAAATCTACCGCAGCCACGATCTGGAGGTCGTCGCGCTGCAGGGGCTGGATCTGCGTGTGCCACAGGGCGAGATGCTGGCGCTGGTGGGGCCATCGGGCGCAGGCAAGAGCACGCTGCTCAACATCCTCGGCGGGCTGGATGACCCCAGCGCGGGGCGCTGCGAGGTGGCAGGGGTCGATCTGACGCACCTGACTCGCCGCGAGCGACTGCTCTATCGGCGGCGCATTGTGGGACATGTCTGGCAGCAGACCAGTCGCAACCTGCTGAGCGATCTGACCTTGCTGGACAACGTGATGACGCCGATGCTGCTGGCAGGCTATCCCGCCAATCGCCGCCGCTCCCGCGCGACCGAGCTGCTGCGGCTGGTGGGGCTGGGCGACCGCATCGACCATAAGCCTGAGCGGCTCTCTGGCGGCGAGCAACAGCGTGGCGCGCTGGCAGTGGCGCTGGCCAACGAGCCGCCGCTGCTGCTGGCCGACGAGCCAACTGGCGAGCTCGATAGCGCCACCGCCGCCGAGGCGCTGAACCTGCTGCGCAGCCTGAACGCCGAGCTGGGGCTGACCACCATCGTCGTGACCCACGACCCGCACGTCGCCGAGGTGATGGATCGCTCGGTCGCGATTCGCGATGGGCGCACCAGCACGGAGGTCGTGCACGCCGAGGCCGCCGAAGAGACCGTCATCATCGACGGCGTGGGCCGCTTGCAGATTCCGCGCCCAGCCCTCGAAGCGATCAACTTCGGCGGACGCGCGCGCGTGCATATGGCCGGCGACCACATCGAGCTGTGGCCAGCCACCGTCGAGCGTGGCGAGGCGAACGGCCAGCGCCGCCAGTAGCGCCCAGTAGCGTCGTGGCGCCGCCCGCGCGACGGTCGCTTGGCGTTTGCTGAGCGCGCCAGCGAGATGTTTGACGAGGGCGAGCAAGTATGGCATTGTCGTAGGTGGATAGCTCATCTACAGATACACTCCGCTCTCGAAAGACAGGCCTCAGCTATGCGTTTTCGCTGCGTACGTGTCCCACACGCATTCATTGTCTTTTCGACACTCTCGCTGCTCGCCATCGCGCTCTCAGGGTGTGGCGCGCTCCAGGCCATCGGATCATCGAACACCGAATATCTGCCGACCAATCTGGCGCGCGCGACCCCCAGCGCCACCTCGTTTCAGGGCTGTCCGCCCGAGGGGCAGGGCGGCGACCCCGCGCTCAATGCCCTCTACAACCGCCAGGACGACAACCCGCCTGGTGGCTACCGCGTGACCGACATCGCCACCGTCATGTCGGTTCCCACCACGCCCCAGGTAGATGGCAAGGATCGCAGCACATGGTCGAGCGCCGACGCCAAGCGGGTCGCGCTGTACGAGGGGACGGCGATTCGCACGACGGGCTGGGTGGTGGCGGCGCGCAAGGGCGGCCCTACCTCCGCCAACTGCGACTCCGACGCCAACCGCGACTGGTATCTGTGGATCGGCGAAGGCGCTGGCGACGCGATGGATACGACGCTGGTGGTGGTGGTGACGCCGCGCGTCCAGGCGGAGCGCCCCGGCTGGACGGACTACACCATGCGGCGTCTGGTAGGGCAGGTAGTGCGCGTGAGTGGCTATCTGGTCTACGATCAGGAGCCGCCAACATTCACGGCCACCCAGCGCTCGACCGAGTGGGAGCTCCAGCCCGTCATGCATCTGGAGACGCTCTACCAGAACCAGTGGATCAATCTCGACCTGTTCCCCTTCGGCTCGCGGGTCGCTGGCACGCCCACCGCCCCTGCCACGATTCCTACCGCGACCACCGCGCCGTGATCTGCCCCAGACGCGCAAAAGCGGCGACCACCGTTAATGGATGGTCGCCGCTCTGGGGTGCCAAGGGGCGGAATCGAACCGCCGACGCCAGCATTTTCAGTGCTGTGCTCTACCGACTGAGCTACCTTGGCGTGCCTGCCCGTTCAGGGTCAGCGGGAAGTAGTGTACCATTGCGGGTGTGAGCCTGTCAACGCGAGCGCCGCCCGAAAGCATCACCAGCGTCAGGAGCTTGCCCGATGGATGACACGACACCTGTGGAGGGGCTGCCGCTCGTCCACCTCGTTCGCCAGCCGCTGACGGAGCCAGCGCCGGGCGCGCGGGCGCCGTTGCTGGCCCTGGCGCACGGCCTGAATAGCAACGAGCACGACCTCTTCAGCCTGGCCGAGACGCTGGCGCCGCGCTGTGTCGTCATCAGCGTGCGCGCGCCGCTGACCAACGCCCCGGGAGCCTACGCCTGGTTCGACGTGCAGTACTCCACCGACGGTACGCTGGTCAATGCCGAGCAGCTCGACGCCAGCCGCAGGCGCTACGCCGACTTCCTGGGCGCGGCGGTGATGGCCTACGGCGCGAACCCGGCGCAGGTCTACACGCTAGGCTTCAGCCAGGGCGCCATCATCTCACTGATCACCGCGCTCAGCCAGCCGAAGCGCTTTGCGGGCGTCGTGGCGCTGTCGGGGCGCATCCCATCAGAGGGAGAGCAGTGGATCGCCGCGCCCGACGAGACGGCGGGGCTGCCAGTCTTCATGGCGCACGGCACGCACGATATGACCATCGCCATCGAGCGCGCGCGCGCCGCCCGCGACCTGCTGGAGCGCCAGCGTGTCGATCTCACCTACCGCGAATATCCCATCGGCCACGGCGTCTCGCCAGCCGTGCAGGCCGATCTGAGCGACTGGCTCGCCCAGCGCCTCGCCTCGTCCTAGCCCGCGCAGGCGGGCTTTGCGGCCCGCAGGCCACCTAGCCTGCGGGTTCACCCGCCAGAGCTCGCTCGCGTGATACAATGCCGTGCAAAGAGCGCCAGCTTGTATCAGCCACATTGGCTCAGATGGTAGCTCCCCTCGCCCTCTGGGAGAGGGGCTGGGGGTGAGGGCCGTCAGGGGGAAGCATGCGCACTGTGGGTCTGGTAATCCTCATCCTCTCGCGCATCCTCGCTGTCGGCGCCGTGCTGGCGGCCATTGGCGCGGGATTCATCCAGGCGTGGTTCGGAGCCGCCTTCGTCTGCTTCGACAACTGCCCCGACCCATTCTCCTACTTCCCCACCGAAGGCCCCCAAACGATCAAGATCATGACTCCGTGTGTCGCGATCGAGTTGGCGGCGCTGGCGCTCTTTGTCATCTACTGCCTCATCACGCGCCAGCCGCTCCGCGCCGTCAAGCAGGCCATCGCGCTGGTGGCGCTCGGCATCGTGGGCATCATCGCGCTCAACCTCATCCTGACGGCTGGGCAGGCGCATGTCGCGCTCAAATCGGATGGCGCCGGGAATACCTATTTCGACGAGCGTTCGCTGGTCTCGTGGGAGAGCCTGTGGGGGCTGACGCTGCTGACCATCGTCGGCGCCTGGTCACTCATCCTCGCCCGCTTGCAGTGGCCCCGCTAACACAGCCAGATCGGAGATGCGCTGGCGGATGGCGGCGTTGACAGGCGCCTGCTGCTCCAGAAAGCCGAGCAGGGCCAGCGCCGACTCCACGCTGCGCTCGTAGCCCTGCGTGAACGCTGGCAGCCGCGCCGCCAGATCAGGGTAGCGCGCCTCGTAGCGGCGCTCCGACGCGAAGGGGTCGGCGCTGGTGTCGGTGGCGCGCTGGAGGCGTGGCGACAGCTCGATCAGGCGATCCACCGCGTGCACCTGGATCAGCCGCATCGCCGAGAGTCGCTCGCCGCGCAGGTAGCGCGTCAGGCCGACGTAGAGATTGGTGAGGAGCTCGCCCGTGAGCCACTCCACCGTATGCGGCTCCAGCGGAGCTGGCGGCTCGTAGCGCAGCGC
>DATAED010000046.1:0-1581 GCA_036258195.1 Ktedonobacterales bacterium
CGGGCGCGGGTCAGCCTGGGCATGGCCGACCGCGAGCGAGGCTAGCCGATGGCCAGCGACGATCTGGATGTGATGGGGCCAGCGCGCGTGCGGCCGCTGCCACCAGAGGTGATCGAGCGGATCGCGGCGGGCGAGGTGATCGAGCGGCCCGCCTCAGTGGCGCGCGAGCTGATCGCCAACGCGCTGGACGCAGGTGCGACCGATGTGCGCGTGGAGCTGCGCGAGGGCGGGCTGCGGCTGCTGCGGGTCAGCGACGATGGCTGGGGCATCGCGCCAGATGATCTGGAGCTGGCGGCGCGCGCGCACACCACCAGCAAGGCGCGCACGCTGGCCGATCTCGACGCGCTCGCCACGCTGGGCTTCCGGGGCGAGGCGCTGGCCAGCGTGGCGGCGGTAGCGGAGTTGACGCTGGCCAGCGCCTGCGACGCGGATGGGCTGGCCGAGGTCATCATCCTGCGCGAGGGCATCTGTGTGGCGCGCGAGCGGCAGCCACGCGGACGCGGTGTGACAGCCACTGCACGCGATCTCTTCTCCGCGATGCCCGCGCGGCGGGCGCTGCTGCGTGGCCCGCGCTCCGAGGCGGCGCGGGTGGCGGCGGTGGCGCGCGGCTACGCGCTGGCGCATCCTGCCGTGCGCTTCACGCTGATTGCGGATGGCGCGCTGCTGCTGCAAACGCCGGGAACTGATCTGGCGGGCGCGGTGGCGGCCATCTTCGGCGCCGATGTGGCGCGCGCGCTCTTGCCGCTGACGGCCAGCGCGCTAGATGGCGCTCCCGACGGGGCCATCAGCGGGGTGGTGGCTGCGCGCCCATTTCACTTCGCCACGCGCGAGCAGGTCTATCTGAGCGTCAACGGTCGCCCGCTGGCCAATCGCGCGCTGCACGCGGCGCTGGAGGCCGGCTATCGGCCCACGCTGCGCAAGGGACGCCATCCGCTGCTGATCGCGCGGGTCAGCGTGGCGCCAGAGCGCATCGACGCCAACATTCATCCCGCCAAGCTGGAGGCGCTGCTGCGCGATGAGGCGGCCATCGGCGTGGCGCTGCGGCGGCTGACCCACGAGGCGCTGGGCGCGTCTCCGGTGGAGTTCGCAGGCGCGGCGGGGCTGCGCCAGCCAGCGGTGGGCGGCGCGCTGCCGCTGCGGCTGACCTTTCCGGCGGCGCGGCGGCGGCGTGGGCTGCGTCTGCGCGAGCAGCCGCGCGGCTATCTGGCCCGCCTGGATGCGGCGCGCTGGGACGACGAGCCGCCCGCCCATGCGCCGCTGCCCGCGCTGGAGCCGCTGGGCCAATTCGACGACGCGCTGATTGTGGCGCAGTCGGCGGAGGGGCATCTGTATCTGGTCGATCAGCACCGCGCGCACGAGCGCATCCTCTACGAACGGCTACTGGCCCAGGCCACACCGCAGGCGCCCGGCCAATAGCTGCTGGAGCCGCTGCTGATCGAGCTGACGCCGTCGCAGGCGCGCACGCTCTCCGCCCGGCTGGATGAGCTGACGACGCTGGGGCTGGAACTACAACCCTTCGGCGGCGCGGCCTTTCTGGCGCGCTCGCTGCCTGGCGCGGCAGGCGCGGCACAGAGCGCGGCG
>DATAED010000047.1:0-5364 GCA_036258195.1 Ktedonobacterales bacterium
GCAACGCCCGCCCGCCGCATCGGCATCCTCACCAGTGCGATGGCCGAGCCAGTGCTGCGCCGCATCGGGCGCGAGGTCAGCCGGGTGACGGGACTGGAGACGCGCGTCGTACCGGTGGTCAATCAGCTCTTTGGCTCCATCGTCACCGTGGCCGGGCTGCTGGGCGGGCGCGATGCGCTCGACGCCATCGCGCGCGACTTCGCCGATTTCGGCCCGGATGATCTGCTGCTGCTGCCGCGTGTCATGCTGGACAACGCGGGCGCGCGCTTCCTCGATGACGTGACGCTGGCGGAGTTCACGGCGCAGATCACGCCGCGCGTGGTCTTCGCCAAGACGGCGGCGGAGCTGCGCGCGGCGATTGACCCGAGCGGCGTCCCCATCGGCGTCGGCAGTTGAAACCGCGTCTGAAGGGCTGCGCCCACAACGTCCGCCTGCGCGGACGCGGGCGAAGCGTGAACCCACGCAGGCGGGTCTTGCTGGCGTCGTCAAATCATCATCACCATCAGTGAGGAACAATAGAGACGCATGAGAGGATTTCGCTTGCGGCGCGGGGGCCGGGCGGCGCGGCTGAGCATGCCGCTGCTGCTGGCGTCGCTGCTGGCGCTGGCGGCGTGTGGCACGCATGGGAACGCGCCGCCGCTGGCCAGGAACGCCACCGTGGCGCTGGTGGGCGCCGCTGGCGGGTCATCGCTGGGGAGCGCGACCTTCACCTCGATCTATGCGACGCACATCGCTGCCTACTATAAAGGCAAGCTGATTCCGTATAAGGGCGCGCAGACGCCGGTCGAGCTGCGCGATGGCTCGTGCATAGGCAAGACGCTGGCCGCGCTGACCGAGGCGACCTCCGCGCCGATTCCCAATGGCCTGGCCGTGGCGTCCGATGCGCAGAACGGCGTGGATGTGGACACCACGGCGAGCGCTAATCTCTTCGTAGTGGTGCGGCAACAGGCCAACGACGCCAGCGCGCCGCTGCTGGCCTGCGGCGATCCGCTCTCCGGCCAGAAGCAGTATTTCAACCTCTTCACGCCAGGTCAGGGCAGCAATGGCTATTCGCTGGGGATGGCGCTGATGGAGCCGATTCTGGCGACGCGCGTCAATGTGACGCTGGCGAGTCCCGCCGCCAGCGCGACGACCTGGGCGGTACGGGCTGGCTCCTGCTCCGCTGCCCCACTGGCGCAGGGGCAGATCGCCGCCGGAACCAAAACCGCCAGCGGCGAGATCTTCTCCGCGCTGGACGCGGCCCACTGGCGCCTGACACTCTCCGATGGCAGCGGCGCGCAGAAGCTCTGCCAGCCGGTGGGGTGACGACCTCACCCCCCAGCCCCCTCTCCCACAGGAGAGGGGGAGCAGGAGCCAATCTTACCCTGACTGCTGTCTGTCGGGCAGCCGAGAGCCCCTCTCCCCGTGGGAGAGGGGTTTGGAGTGAGGCCGCGCGCCCAGCCAGTCGGCAGAGACAGCCACACGCCCTCGCTGGTACACTTTCAGAGATGCGGCGGCGAGAGCGCATGGTGTCTGTATGACGCTGCGTGGTGGCCCGCTATTACACAGGTAGGGCGTCGTCACTCCGCCAGAGCGGCGGCGTAGGCGCTCCAGTCGCGCTCCAGCGTGGCGATGTCGCGCAGCTTGGCCTCGGCATGCCCGCCGCGCCACATCTCAGCGAACCCCGGCGCGCCAGCGGCTCCCCATACCCGCAGCGTGTCGTAGGCGACCTGCTGGCGCTGGCGAATCGTCGGCAGCAGGTCGGCGCGCTGGTCGGCGCTCAGGCCATAGGCGTCGCAGAAGAGGCGCAGGCGGTGGGGCTTATCCAGCGCGGGGACGGTGGGGTCGTCGGTGATGGGCGTGTAGAACCACAGCGCGTAGGCGACATCCCACAGCGCCGGGCCAGGCGCCGCGAAATCCCAATCAATGAAGGCGACGGGCTGCTCGTCCACGAAGACCGTGTTGTAGGGCGCGATGTCGTTGTGGCAGATGAGCGGGCCGGAGGTCGGCGCGCCCGGCGCGAACCGCCACTGCGCATCGGCTGGCGGCGTGAATCCCGCTTGCGCGTCGTGGAAGCCCCGCAGCATGCGCGCGACCGCCAGTAGCGTTGTCTCGCTCCAGACGTGGGTGGGCATCGGATAGGGAAAGACGTCGCCCGCAAGATAGGAGACGATTTCACGCCCGCGCTCATCCAGGCCCAGCGCGCGGGGCGCGTGCGGATACCCTGCGCGCTCCAGATGGCGCAGCAGCGCGTGCACGGCGGGCGTCCACGGACCGGCGCTGCGGCGCACGGTCGCGCCGACGCGGGTGACGGTCGAGACGTTCCCGCCCGTCAGCGCAATCTCTGGCTCGTCAGCGTTTAGATCGGCCATGCGGCGCGCGTCCTTTGCCTCGTCAGCTCTCCAGCAGCTCGCGCGAGAGGTCGGCCACCAGATCATAGCGGCCATAGGAGGGCATCAAGTAGCAGCCCTGGATCAGCCCCCGCGCGCGCGCCTCGGTGATGATCTCGCGCGCGAGGGCGATGCCCACCTCGCGCCCCTGCTCGCCCGCCTCGCGCATGCGCGCCCGCACCTCCTCCGGGATGCTCATGCCCGGCACCTCGTTGTGCAGGTATTCGGCGTGCTTGGCGCTGTGCAGCGGAATCATCCCCAGGATGATCGGCGCGCCCACCGGCCCGAATCGCTCCACGAAGCGCTCCAGCGGGGCCAGCTCATAGATTGGCTGTGTCATGATGAACTGCGCGCCCGCGTCGAGCTTGTCGCGCAGGCGGTGCAGCTCCAGCTCCGTCTCGGTCATCTGGCCGTGCTCGGAGAGCAGGTCGTGCGCTACGTTGCCGGGCAGCGACAGCTTGCGGCGGGCGCGCTCCTGATCAACGTCAATCAGGCGATCCTCCATATTCAGGTTGAGCGCCGCGCCGATGAAGAAGCGCGCGGGCAGGCCGAGCGAGCCGCCCGCCGCGTCGTGGCCCTCGTTCATGCCCTTCAAGATGCGCACCAGCCCCACCGAATCCACATCCCACACGCCTGTCAGGTTCGGATAGTTGCCCGCGCGCAGCGGATCGCCCGTCAGCGCCAGGATGTTGTGCGAGCCCAGCGCGTGCGCGCCCAGCAGATCGGACTGGATGGCCATCAGGTTGCGGTCGCGCGTGGTGAAGTGGATGATCGTCTCCAGGTCGAGGTGGTCGCGCAGCAGCCGCGCCAGCGCCAGACAGCTCATGCGCACGCGCGCCATCGGGCTATCGGCGATGTTGATGTAGCGCACGCCCGCCTCGCGCAGCCGCGCCGCGCCATCCATGATCTTGCGTGGGTTGAGGCCCTTGGGCGGATCCAGCTCGATGCTGACGACGAAGCGCCCGGACCCCAGGTCTTCCTCCAGATGGGTGCGCTCGGCCAGCTCCTCGGCGGGGAAGGTCTCGGCGGGCGCTACGGGCGCGCTGGCGGCAGACATGGCCCACGCGCTGGCGTGATGCGGCAGGTACGAGGCGATGGCCCCGCGCATGGCGGCGATATGCTCCGGTGTGGTGCCGCAGCACCCGCCCACCAGCCGCACGCCCGCCGAGGTGAAGCGCTGGGCGTAGTCGGCGAAATAGGCGGGGGTGGAGACGTAGAGGAAGCGGTTTTCCACGCGGGTCGGCAGGCCGGCGTTGGGCTGGGCTGCCAGCAGCACATCGCGCTCCGGGTCGATGTCCATCTTGCGTAGCGCCGTCGCCATCTCCTCCACGGCGTCGAGGATGCCCGCTGGGCCGACGCTACAGTTCGCGCCGATAACATCCACCCCCAGCAGGGCCAGCGCGCGCGCCGCCTCCGCTGGCGTCTCGCCCGAGAGCGACTGGCCATCCTCGGCGAAGGTCATCTGCGCCACGATGGGCAGGCCGCCCACCTCGCGCGCTGCCAGCGCCGCCTGGCGCAATTCCGTCAGGCTGGAGAACGTCTCCAGGATGATGAGGTCGGCGCCACCCTCCACCAGCCCTTCGATCTGCTCGCGGAAGATGGCGCGCAGGGCGGTCAGGCGCGGCTCGTCGTCGCGCGGGGTGGGCGCGACGGGCTGGCCGCTGGGGCCGACGGCGCCAGCCACAAAGACCGAGCGCCCGGCGATGTCGCGCGCCTCATAGGCCAGCTTGGCGGCGCGGCGATTGAGGACGCGCGCCTGATCGGCGAGGCCATAGGCGTTGAGCTTGGCGGCGTTCGCCCCGAAGGTATTCGTCTCGATGATCTCGGCGCCCGCCAGGATGTATTGGCGATGCACCTGCTGCACCAGCTCCGGCGCCGTCAGGGTCAGCTCGTCGAAGCAGCGCCCATGCATCAGCGAGGCGCCCGCGCGGGCATACAGCATGGTGCCCATCGCGCCGTCACACAGGACTGGCCCCTGCCGCAGTCGTTCCAGCGCTGGTTCGCTCATGGCCTTGCCTCGCTCTCCTCGTGTCGCCTGGTAGTGGTGATGATGGCCCCGCCGCGCCTGCACGCTGGCAGATGCGGCGCGTCCGCGCGGGCAGGCGACAAGCCGCCACCCCATCGCGCGGACGCTCTCAGCCAGTATAGCCCCAGCGACGCGGGCCTGTCGAGATGGCGCTGGCGCCGCATGCGACTCAGCGGGATGGCGACTGGTTTATACTAATGCGCTGCTCCCTCTCCCTCTGGGAGAGAGCTGGGGTGAGGGCCGCGCCATGCTATACTGCGGGCGTCCGCTATTGCGTAATCGCCGCTGGAGCAGGAGGCATTGATGCCGCTGGAATCCACGATCTCGCCGTTGGATGGCATTCGCGTGGTCGATCTGAGCCGCGCGCTGAGTGGGCCGCTCTGTGCGATGCTGCTGGGTGACCTCGGCGCAGAGGTCATCAAGGTGGAGGAGCCAGGGGTGGGCGATGACAGCCGCCACTGGGGGCCACCCTTCCAGCATGGCGAGAGCGCCTATTTTCTGAGCTGCAATCGCAACAAGCGCGGCATCACCCTCAACCTGAAGCGCGAGGCGGCGCGCGAGGCGCTCTGGCGGCTGATCGAGCGCGCCGATGTGCTGATCCAGAACTTCCGCCCCGGGCTGATGGAGCAGTTGGGGCTGGGCTACGAGGCTGTGCGCGCGCGCAACCCGCGCCTGGTCTATTGCAGCATCTCGGCCTATGGGCAGGATGGTCCCGAAGCGCGGCGCCCCGGCTACGACATCATCATGCAGGGGACGACCGGCGCCACCAGCGTCACGGGCGATCCGGCGGGCTCACCCTTTCGCAGCGGCCTGCCCGTCTGCGATGTACTCTCTGGCATGACGGCGATGCAGGCGATTCTGGCGGCGCTCTATGCCCGCGAGCGCACCGGACGCGGCCAGCACGTCGAGACGACGCTGCTCGGCGCGACGGTGGCGGCGCTGGGCAACTTCGCCTCCAGCTATCTCGTC
>DATAED010000048.1:0-22996 GCA_036258195.1 Ktedonobacterales bacterium
CCGGTCGTCCTCAGCGAACTCACGCAGCGTCTCGTGCGAATCGAGCAGCGCAACCTGGTGGGTAGTGGGAAGCTGACGAGGTACAGCGACTCGCACCCCCACCTGCAGGTCATCCGCTCGCAGCGCACGAAGACGCCCGGAATCCAGGGTGAACAACGGATGATACGGAGTGGTAACAACCTCACGCCCTGAGCGTGTGCGAAGCTGCAAGAGATGGTCGGGAGCAGTTCGCCGCACGAATGCCGTAACCGGACGAGCCTCCAGACGTAAGGTTTCGGGATTGAGTGAGAGCACGCGAACATCGCACGGATTCTGGAGCGTCTGGGCGCCATCGTCTAGCGTTTCGACGGCGCTCGATTTCGCCAGCGCTTCATTGACAAGCGTTTGTATATCGACGTCCCGCCCATCAGCTAACGTCACCAATGATGAGCCCAGCAGGCACTTTCCGGAGCCGTTCGGGCCTACGATGGCGGTGATGCCGGGGCTGAACTCCAGCGTCGTGCGCGGCGCGAAGCTCTTGAATCCTTGCAACTCCAGGCGCTTGAGGTACACCGCTGCTCGCTCCCTCACGTCGGACGGCTGGATGTGCGCCCGCAGGCAGCGCCGCGTGACCGCCCATATGCAGCAAGCATACCATGCACAGCGGGTTCCGCTGGAACATTTCCCCTAGCGCTGACCCGCATGGGCTAGGCCGTCGTAATCACGCATGCTGTCTTCGACAACTCCCATCGCGCGTAGCGACATGATACACTCATCGTCGCGACGTTTGAGAGCGCTGTGGACATGCGCTCCAGCGGCCGCGGCCAACTGGGGAAGGTGACGATGAATCGCTACTACGACGAGAAGTGGTCTTGGATTGAAGGATCACACTTCATGCGAACACAATTGCTCGACCTCCTGCGTGACACCGATCTCGCGTTCAGTCCCGGCGGCGACGCGATGACTCTTGGCGCGCTCTGTCGTGAGATGGGCAATGTCGAATACTCGTACGTGCAGTCGCTCAAAACCTTCCAGCAGGATTGGTCATACCGCAACCTCGATCCAGCGGTCGAGCGCGACGTCGCACGCCTGAAAGAGTGGTTCCAGCAGTTGGACGGCGAGTTGCAGGCGCTCGTCGCGGGCCTCTCGGACGACGACCTGCGCAAGCGTGTGAGTCGAGGAGCCGATTCATCGCTGCCGGTTGATTTCCAGCTCGATGCCTATCTCCAGGCGATTCTCATTTTCTTTGGGAAGGCCACCGTCTACTTGCGCATCATGCGCAAACCCATCCCCGACCTGATGCGCCAATATATCGGCTGATTGGACGCTCGGCTGGCGACAATCGCCTTCAAGCCGAGGTGGACGCCTCGACTGCCGCTGGCGGCTTCTTCTCTGCGACCCCACTCGCTGGCGGTGGCTCATCGCGTCTGGCTGCCGCGCGGATGGCTGGCGCGATGGCATGCGTCACCACCGACTGGAGCAGCGCCACGAACGGCACCGCCAGTACCGCGCCCATCAGCCCCAGCAGCTCGCTGCCAACCAGGATGGCGATCAACACCAGCAGCGGATCAAGGTGCACCGAGCGGCTCATCACCAGCGGCTGCACCAGATTGCCTTCGAGTTGCTGCACCAGCAGGAACAGCACGGCTACTTCCAACGCTTTGAGCGGATCAACCGTCACCAGCGCCACGATTACCGACACGGCCCCGCTCAGCCACGGCCCCAGGTACGGGATCGCCTCCGTCAGGCCCGCCAGCACGCCCAGCAGCAACGCATACGGCACCCCCAGCACCCCCAGCCCCGCGCCCGTGAAGACGCCGATCAGCAGCATGGCGATCAGCACGCCGCGCACATAGCCTCCCAGGCTGCGTCCCATATCGGCGAAGATGTCGTCCACACGCGGCTGCAAGCGCTCCGGGAAGAGGCCCACCAGGAAGGGCTTGAGGCGCGCCGAACTGGAGAGCCAGAACACCGTGAGGGTGACGGTCACTACCAGACTCAGCAGTGCGCCAAACGCCCCAGTGAGCAACGTAAATGGCACGCTAATCAGCGAGGGAATCATCCCCTGGAGGCTATTGAATACCTGACTGGCGATATTGCTGAAGAAGCCGCCAAACAGCTTGTTGGCCTGCAACGCCGAGGTCCACCCGCTGATCCACTCCTGCAGCTTCGTCGTGTACGTCGGCGCATTCGCGGAGAGTGCGCCCACCTCAGCGACCAGCGGCGCCAGCAGGATCCAGATGAGCAGCGCCAGCACAGCGGTGACGACCAGCAGCACCAGCAGCACGCCCAGCGGGCGCGGCACGCGGCGCTTCTCAAGCTGAAGCACGATGGGACGCGCCGCCTCGCCGATGATGATCGCCACGAAGAAGATCAGCAGCGCCGCCAGCGCCTTCGTCACGAGCAGCCACAGCACGACCAGCACAATCACAGCGCCTGCCGCATACCAGATCGTGTGCGGCGCGATGGTGATGGAGAAGGCGGGCCTGCTCGCATGCGCATCGGCGGGCGCATCGGCGGGCGCCGCGGCGGTCGGCTGGCGATTGGGCGCCGGTGTCGGCTCATCCATATGCTCGTCCTTTCACGACTGCTCGCCTCCGCGCCCTGCGGCGATCTACGCTCCGCATGGCGCACGTTCCGTATGTTCCGTATACGGTACAACACCAGTAACTGCAAGGCAACCCGACGCCGACTGCATGCTGACAAATAAGTTGACAATTCAACTGTTCTCTGGCATACTATCTGCCAGCAGACATGGCATCCTGGATCAGAGCCGATTCCATCACAAGGGAGAGCATGTCATGGTTCCGGTTGTCGATTACTTCTTCGGCGCGTTTGTCACCCCTCAGCAACAGCGTCTGCGCATGGTCGCCCGCAACGGCGTGGCGCATGCCAGCGAGATCAGTCCGCGAGACCCCACACCGGGCCAGCCCGCCAGCCTGATGATCATCAGCGACGCCGCGCTGCCCATCGACCACATCGCCATCTACTTCACCACCGATGGCGCCGACCCGGCAGGCGCGCGTGGCATCGCCAGCGCTGGGCAGGTCGCGCTGGCCGAGCGCATCGTAGGCGCCCCGACACAGCTGGGGGAGCAGCGCATCCACCACTGGCGTGCTGTCATCCCCGCGCAACCTGACGAGACACTCGTGCGCTACCGCATCGACGCCTGGAGCGACGCCGACCCCATGCGACGCTGGCTGGCCGACGCCATCGATCCCTTCACCACGCCCGCTCCGTCGGGGCGTGAGTTCGCCTATCATGTCGATCATCGCCAGCCGCCCGCATGGCTCGACGACGCCATCGTCTACCATATCTTCGTCGACCGCTTCGCCAGCGCCCCCGACCAACCCACGCCCGCCGCGCTGGGCAATCTGACCGCATTCTACGGCGGCGCCATTCGCGGCATCACTGAAAAGCTGGACTACCTCGCCGATCTGGGCGTCAACTGCCTGTTGCTCTCACCTGTGATGGAGAGCCCCACCTATCATGGTTACAATCCCAGCAGCTACCATCAGGTCTCACCGCGCTATGGCACGAATGACGACCTGCGCACGCTGATCGCTGCAGCGCATGCGCGCGGCATGCGGGTGCTGCTCGATTTCGTCGCCAACCACACCTCAGACGAGCACCCCGCGTTCATCGAGGCGCGCAGCGCGGCGAGCGCGCCAACTCGCCAGTGGTACAGCTTCGCCCCGACCTATCGCACCGGCTATCTCACGTACTACGACGTGCCGAGCATGCCAGTGCTCCAGACCGACGGCGAACCCGTGCGGCGCTATCTCATCGACGCCGCGCGCTTCTGGCTCACTGAGTTTGGCGCCGACGGGCTGCGGCTCGACAATGTCTCTGGCCCCACGCATGCCTTCTGGACACTGTTTCAGGAAGGCGTGAAGGCCGCTGACCCGCAGGCGTTTACCCTTGGCGAGGTCTCCGGCGAGACGGAAGACATCGCGACCTACGCCGGGCGTCTGGACGCCTGCATGGATTTTCCGCTCGTCCAGCGCATACGCCAGGTCTTTGCGCAGCGCGCCGCGCCACTCGCCGAGCTGCTGGCCATGCTCACCACTCACGAAGCGGCCTTCCCGCCATCGATGGCTCCTGCGCGCCTGCTCGACAACCACGACATGCACCGCTTTCTCTGGCTGGCGGAGAACGATACACGCCGCCTGAAGCTGGCGCTTGCATTTCTCCTGGCGATTCCCGGAATCCCGGTCATGTACTACGGCACAGAGGTCGGCCTCTCTCAGCGTGGAGGCCCACCCGGTCAGGACGCCTACGCCCGCGAGCCCATGCTCTGGGGCGCGGAACAGCAGGCCGACGTGCTGGCGCACACTCGCTGGCTGATCCATCAGCGGGTCGTGCGTGAATCGCTGCGCCACGGCAAGCTGGAGCGCGTTCAGTTGAGTGTCGAGGCGGATGAGCCACAGCAGGTGGGCGCGCTGGCTCGCTACACCGAGGCTGAGGCGACCGTGGTCATCTTCAACAATGGCACGCGGACAGCGCGATTCACGCTGGAGCCAACTCGACTGGCATGCATGGGCGCCATGGGGTGGGCAGATGTGGCCATCGAGCAAGCCTGGCGCCTCACCCCCGAAACTATTGGTGAAATCGACGCGCCGGACTGGTCAGGGTCGCTCCCACCGCTCAGCGCAACGATGATCGCCCTACGCTCCAAACACGGATCTCCACGCCCTTCCTCGGCGAAAAACGCTCGTTCCGAAAAGTCGGCGCATTAAACAGTTGACAAGTGAACGATTGATCAGTATACTCTTTCGTCAAGAGCAGGCTGTGTAACACAAACGCTCACTCGTCTGGAACCCAACGGCCAGATGCCTCGCAGGCCGGGAACCTCCGACGTCGGGCGCGGCAGTTACCGGGGAGCGGTCGAACTCCCTGTTTGGATGTTCCGGAATCCCAGACAGGAAGCACACGTGAAAGTTTCAACCTCGGCTGACCATGGGCCCGAGCAAGAGCTGTATCTTCTGCTCACCGACCTCTTCTACCTGCTAGATGATACTGATCGTCAGTTCTTTGGGGAGTATGGCCTGAGCACCCGACAATTCTGGGCGCTGCATCACCTGAGCGAGACTGACGGATTGTCCATGATTGACCTGAGTCGACTCTTGTTCACGGATAAGAGCAACATCACGGCAATCGCGGACCGCCTGGAGAGCGCCAGCCTGATCAAACGCTCTCCAGCGCCACAAGATCGGCGCATGACCTTGCTGACTCTCACCCCGGAAGGGCGGCAGCGTCACGACGAGGTATTCGCTGCGCATCAGGAGCGCATTCGTTCGATCATCGGAGGGGACGAAGCCACGCTTCGTCAGGTCATTCAGCATCTCGAGCGTATCCACGTTCGCTTCGAGCAGCATCTCCATCCCAACACGTCACGACCCGACTCATCCCACGCTACCGCATCCCATCCCACGCCGACCAGCACCTCCGCGAGCAAGTGATTGATCGACGGGCTGCTGGCGCATTCGAGTGTGACACTGGCGAACACGGCGTATGTATGTCCATACGACCGGGCGCCGACCCCCACGCACAGGGAAACGTCCCCCCGTGTCTGTGGTCGAGGAGGACTTTTCACATGTTGTCGAAGCGCGTCCTGAGCGTCGTCGCGACTGGCGCGGTGACGGCGTCTCTGCTCCTGGCAGCCTGCGGAACCAGCGGAGGCACGTCGTCGCAAACCGTGAACTACAGCGGCACGCTGACGATCTGGCACGACTGGACCGGCGCGTATCTCACCGCCAAGCAGAAGATCGTCAACGAGTACGAAGCGGCCCACCCGGGCGTCAAAATCACGCTGGTCAACCAGAACGACGACACCAAGACTATTGCTCAGGTCAAAGCTGGCACTGGCCCCGACATCGTGCAGGATCCCGTGGACCACGTCGGCACGCTGGCCTCCGCTGGCGTGATCGTGCCGATCGACTCCTATGAGAGCCAGAGCGACCTGACCAAGACATACACCACAACGGCCTCGCAGAGCGTGGAGTTCAACAGCCACGTCTACGGCATCCCCGAAGTCACCGAGATTCTGACGATCATGTACAACAAGAGCCTGATCTCGGCTGACCAACTGCCCAAGACGACCGACGACATGTTCTCCTTCGAGAAGACCTACAGCGCAGCGCACCCCGGCGCCTACGGCATCGTGTGGGATGTCAACAACGTCTATGACGACGCTGGCTTCTTCTACGCCTATGGCGCCCCGCTGATCGACGCCAACGGCGCCACCAGCATCGCCACCCCCGCTGGCGTGAACGCCGACAATTACATCGCGCAGTACAACACTGTCCTGCCGAAGGACATCAATGGTCAGACGGCTACCGCGCTCTTCAACGAGGGCAAGGCTGCGGCGATCATCGACGGCCCGTGGGCCTACACCGGCTACTCGACGGCCATTGGCGCGTCCAACCTCGGCTTCGCCACGCTGCCAACCGTCAACTCCACCAACAAGGCGGTCTCGCCATTCGTGGGTGGTAAGGCGTTCATGCTGACCCGCAATGCCAAGAACCCGGCGCTGGCCGTTGACTTCATGAAGTTCTTCACCAACGCCTCGAACCAGGCCGCGATGTGCGCCACCACCGGCGAGATTCCCTCGAACATCGCCGCTGGCAATGATCCGCAGATCACCGGCAACACCGCCATCAGTGCGTTCGTCGCGCAGGTGAAGGCGGGCGGCGTTCCGTTCCCGAACACCCCCTACATGGGCCAGGTCTGGATACCGATGGGCAAGGCGCTCACCGCCGTCTGGAACGGCACAGAGGCGCCAGACGCCGCACTGAGCCAGGCCAAGCAGGCCATCGATCAGGGTGTCCAGCAGATCAAGGCGGCGCAGGGCAGCTAACGCCCTGGCAAGTAGTTCCGTTTGCTTCCCGCGTCTGCTATCATGCAGGCGCGGGGAGCCTGCTTCACCTACCCATCCCGTGCACGCGGAGACATCCTGCGGAACGGCGCTCGTTCCGCGCCCTCGGCTCCCTGCCAGCGCATTCCAGCGAGTTTCAGCGCTTCCTGTCATGTCCTGACGTGGCTCAGTTCATCCCGGCACATTCCCGTAGACTGGCGCAGCGCGGCAACCAGACCACTCTTGAGTTCAGCGGCGATGTTGGCGGCTACACAGGCGTTGTCGCGCTGCGCTTCTTGGAAAGGAAGGCGCTCCGATGTTGAAAGTCGGACGGGGAACCATCGCGGCATACATCATGCCGACCTTCATCGTCATCCTGCTCATCAACCTCTACCCGATCTTCTACACGCTCAACCTGTCGCTGACCAATAAGTCCACCTTCAACGAGCTGGAAAACACGTACCAGTACAATGGCCTGACTAACTACCAGTACGTGATATCGCAGACGGGACGCGACTTCCTTCTGGTGCTCGCCAGTACGGCGCTCTATGTGATCGCCTGCGTGGGCATCTACGTGCTGCTCGGCCTGGTCACGGCGATGGCGCTCAATCACCCGAAGGTGCGTTTCAAGGGCTTCTGGGGCAATGCGCTGATTCTGCCCTGGACGGTCCCCACCTTCGTTACCGCGCTCATCTGGAAGTTCCTCTACAATTACAACTTCGGCCCCATCAACCAGATCATCCGGGTCTTCACGCACGACCCGAAGTCTGGCGTCCTCTGGCTCGATCAGCCCATCCCCGCCTTTATCGCGGTCGTCATTGTCAACATCTGGATGTCGTACCCCTTCTTCATGGTCGTCTCGCTCGGCGCGCTCCAGAGCATCCCGTCCGAGCTGATGGAGGCCGCGCAGGTTGATGGCTCCTCCGCCTTGCAGCGTTTTCGCTACATCATGCTGCCGCTGCTGCGGCCTGCCCTGCTGCCCGCCACCATCCTGAGCGCCATCACGACGTTCCAGATGTTCAACACCGTCTTCCTGATCACCGCAGGTGGCCCGTTCACCAGCGGCAACATCAACAACCCTGGCGCGACCGAGTTCCTGATGGTGTACATGTATGACCGCGTCGAGAACGGCGGGAACATCTTCATCAACTACGGCCATGTGGCGGCTATTGCGGTGCTGGTGTTTGCCGTGCTGTTCATCCTGACCATGCTGAGTCTGCGCTTCACCAACCTGGCAGAGGAGGCCTGAAGATGAGCGATGCTATGCCGGGAGCCTCGATGAAGGCGATCCCCGCGACGGTGACCTCCACCCAGGAGAAGGCAGGCGCACAGGCGGGCGTGAACGTCGCGGAGCTGATCAAACGTGCGCGCGACAATGCTGGCGTGTCGGGCGTCTATGTCTTCCTGGCTGTCATGACCATCTTCGCGGTTTTTCCCATCTACTTCGTGCTGTACGCCTCGCTCAGCCCCACCCAGGCGCTGATCTCGACGGAGCTTCAGCTCATCCCGACACATCCGTCGCTGAGCAACTACACCTACGTCTTCCAGCAGTTGCCGTTCCTGCGCTGGATGTACAACTCGATCCTGGTATGCGCGCTGGCGACCATCATCGCCCTGCTCTGCTCGACGACGGGCGCGTACGCGCTCTCGCGCTTCCGTTTTCGTGGTCGCCAGCAGGCGCTGCTTATGATGATCGCGCTGCAGACCTTCCCCGGCCTGCTGGCGATCTACGCCTACTACGACATCCTGCAGACGCTGCATCTCTCCGGCACGACCATCGGTCTGGCGCTCGTCTATGCGGCGGGCAACATCGTTTTCGGCGTCTGGAACATCAAGGGCTATTTCGACACATTGCCCATCGAGCTGGAAGAGGCGGCGCGCGTCGATGGCGCATCCTACACCGTCATCTTCACGCGCATCATCCTGCCGCTGGCCATGCCCGCGCTGGCTGCGTCGGCGCTCTTCATGTTCATCGGCGGGTGGAACGAGTTCGTGCTGGCCCAACTCATCCTGAACCCTGATCCCAATTCGCTGACCGTGCCGGTCGGCCTCTATCAGCTCCAGCAAAGCCAGTACACGCCGTGGGGCTACTTCGCTGCCTCGTCGGTGCTGGTGAGCGTGCCGCTGATGGCGCTCTTCCTGTACCTCCAGCGCTTCTTCAAGGCTGGCCTGACCATCGGCAGCGTCAAGGGATAGCGGCAGGCGCGACCTCACCCCCAACCCCCTCTCCCACGGGGAGAGCGGGAACAAGAGGCAGACGCCAGTGCAACTGGGTCGGCCACGCGCGACACCGCCTGCAGCGGGTTCCCCCTCCGAGGGAGGGGAGGGGGTCAGGGGGTGAGGTTCCGCTGGCCACGCGCCACAAACGTCCACTGTAGTCTCTCCTCTCCTGAGAGAGAGGGTAGAGGATGAGGTTGCATGTCCACGTCGCCAGATGCGCCGCCGAGTGGGCGCCAGATCGCCCGCCCGCGCACGCTGATGGCGGCGGGCACGCTGGCGCTGGTCGTCATCATCATCGTGATCGCCGTGGCGCCGCGCATCGCGCAGCAGCTCACCGGGCGCTCGTCCGCAGCCGCCAGCGCAGACGTCACCTGCGCGGCGTCGCCCGCCAGCCTGCCGCACAGCGCCGCCGACTTCAAGCCCGGCTTCATCTATCAGGTGATGCTCGACCGCTTCTTCGATGGCGACAAGGCCAACGACAACCCGGCCAGCGCGCCCAATCTGGATGACCCCACCCACACCAACTGGAAGCTTTATTGGGGCGGCGACCTCAAGGGCCTCACCGCGAAGGTTCCCTACATCGCGGGCATGGGCGCCACCGCCATCTGGATCTCGCCGCCCGTCGAGAACGTCAACACGCCGCTCGACTATGGCGATGGCAATGGGCCGCAAGCGGGTTACCACGGCTACTGGGCCATAGACGACTATCGCATCGATCCGCACCTGGGTACCTGGGCTGACTTCGACGCCTTCGTGGCCGCCGCGCACCAGCGTGGCCTCCAGGTGATGGTGGACTTCCCCGCCAACGACTCGAATCCGCGCGAGATCGGCCAGTTCGGCGCCATCTACAAGGATGGCGTGCTACAGGCCGCCTACAACGACGACCCCAACGGCTGGTTTCACCATAACCAGTCGATCAGCAATTTCAACGACTCCTACGACCTGGAGTACGGCACGCTGGCCGACCTGGCCGACTTCGCGCAGGAGAACCCTGCTGTGGACGCCTATCTGAAGGGCGCCATCGCGCAGTTTCTGGCGCACGGTGTGGATGGCATCCGCTTCGACGCCGTCAAGCACGTCCCTGGCCCCACAGGAGGATGGCTGCGCACCGAGGCCGACAGCATCGAAGCGGGCGGCCCGCACTATCTGGTCGGCGAGTGGCAGGTGACCGACCCCACCGATCTGACCTATCCCGACGCCGTACGCTTCGCCAACACCAGCGGCATCTCACTGCTCAACTTCGCCGTGATGAACGCGCTCGACGATGCCTACGCCAAGGGCAAGCTGGCTGGCCCGGCGGAGGTCGATAGCGTGCTGACCACTGAGGCGCAGAGCCTCACCTGGCCCAACGACCAGGCCAACTTCATCGACAATCACGACTTCCCGCGCTTCCTCTCGCTCGACAACAACCACAACGATCTGCACGCATCGCTGGCCGTGCTGATGACAATCCCCGGCGTCCCCATCGTCTACTATGGAACCGAGCAATACCTGCACAACGATACACTGGGCGGCGGCGATCCGTACAACCGCCCGATGATGTCCAGCTTCTCCACGACGACGCCTGCATATCAGCTCGTGCGCTGCCTCTCGGCGCTGCGCCAGAGCAATCCAGCGCTGGCATATGGCGGCTACAAGGTGCTGCATCTCTCGCACTCGCTCTACGTCTTCCAGCGCCAATTCGGGCAGAATGTCGTCGTCGTCGCGGTGAATGATGGGCCGGACGCCGCCACCATCAAATCTGGCCCCACAGCGCTGCCCGCCGGAACCTACCGCGACTACCTGCACGGCTCGCTGCACGGCGCAACGATGACTGTCGGCGCGGGCGGCGTCTCGCGCCAGCTCACCCTCCCCGCCAATGCCATCGCCGTCTGGCAATACACGGCGCCCGCAGGCCCCGCCCCGCTGATCGGCGGCGTCTCGCCCGAGCTGGCGCATCCCGGCGAGACCATCGTGCTCGACGGGCAAGGCTTCGCATCGGGCGACACCGTCAAGGTGGGCGACTATCAGGCCAGCGTCAGCGCCGCGACGAGCCACAGCGTCACAGCGAAACTTCCGGCGATGCCTGGCGGCGCCTATCAGGCGCAGGTCTGCGCGGGATCGGCGTGTAGCCCAGGCTTCGCGCTCAACGTGGCCTCCGCGCCGCAGATCCCCGTCACCGTGACCGTGACCGGGCTGCCGCAGCTCATCCCCGCCCAGCACGTCTATATGACCGGCGCGCTGCCAGAGCTGGGCGCAGGGAACACGGCGCCGAGCGCGGCGATTGGCCCGATGCTCTCTGCGCAGACGCAGGACACCAGCCGCTTCCTGCTCATCAGTCTGCCCGCCTGCCAGTCAGCCACGCTCTCGTTTGAGGTTGTCGATCTCAGCGGCAAGGTCACGAGCGAGGGCGCCACGCATACCATTCAGGTTCCCTGCTCCGGCGAGGGCGCGGCCACCTTCGCCTGGGGCGCCTGAGCTAGCGCCTCCCTATCCGCCAGCGCTGGCGTGCTGTGGCGCCGGGAGTCGCGGCTGCGGTGGTTCCGTCTGCGTTTCGATGGTGGGGAAGATAAATGTCACGGTCGTGCCGCGCCCCCGTGCGCTGGCGAACATCACCTGTCCGCCTTGCGCCTCGACCAGACTCTTCACAATCGAGAGGCCCAGCCCGGCGCCAGCGGGGCGAATCGCGCCACGCTTGCGCGCCGCGTCGGCGCGATAGAAGCGGTCGAAGACGTGCGACACCGCCTCTGGTGGCGCGCCAGCGCCCGTATCGGACACCTCCAGCAGCAGCGTGCGCGTCGCCCCAGCGTTGGATGGCCGAGCCACTATGCGGATGACGCCGCCCGCAGGGGTATACTTGAGCGCATTCTCCAGCACATTCAGCAGGGCTTGCTGCAGGCGATCCGGGTCGGCGAGGATGCGCGGCAGCTCCGCCGACGCCTCCGTCTCGATCCGTTGGCCATGCGCCAGCGCCCGCGCGTGCTGCGCCACCAGTTCCACCAACAGCGCCACATTGATCGGCTGCAGCGAGATCGCCGCCTGGCCCTCATCAAACTGCGCCAGCGTCAGCAGATCTTCTACCAGGCGACGCATGCGGCCAATCTCAGCGTGCATGCTGCGCGCCAGCCGCCGCACGCCCTCCACGTCGCCGCCATCGGCGCCGAGCAGCAGCATCTCCAGCTCGCCATTGAGCGCTGTTAGCGGTGTGCGCAGCTCGTGCGAGACATCTGCGACCAGTTGGCGCTGGCGATTGAAGACTGTCTCTAGCTGTTGCACCATCGAATTGAAGGTACGCGAGAGCTGGCCAAGCTCGTCATGGGTTGGCGGCTCCTCCAGCCGCAGCGAGAGTTCGCCCCCTGCGATACGGCGGCTGGCGCGCTCCATCGCGGCAAGCGGGCGCAGCCCCGCGCTGACCAGCGGCGCCGTGAGCGCGCCCGCGATCATCAGCGCCACCAGCAGGCTCACCAGCACAATGGTCTGCGTGCGCGAGACCGCGTCGGTGATTGGCTGCAGCGGCGTGCTGACCTGCACGATGGCGACCGTCACATTCGTGGACGTGTCCACCAGCGGCATCAGCACCACGATCTGGTTTTTGCCGCGCTCATCGCGCTCGATGCTGTAGGCGTCGTCGGCTGGAGCGACGAGCGCAGCCCTGCGTAGCGTCTCGTTTTTTGGCACGACGAGGCTGGGATATTCCTGACCCGGCGCCGCCTCGACCTGCTCGCTGGAGTCGAGCATCTGCCCGCTGGGGCTCCAGATCACCACGCCCGTGTCGGCATTGGTCAGGCGGGTTGCGACCACCCGCAGTGGCGTGATGAGGTTGGCCGGTAGCTGTTCCGTCTCGGTCGAGAGCGCCGCGCCCGCCACAGCCGCTGTAATCTTCTCGCGGCGCAACGCTTGCGCCGCCAGCCGAGACTCCTTGCGCAAGGCGACGGCCTGCGTGGTGAGCAGCGTGTTCTCCTCGGAGATCGAGATCAACGCGCCGACACCGCCCAGCGCCACCACGACCAGCGCGAAGATCAGCGCCATCAGACGCAGGCGCAGCGGAAGGGCCGCGAGCAGCGCTGCGCCTGACTTCTGCGTCTGCCGCCCATGCCGCGCCATCCACAGCCTGCCCAGGCGCCGCCCCTGCTCGGCTGGCTCAGCGGAGCGCATAGCCGATCCCTCGCACGGTGTGCAGTGGCTGCGATGGCTCATCACCGAGCTTCTCGCGCAGGTGGCGGATGAAGACCTCCAGCACATTCTGGTCGCCGTCGTAGTCGAAGCCCCAAACGTGCGCAAAGATGACCTCGCGCGACAACACCTGCCGAGGGTGCGCCAGAAACAACGCCAGCAGCTCGAATTCGCGTGGTGTCAGATCGATCACACGCTGGCCGCGGGTCACCCAGTGCGCCTCGCGGTCGAGCGAGATATCATCGAACGCCAGCACGCGATGCGGAGTCTTGCCACGGCGCCGCAGGACGGCGCGCACCCGCGCCAGCAATTCTTTGAACTCGAAGGGCTTGGTCACATAGTCGTCAGCGCCCAGATCGAGTCCAGCGATGCGCTCGTCGGTGGAGGTACGCGCCGTCAGCATGATGATGCCCAGCTCGTCTGAGGCGCGCAGGCGACGCGCGACATCTGTGCCACTCATCTCCCCCAGCATGACATCGAGAATGGCGATGTCGTGAGGCGCCTGGCTGGCGACCTGAAGGGCCTCCTCGCCATCGTAGGCGACGGAGACAGCGTACCCTTCATATTCAAACCCCATTTGCAGATATTCGACGATGTGTGGCTCATCATCGACCACCAATACCCGCACCTGTGGAGCGGCGCTATTTACACTCATGCTGTCCATCCTCCGACGAGGCCTCGCTGCTCAGAGACGCCGGCCCAGGCGCCTGATCGCTGCGGGGGCTGTCAGCCGCCTCGCAGCGTGTGCGACGTTCACTGGTTACAACGAAAGTATGTGACGTTTTCGCCGCGATTTGATACGGCTGACTCGTGACCCGATCCAATGGTGTGAGTTTTCCCATGCGATTCTCAGGAACATGAGATGACGCGCCCCTTTGCCATTTAGAGCGCCTGCCCAACGCGCAACACGGACTCAGACTCTCGCTGGTGTCCCATGAATTCACGCTTGGCAGCATCTCATGGGCTGCCCCAATTCATCGGGATGTGCTCATGTCCAGGCGCCATCCAGCGCCTCCACGGGAGCGTCACAACTTCCAATCAACCAATCTTATTCAGGTCACATTCAGCTTCCCTTCACCATTCGTTCAGAATACGCTGCTAGACTTTTTGACAACAGCGCTCGACGCACTGCCCATCTGTGCCGCAGGCGCTCGCCATCTGTCCTCCCCTGCGGCGAGACACGCGCGAGACGAGCATGATTGCGAGGTACATGTCTGTGGTAGCCCTTCAGAATGATCGCTCATCAGCGTCGGCTGACGACTTCGATCTGATGCTCTTTGACCGTCTGCGGGCGCGGGCGTTGGCTCGCCCAGACGCTCCCTGCGTGATCGAAGCTGAGAGCGGGCTGACCCTCTCCTACGGCGCCTTCTTCGCCGCCACCCTCGGTCTGCGTCGGCGACTCGGTCCGACGCCGCGTGTCATCGCCCTCCAGGCGCCCGGCTGTGCGCTGGCGGCCATCACCTGGATCGCCGCGCTGACCGGCGGGCATACCCTCATCCCGCTGCCGACCGCCGCGCCCCTGCCAGAGATCAACGCGCTGCTCCGGCGCATGCCACCTGATGCGCTCGTGCTGGATGACGCCGCCGACGCAGGCGCCGCGCGTCTCACCGCGACAGCGGCGCAGCAGATCAGCGCCCCCGAACGCATCGCTCGCAACGGCTTCGCGCCGTGGCTCGGCGAGCGGGGAGCGCCCACTGCCAGCGCCGCGCAGACTGCCGCGCAGACTGATGTGCCTGACCCACAGCCAGGCCAATTGTTTCTCACCACCTCCGGCTCGACTGGCGAGCCAAAGGGTGTCCTGCTCCAGGCGCGTCAGATCGCCTGGACGGCAGAGCAGATTCGACTGAATCACGCGCTCACACCGCAAGATCGCGGCCTGACGCCGCTGCCGTTCTTCCACATCAATGCGCCTGTAGTGAGCCTGTGTGCCTCGCTGTTGGCGGGCAGCGCCGTGGTCATCGCGCCGCAGTTCAGCCGCAGCGGATTCTGGTCGCAGATCGAGCGCCACGGCGTCACCTGGGCCAGTCTGGTTCCCACCATCGTCGCACTGCTGCTCGACAACCCGGAGCCAGTGACGACGCCCGCATCGCTGCGGTTCGTGCGCACCGCCTCAGCGCCGCTGCCCGCCGCGCACATGCGCGCCTTCCAGCAGCGCTTTGGCGTCCCGGTCATCGAGACGTATGGATTGACAGAGGCCGCCAGCCAGATTTGTGCCAATCCGGCGCCGCCAAAGCAACGCAAGCCTGGCTCCGTCGGGCTGCCCACCGGCATCGCGCTGCGCATCGTGCGGCCTGCGCAGGGCGACGACACAACACTCCGGGATGCGCCGCCAGGAACGGTCGGCGAGGTCTGCGTCTGCGGGCCGAATATCATCCCCGCCTACGCCGAGGGGCGTGGCGCGAGCGCATTCTGCGATGGCTGGTTTCGCACGGGTGATCTGGGCTATCAGGACGCCGACGGCTATCTCTTCCTGACGGGGCGCCTGCGCGACATCATCATCCACGGCGGTGAGAATGTCTCGCCGCGCGAGGTGGAAGAGACACTGCTGGCGCATCCCGCCGTGACAGAGGCGGCTGTGTTCGGCGCGCCCGACCGCGTGTACGGCGAGCTCGTGGTGGCCTGCGTGACCCTGCGCGTCCCCTGGACCATCGCCCTGAATGACAGCCTGCGGGCGCTGTGCGCCGAACAACTGGCTCGCTACAAATGCCCGACGCGCATCATCCCACTGCCCGCCATGCCGCGCACCAATGCTGGCAAGCTCGACCGCCCACGGCTGCGGGCGGAGTGGGCGCGGCCAGACGCAGTGGGCGGTAGGCGACCCAGCAACAACCGCGCGGACAGGCCATCCACGCTCGCCCTGCGCGCGACGAAGTAGCTCCCATGCAGACACTCAGCGCGCCCACAGACACGACGCCACAGCCGCGCAAAACGCCAGCAGATCGCAAGCCCCATCTGCGGCAGCTCGACCGATTGCGCATCATCACAGCGCTCTCGGTCGTCGCCGTGCATGTGCTGGGCAACAGTTCCTTCCTCGACCAGCACTTCGGCGCGCTGGTCATCCAGGATATGTTCGTCACGAGCTTTCACTTCACCCGCGAAGTCTTCATGTTCGTGACGGCGCTGGCCCTGACCTACGTCTACTATGGCAAGCCATTCGCGACGGGACACTTCTGGCGACGGCGCGCGCTGGGCGTGTTGCTGCCGTATAGCGCCTGGAGCGTCATCTACGTGCTGGCGAATGTGCGCCCCACCTCCATCGGCCAGTTCCTCTGGTCGTCGTTCATCGCCATTCTCACCGGAGACGCCTCATACCAGCTCTATTACATCATGCTCACGCTGGAGTTCTACATCATCTTTCCCGCCCTGCTGCGCATCCTGCCAGCGCTGGCGCGTCACCTCAAGGCCACGCTCGCCATCAGCTTCACGTTGGAAGTCTTCATCCTGTTCGCCGATCACCAGCTACTGCCGCTCATCTCGTTCGCGCCCGGCGTAGACTCGTTCATCAGCCAGTTTCTCGACCGCTTTGTGCTGGTGTATCAGTTCTACTTCATCCTGGGCGCGTTAGCGGCCCTGCACCTCCCTGAGATCAAGGCGTTCATGCTGCGCCACGGCAGATGGATGATCGCCGCTGGGATCGTCTCGCTGGTCGGGCTGGAGATCAACTATCTCGTCCAGGTCGCGCCCACGCCCTCTGCCATGGCGCAAGCGGTCGCCGTGCTGCAGCCGATGATGGCGCCCTACAGCGTTGGCGCGATTGCCTTCCTCTACTGGCTGGCGCTCACGCTGGCCGAGCGCGCCACCCGCCGCAAGGCCGTGCGAACGGAGCGGGTCTGGCATCAGCTCTCCGACGCAGCCTTTGGCGTCTATCTCGTCCACCCCATCTTCATCGGCAGCGTGTTGTTCGTCTTCGTGCCGCTCGTGCGCTGGACGCTGCCTACCGGGCTGACGATCTTCCTCGTCTGGGTGATCGCCTCAGTCTGCTCGGTCGCCTTGACGGTGCTGCTGCTGCGCACGCCTGTCCTCAGTCGCCTCGTCGGGCGCCCTGGCCCAACCCCGCGCTGGCTCGCTACCCTGCGCGCCTGGTGGAGCAGCCGCGCGGAGCTGGCCGCTGCGCGGTTTACGCAGATCGGCGCCGCTGGGCCAGCGCAGGAGCAAGACCAATGACCATCGATCACGACACTCACCCGATCAATCTGCGCGACTACGCGAGAATGGCGCGCTCTGCGATGGATCCGCGGGTGTGGGATACCTACGCGCAGGGGGCCGAAGACGAGCGCACGCTGCACGCGAATGAGCGCGCATGGCGCGATGTCTGGCTGCGTCCGCGCACGCTGGTCGATGTCACCGACTGCGACCCTTCGACTACCGCGCTCGGCTCGCCGCTGGCCTTCCCGGTGATGATCGCGCCGATGTCGTTGCAGGCGCTGGCGCATCCCGACGCCGAGGCGGCGACCGCGCGCGCGGCCAGCGCGCAGGGCGTGGCGATGGTCGCCAGCACGCTCTCGTCGCGCAGTCTGGAGCAGATCGCCACAGCCTCGCGCAGCGTCGCCATGCGAGGGCCGCTGTGGTTCCAGCTCTATCTCTATCCAGATGAAGCCGTCAATCTGGCGCTGCTGCGGCGTGTGGAGCAGGCCGGCTACCAGGCCATCGTGCTGACGGTCGATGCGCCCGCTATCGGCAACCGCGAGCGCGACCGGCGCCATCATTTCGCGCCACCGCCTGCCATCAGCTTCGGCAACTTCGCAGAGGCGCCACATGTCACATGGGACACCCGTGGGCAGCGGCTGCCGCTCACCTGGCAAACACTGGACTGGCTGCGCGCCCACACCGCACTGCCCATCGTCCTGAAAGGCGTGCTGAACGGGGAAGATGCCCGCCGCGCCGTCGACGCTGGCGTGCAGGGCATCGCCGTCTCGAACCACGGTGGCCGCCAGCTCGATGGAACCATCCCCACGCGCTATGCGCTGCCAGAGGTCGTCGCGGCGGTCGGCGGGCGCTGCGAGGTGTACGTGGATGGCGGCATCCGGCGCGGCGTCGACATCTTGCGGGCGCGCGCGCTGGGCGCCCAGGCCGTGCTGATCGGCAGGCCGATCATCTGGGGGCTGGCTGTCCAGGGAGAGGAGGGAGTCTGCGACATCTTGAGCATCCTGCGCAACGAGCTGACGCTGGCGCTGCGCCTGGCGGGCCACACAAGCCTGGCGACCGTGGATGAGACGATGATCGCCCACATCCCGCGGCAGGGCGACGCACTCGACGCGCCCATGACAAGCGAGCGTGAGCCATGCGACGACTGACACGACGGCTCACGCGATGGCTGCACACCGGCGCGCGTGCGATTCCAAAGCGGCGTGGCGCCTGGGCGTCTGTCTGTCTCGCGGCGGGCGCCGCCGTCCTGCTCGCGGTGCTCAGCGGCAGCGCGCGACTGGACGCCGGAGCGCGACGGCCCAGGGCAGCCGCGGTAACGCAGGACGACGCCAGCAACGACCCGCTGCTGAACCAGAACGCGCGGCACATGAGTGTCTTCACGGCGCGCGCCCAGACCTACAAAGGATTCGTCACACGCGAGTATGCCGATGCCAGTGGCGCCTCGATGACCTATTACCTCTACATCCCGCCCGCCGTCAGCGCCGAGGCGTCCGCCGGGCTGGCGACGCGCTTCCCGGTGGTAGTGCTGCTGCACGGCATAGGCGAGAGCGCCAGGGTGTCCTCAACTGCCGCCCAGAACCGTGACCGCATCCTGGGCGACCCCTACGTCAATCTGTGGAGCAGCGCGGCGGTACAGGCCAAATGGCCCAGCTTCATCATCGTGCCGCAGGCCATCACTCCCAACCGCTGGGTGGACGCGCCGCCCCATCTGGTCTCATACAACCTCAACGCCACGCCTTCGACCTCGCTGGCGCTCGCGCACGAGATTCTGGACGCGACATTGGATCAGTATGCGACGTCGGTCGACAGGCAGCGGGTCTACATCACGGGCATCTCGATGGGTGGCGCGGGCGTCTGGGACGCCATCGAGCGCTGGCCACAGGAGTTCGCCGCCGCCGCGCCCGTCTCTGGCGCGGGCGACCCGGCGGAGGCGTTCGTCCTGGCCAAGATGCCCATCTGGGTGTTTCAAGGAGCGCTCGATACCACGCTGCCTGTGGCTGCATCGGTTGAGATGGTCAACGCCATATCGGCTGCCGGGGGCCAGCCACGCCTGACCGAGGTTCAAGGGGCCAGCCACGTCATCTGGCTCCAGGTCTACCGTAATCCGACGTTTCTCGCCTGGCTATTCGCACAACGCGCGTCGGCCTGACACCACTGTCCCACCGAGGAGAGGAGTCACCTCAACATGAACACCAACATCCTGGCGCTCCCTGAGCGCGCCACCAAGCCGCGCGCGAGCGGCCTGACGCTGATGATCGACAATGGCATCCCGCCACGCTATTTCGAGGATGTGGTCGATGGCGCCAGTCAGCTCATCGACATCGTGAAATTCGGTTGGGGAACCTCGGTCGTCACGGAGACGCTCGACCGCAAGATCGCCTGCCTGCGCGAGCATGGCATCGGCTATTACTTCGGCGGCACGCTCTTCGAGAAGTTCCTGGCGCAGGGCCAGGTAGACGCCTATCGCGCCTATTGCCAGCGCTACGGCTGCCGCTACGTCGAAATCTCCAATGGAACCATCGAGCTGACCAACCGCGAGAAAGCGCGCTACATCACCCGCTTCGCCCGCGACTTCCATGTGCTGAGCGAGGTCGGCTACAAAGATAGCGAGCGCTCGCTGAAACTGCACCCCGGCCAGTGGATCGAGTACATCAATGAGGACATGATGGCGGGGGCCGAGCGCGTCATCACTGAGGCGCGCGAGAGCGGCTCCAGCGGCATCTTCCGCCCCGATGGCGAGGTGCGCTACGGGCTGATTGAGGAGATGCTGGCGTCCGGGCTGGACACCACCCGCCTGATTTTTGAGGCCCCACGCAAAGACCAGCAGGTCTACTTCATCCGCCGCGTTGGCGCCAACGTCAATCTGGCGAACATCGCGCCGGCTGACCTCATTGGTCTGGAGACGCTGCGGCTGGGCCTGCGCGCCGACACGCTGCTGGACTTCGACGGAGCGCCGCGCGCCAGTTCTTCGCACTCGGCGGCCAGTTGACAGCCGGTTGACAGCCGCGCCCGCACGCGATGCGCGAGCAGGGACACTCACTGCCCATCGCGCCCACGCGGGGCGCGCAAACAGCCGCACAAACGGCGCGCCGCGTCCGCGCAAGTGTGCTGTGTGGACTGATTCTTGCGACGCACGCCAGGCAGAGGGCTGATAGACGAGAATTCAGCCCGTCACACGGCTGGAGGACTCATTGGCGCGCCCAAACTAGACCTGACACGCTCGACTCATCGCCCGCGCGATTCACGCCCCGCGCCAGCAGTTTGACACGCTCCGAGCCCTCCCAAGGATTGGGAAGGAAGCTTGTATGGTCGCAATCAAGGATGGAGCAGGCCTGTTCTCGCCACTCGCCGACGAACGAACACGACTCGGGCGCCGTCTCGAGGAGCGCTGTCGTGAGACGCTGGGCGACCAGGACAACCAGCTCGCAGAGGCGCTCCATCATGCGCTCGCATCGCCGGGAAAATTCGTCCGCTCGCTGCTCATGCTGGACTCATGCCGCGCCGTCGGCGGCGATCCGGAGCGAGTGTTCCCGGCGGCGCTGGGCGTGGAGTACGGCCATATGGCCAGCCTCATTCACGATGACATCATGGATGGCGACACCTCGCGTCGCGGACAGGACGCGGCCCACGTCAAGTACGGCGTCGATACCGCCGTGCTCGCAGGCGACGCTCTCATCTTTCTCGCTTATCTCGGACACCTCGACTGCTTCGAGCGCGGTGTCAGCGCCGAACGCACGCTCTCCGCCATTCGTACACTGAGCCTGACCTGCCTTGCCATGTGCCAGGGCCAGGCGCTCGAAACGGCGGCCCAGGCCAGGCTCGACCTGTCAGAAGACGACTATTTCGCTATCATCGGATCGAAGACCGCCGCATTTTGTCGCGCGGTGTGTGAGATTGGCGCCATTCTGGGCGGCGGCTCAGTTGCAGAGATCGAGCAACTCGGGCGCTTCGGACATCATCTCGGCGTCGCGTTTCAGATCGTGGACGATCTGCTGTGCTACGACACAGCCGGAACCAACCTGGGCAAATCGGCCCTCAGCGACCTGCGCAATCAGCGCGTTACCCTGCCGATCATCTATGCCCTGCGCGATAGCTCGCCGGATCAGCGGGCGCGCATCAGCGCGCTCTTCACGCCGACCAGCGCCAACGGCAGCGCCGATGGCAACGACCTGCTCGAACGCTACAGCAGGCTGGTACAGATTCTCCAGCGAACGCATGCGCTGGATCATGCGCGCGCCATCGCCCAGACGCACACCCAGAGTGCGCTCACCAGCCTCGACTTGCTCCAGCCCTCCGAGCCACGCGACCGCATGACGGCGCTGGCGACGCTGTTGATGGTGCGCGACCGATGAGTACCGAGATCGAGCAGACCCTGAGCGAGACAGTGGATGCGCTCCTCGATCCACGCGCTCTGGAGGGAAGCGTCCAGCGGGCTGAGGCGCGGCTGATCGGCGCCCAGCGCGATGGCGATCACTGGGTTGGGGAGTTGTCGTCGTCGGCGCTGGCCACCGCCATCGCCATCTGCGCGCTCTGGGCGACCGACCCACGCCAGCATGCCGAGCGCATGCGCGCAGGACGGCGCTGGCTATGCGCCACCCAGCTCGCCGATGGCGGCTGGGGCGACGCGCCATCCGCCGAGTCGAACCTGAACGCCACCAGCCTCGCCCTGGCCGCCCTGCGACTGACGACGCCGCTCGCCGAGCCAGCAGGCGCGCCAGATACGGAGGCGCGCGGCGAGGCGCGGCTGCGCGCGCTGGGCGGCTGGGAGGCCGTTGGCGATCCGCAGCGCTGCACGCTCAGCGGGCCATGCCGCACGGTAGCGGCTATCGCGGGCATCTACGACTGGCGCAACATCAAGCGACTGCGGCCAGAGATCATCCTGATTCCGACGCGCCTGCGACGTGCCATCTCGACCACCTTCCCAGCCTACCTGAGCATCTCGACGCTGCACGCCGCCAGCGCGCCCCATCCGCTCAATCGCCTGCCGAGCTATCGGCGCGCGGTGGAGGAGTCGCTGCGTTGGCTGGCGCGCACGCAAGGCCCCAACGGCTCGTTCGAGGAGTCGGCCTTCCTGACATCGGTCATCATCCTGTGCCTGCGGCAGGCGGGGCATGGCGGCCTGCCCTGGCTGGATGCGGCGACCAGCTTCGTCATTGAGAACCAGCGCGCCGATGGCTCCTGGCCCATCGACCGCGATCTGGAGTGCTTCGATACCGACCTCTCCGTCCTCGCGCTGACTGAGGGCGGCGGCCAGCCACCCAACGCCGAGGCCGTGCGCCGCTGGCTGCTGGGCAAGCAATATAATGCGCGCTGCTTCCCGACATCCGCTGCGCCCGGCGGCTGGCCATGGGCCATGCCCGCCGGCTGGCCCGACGCCGACGACACGGCGTTCGCGCTGCTGGCGCTGGCGTGGCTCGGCCCACCACGCGATGCAGCGGCGGCGGTGGCGCGCAGGCGTGGCGCGCGCTGGCTGGCGCGCATGCAGAACCGCGATGGCTCATGGTCTACGTTCGTCCGAAACTCGCGCATGCCCTTCGACCATGACTGCCCATACGTGACAGGCCACGCGCTGCTGGCCCTGCAAGCGGAGGGCTATTTCGAGCGACATCCCGCCACACGCGACCGCGCGCTGGCCTATCTGGC
>DATAED010000049.1:0-2550 GCA_036258195.1 Ktedonobacterales bacterium
CCGGCGAGCGCGCAGCCAGGCTCAGCTAGGCAGAGTATTCGCTGAGCAGCTCTCGGAACTGCTTGGCCAACTCGATGGCCTCCTCGAAGGGACGCTGCCAGACGTTGCGCCCGAAGATCAGGCCAGTGGCTCCCGCGTCCATCGCAATGCGCGCCTTGGAGATGATGTCGCCCTCACCCTGCATCTCGCCGCCGCTGAAGAGCACCAGCGCCTTGCCCGCCGACTCTACCACCATGCGGGTCGCTTCCTCGCGCGAGGGGGTTATGGTGTTGTACGGCTTGGGGGCCGCTTTGTCCTTCTCTGGGTCGCTCTTGGGGACGTTGATCTTGACGATGTCCGCGCCCAGCTCGCTCGCCACACGCGCCGCATAGTCGATGGCGTAGAGGCTGTCGCGCCCACCCTTCTTGTCGATGGCCTCGCCGCGCGGGTAGGCCCACACGATGATCGGCATGCCGTAGCGGTCGCACTCCTCGCGCATGCGGCGGAACTGCTCGAAGTCCTCGGCCTGCGCGGGCGAGCCGACATACAGGGTGTAGCCCACCGCGTCAGCGCCCAGGCGCACGGCGTCCTCGACGCCTGCGATCATCGGCGAGAACGCCTGGTTGTCAGACGGAATCTCCGTCTTGCCATTGAGCTTGAGCACCAGCGGCACCGCGCCGGCATATTTGTACATATGCTTCTGCGCGATGCCATACTGGTAGACGATGCCCGAAAAGCCGCCTTCTTTCGCCAGGCGGAGCTGGAAGTCGGGATCCTTGGCTGGGGGATTCACAAAGAAGTCGCGTGGGCCGTGCTCCAGACCCTGGTCGATCGGCAGGAACATCAGCGTGCCGTTGCCGGGACCAAAGCTATAGAGCAGCCGGTGGAGACGAGTCTTCTTGCCAATGCTGAGATCGAGATCGGCGAGCGTTGGCCGTTTTACGCGCGTCATCGCCATGGCAGTTTCTCCTGTGCGCAGCGTCCGGCGGCGTCCGCTCATCAACCCATGATGAGCACGCATCGCGCCGGGCATACAACGGCGTGTGATGGGCCACCCGTGCCCCGATCAAAATGCTGTCTGGGAGGGGAATGCGTCTCCATCCTCAACGCCGCGACTCTCGCCATTGAGAGTCTCCTGTAGTTTACCATGCGCCATCTGCGCACGACAAATCACGAACGGCGCCCGATACTGGCGAGCGCGTTCAGCCGTTGACTGTCACAGAGCGTGGTTCGCTGAAGGCGCTCAGGCAGGTGGCGGTTGAAACCGCGCCCGGGAGGCCCTGCGGGCCGCGAAGCGCGGCTCCACCTGCCGCCTGCGCGGACTGGGACGCAATGGATGGAGTGACGATGCGCAGCCAGACACAGAGGCCGATCCAGGTCGCCCGGGCCTGGCTGGCGGCGCGGCTGGCGGCGCGGCTGGCGGCGCATGGCTGGGGTGGCTGGGCGCTGCGGCTGGCGTTGGCTGCCATCTATCTGGTCGGCTGGAGCCTGCTCGGGCAGATTCACCTCCAGACGACCGACCTCGAACGCTTCTACATCCCGGCGGCGCTGGTGGCGCTGCACGGGCGCCCGCTCTTCATCTATAGCGCGAGCCACCTGAGCGCGTATCCTCTGGCGAATGGCCCGCTGAGCATCGCGCCGCTGGTGGGGGCGCTGGCGCTGGCGGTCCGGCTCGGCTGGCTGCGCAGCATGGCGCTGACGCGGCTGGTCGTCGTCGCGGTCTATGGCGTCTTTGCCCTTCTGCTGGCGCGCGAGGCGGTCGCGGTGATTGATCGCTGCGCGCCGAAGCCGCTGCGTGGGCCGCGGCGGCTGCTGGTCTACGAGGTCTTTCTGATCTCGCTGCAACTCTGGCAGAGCATGCTCTACTACGGTCATGTGGAGCAGCCGCTGATGCTGTGGCTGGCGCTGGTAGGCGTGCGGCGACTGAGCGAGGGCAGGCCAGGGCGCGCGGGCGTCTGGCTGGCGCTGGCGCTGCTCACCCGCACCACAGCGCTCACCATCATCATCCCCATCGCCGCACTCTTCATCGCGCAGGCCGACTGGCGCGGACTGCGGCGCTTCGGGCTGGCGCTGGCGGCAGTGGTCGCTGGCGGCCTGGCGCCCTTTGCCCTGGCGGATGCTCGCGACGTGCTCTATTCGCTTGTCACCTTCCACAACTCCGTGCAGTCGCAGGGCGGCAATCTCTGGACGCTGGTGAGTGGGACGGCGCTGGCGACGCTGCCCCAGCGCGCCGATGGCGTCTTCGTGCTGGCGGCGACGCTGGCGGTCGCGGCGGTCGTCCTGCGTGCGCGCCCCGACCTGCGCGCCGACTCACGCGACTTCTATGCGCTGCTGGCGCTGTGCAGCCTGTGCCATCCTGCTTTCGTCAACATCCTCTGGCCGTACTACTTTCTGGAGGCGTACACCTTCTGCGCCATCTGGTGGCTGGCGGGCATCGGCGCACTGGGGCAGGCAGGAGCGCGAGCGCGCTGGTGGTGGTGGGGGCTGGCGTCGCTCGGCGTGACGCTGCTTGGGCAGGCGCGGCAATACGCGCTGGCGCAGCTCGAAGCGGCGGCGCCCGCCGCGACGGTC
>DATAED010000050.1:0-13370 GCA_036258195.1 Ktedonobacterales bacterium
GACATTACCACTTACGCCGCATATCCCAATGATCTGCCATTCGGGGTCGGCCAGCGCCATCAGAATGGCGATTGCGTCATCGATACCAACGTCGGTATCGATGATTAACTTTTTGGTCATGGATTGCTCCAGTAAGAAAGCTATTCCTGCCTTTAGCCCTCACCCCCTGCCCCCTCTCCCGCAGGGAGAGGGGGTTGGGGATGAGGTTCGCGGGCTAGTTGGAGAAGATGCGGAAGATGTTGCGACCGCCCTTGTCGTCGTCGCCCTGCGCGGGCTGCTGGCCGCTGTAGCCGGTGCTGGCGCCAGAGCCATTGCCATTGGCGTCCACCCAGCGCGGGCCGCTGCCCACGCTCGGCACGGGCGCCGTGGGGCCGTCCTCGGGTCGCTGCGACGCATTGCGCGAGGCCAGCCAGTCGGGGACATTGCCGTTGCCATTGCTGGCGCCACCAGCGGGGGCGCCGCCGCCGACACGCGGCTGCGAGGCCGTCGCGCCGGAGCCAGAGGCGCTGATGCGCTCGTGGTCGATCCAGTCATAGGCCCCGCTGAGCGCATGCTCGCACCACGTCGAGTAGTCCTTCGGGGCGAGGCCCGTCTTCTCGAAGTGGTCAAGGCGGCGCATCGTCAGCGTCAGCCAGTCTTCGCCCTGCTCCACCATGCGGTCGAGCAGATCCATCCCCGTCACACCGCTGCTCTGCAACCGCTTGATGGCGGATTGCTCGGCGGGGGATGGACAATAGGACGCCTCTTTGGCGTCGTTATCGCGCAGCTCAGAGCGCAGGCTCGACATCGTCTCGTCGAGCGACTGCGTCACGCGCGTGACATACCAGGCCATGTAGCCATCGGACACCCGCTGCATGGCTTCGAGCGGAATTTGCTCGTAGAGTTTCGTAACGGCCGTGGGATCGGAAGCCATCGGTTCAGCACCCTTCTCGCTGTCAGCGACAGGCTGAGAACGTCGGAGCGTGCGGCGGTTGACTCGGCGCGGTCACCGCGTGACCGTCGGCGGAGCGCCACCGCCCTCCACTAATCCTGATCGTCGAGCTGGCGATTCTGCCACCAGCTCTGAACGGAGTCCGCATTAGAACTCTGAGGAGAAGCGCCGGCGGCGGACGCCTCAGAGGCGGCGAACTGAGCCTCCTGGGAGCGCGAGAGTTGCTGCATCTCTTCCAGGGGGTCGCTGGGAAGCTGCTCCGCCCGCGCCAGCAGACTTGCGACGACCGCCGGATTGGCGACCGGAGCCGCCGGAGCGGCGCTGGATGTCGTCGAATAGCTAGGCGCGGGCTGACGTTGGTCCGGGCCGCCATCCAGTTTCGGCATGGCCGCCTTGATGACGTCGATGTTGCTCAGCTGGTGGCCACTTTCCGTGTAGGAGAGCAACGCGGTGATGATCGGATTGGCGGTCTCGGGCAGGGGCGCGGGATGATCTGGCGCCATCTTCTGCACGCGGCCCCGCTCCTGATCCAGCGTGTTGATCTGGTCTCGCAGGCGGCGGCCAATCTCCTGGTGGTGAAGCCACAGCTTGTACTTGCCCATGAAGTGTCCCTTGCTCACATGCGGCGCGCTGGCGCCACAACTCGGCGCTGGCGCGTCCAACTTGCATCGCCAGGCGATTGTCGCGGATAGTCGCGGTCGAGTCACGTTGACGAAGATCACGATGTGGCGCGCCGCTCGTCACTGCGCAGGAGCGCCGCCGAATCGCCTGGCAAGCGGGCGCACTGCCCCCAGCCGGAACGAATCCGCGCCAGTATACCATAGGGCCTGCTGGCGGGCAAACAGGCGCCCCTGGATGGCTACCAGCAGGCGGTGGGCGACGTCCAGAGAGCGGCGCCGCACTTGACAGCGGGCCGCTGCGCTGGCTACGATACCTGCGAATAGGCGATACGCGAGACACGCCCGCCAGCAGGGCAGCCCCAGAAAGCCGTGGGATGATGCGACACGGCGCCCGCTGGCCCGCATCCACTCGCTAGCCTTCCGCCGAACCCTCGGCGCGCCGCGCGATGACGCAGGCGCCACCAGGCCAAGACGGAACGTCACCCGGCGTTAACGGGCCAATGAGGTCGGCGCACAGTTCCCCTTCGTCAGCCCGCAATGGCTGCGCGGCGCGAGGCAGGGAGCGAGCGATCCGGCGAACAAAGGTGGCGCCACGAGGCATACGCCGCTCGTCCTTTGCGATGGGCGGCGTATTGTTTTGGGTTGTTTTTGGGCGAGATCGGGCCTGCGTGGCGCCACGCGATCTGGTGATCTGCCGTGGTTGGCTGCGCATGGATGGCCCCCTCCCCTGAGAGGAAGCGGAGGAGTTTCCCATGCTGGACATCGCGTTCATCCGCGAGCATCCTGATCTGGTGAAGGATGTCGCGCGCCGCCGCAAGACCGCCGTCGATGTGGATGCGCTGCTGGCGCTCGACAATCAGTTGCGCGCCACCCGCCGCCGCGCCGATGAGCTGCGCGCCGAGCAGAATCGGCTCTCGAAGGCCGTGCGCGACGCCGGGCCAGACAAAGCGGCGCGCGAGGCTGCCATCGCGCAGGGCCGCGCCGTCTCGGCTGAATTGAAGCAGCTCGAGCCAGACGAGCGCGAGCTGGAGGCCCAGTTGCACGATCTGCTGCTGCTGACCCCCAACATTCCCGACGCGAGCGTGCCGGAGGGCGAGAGCGAAGACGACAACGTCGAGATCAAGCGCGTCGGCGAGCCGCGCCAGTTCGACTTCGAGCCAGTCGACCACGTGACGCTGCTGACCAATCTTGGCATGCTCGATCTGGAGCGCGGGGCCAAGGTCGGCGGCTCGCGCAGCTACATCCTCAAGGGCGAGGCGGTCTTTCTGGAGCTGGCGCTGATGCAGTTCGCGCTGCACCATGTCGCGCGCAAGGGCTTTCTGCCGCTGGATGTGCCAGCCATGGCGCGCGAGTTCTGCTTCATCGGCAACAGCCAGTTTCCGCGCGGTCGTGAGCAGACCTATGAGCTGCCCGCCGACGAGGTCTTTCTGGTCGGCACGGCGGAAGTCTCGATCACGGGCATGCACAGCGGCGAGATCCTGCGCGAGGCCGATCTGCCGATCAAGTACGTCGGCTACTCGCCGTGCTATCGCCGCGAGGCGGGCACCTACGGCAAAGACACCAAGGGCATCATGCGTGTCCACCAGTTCTACAAGGTGGAGCAGTACATCATCTGCCGCGCCGACCATGAGGAGTCGGTGCGCTGGCACGAGGAGCTGTTGCGCGTCGCCGAGGAGATCGTGGAGGCGCTGGAGTTGCCCTATCGCGTGCTGAACCTGTGCGTGGCCGATCTGGGCGACGCCAAGGTGAAGGGCTATGACATTGAATGCTGGGTGCCGTCGGAGGGGCGCTATCGCGAGACGCACTCGGATTCGTACTTCCACGACTACCAGGCCCGCCGCGCCGACATCCGCTATCGCGGCCTGGATGGCGTGGTGCGCTATGCCCACACGCTGAACAACACCGCGCTGGCCTCGACGCGCGCCATCATCGCGCTGGTCGAGAACCACCAGCAGGCCGACGGGCGCATCCGCATCCCGGAGGCGCTGCGCCCGTGGCTCGGTGGCCAGGAATATCTCGGCAAGGCGTGGAGGTAGGGCGACCTCACCCCCAAACCCCCTCTCCCACAGGGAGAGGGGGCTTCGGATGCTCTTGCTCGATGGCAGAGTGGGCCAGGCAGCGCCATCGCCTCCGGCTCCCCTCTCCCGCAGGAGAGGGGGCTGGGGGGTGAGGTCGTCCTGATCTAGTGCGTGTCGTAGTAGTAGAGGTTGTAGGCGCGCATCAGGGTGATGAGTGAGGAGCCGGGATCACTGCGATTGGTGTAGTGGCCCCAGTCCCAGGGCGATTGCCCCAGCGCGCGTGCGGCGGCATTCGCTCCACCAGCGCGGGCGGCGCTGGCCACATGGGTGTAGTAGCCCAGGTGCGCCACATGCACGTACTCGGCCAGCCCCTGCGATGGCGAATAGGCGTAGGCGAAGGCGGCTGGCGAGCCAGGCTTATTGATGCCGCCGATGGTGGGCTGGTTGGGCATCGCGCCGCAGTTGCCCCAGTTGAAGCCGGTGTACGTCTTGGTGCGCCAGCCGGTCTCCAGTCCCCACTGCGCCAGAATCACGCTGACGGGCCATCCAGTAGCGGCGCTGGCCTTGCGCGCATAGGGCAGCGTGTAGTTGATGAACGACTTGACGTTAGCCGGAGGGCTATAGGTCGGCGGATGCGAGGCGGGCGCCGGGGCAGGCTGATTCGAGCTGGCGATGGGCAGCAGTGGGATGCACATGTGCTGATCGACGTAGATCAGGTTGATATTCTGGATGTGGTTGGCGCTGGCGAGCTGGTGAACCGAGACGCCCGTGCGGTGGCTGATCTTCGAGAGGGTATCGCCGGACTTGACGGTGTACCAGTTGCAGGCCGCCGCGGCGCTCACCGTCATGATCTGGGGGAAGAAGCCCAGCATAATCGCGCCGATGATCGCCAGATTGGTCAGGATCCAGATCGGTGGCAGCTTGATCGTGCGCTCGCGTGGTTGCTGCTCCGCCTGCGTCGCGTCCTCATCGTCAGCCTCGGCCATCGTGACGCGCGCGTCGATCACTCGTGCGCGGAAGCTGGCGGGAACGCGCACCTGCGGGCGCATCGCCGCGACGCGAATAACGCGCTCGGTGGCGCGCCGCACGCGCCCCTCGCCTGCCTGTGGCGCCAGCGCGGGGAGTGGCGGCTGCGCTGCGGCGACGCTGGTCTGCAGCTCGCTCGGCGTGAGCGCGCGGTGTGACCCCGTGAAGAATTCGACAAACTCTGCCAGCTCGGCGTCAGCCAGATCATCTCTCGATGGCGGTGTGGAGCGGTCGCGTGGAGGCAATGGGCGCTGCTCGCGTTCCAGTACGCCAACGCCAGCGCGGGGGGAATCGGTGTGTCGCTTGCGCAGATTTGCCAGGCCCATCGCGTCCTCTCTCTGTGTGTTGCTGGCGCAGATCACGGCGCCGACGCCAGCTCTCAACGCGGGTCTGGACACGACTCTATCAGCCAGCGTCTTGTCACACAAGAGCTTCGGCCTGTTTTATAGGACTATGGTACAGAGAGGCGGCGATGCGGCAGGGCGTAGTTCGTTAGAGGGCGCGCCCCACCCCTAGCCCCTCCCCCGCTGTGCGGGAGAGAGGAGCTACTGTGCGCCTCGGCGGCCACATCGTCTGCCAGCGCCGAACCCATGTGGTCTGGGTTCTCCCTCCCTCGGAGGGGAGGGGGACAGTGGGAGAGGTTCCGCTGGCCCCTCAGCGCGTCAAGAGGACGCCGATGATGATGCCGATGATGGCCCCGGCGAAGACCTGGATGGGCGTGTGGCCGATCAGCTCGCGCAGACGCTGCTCGCGCAGGCCGCGCTCGTGGAAGAAGTCATCCACCATCAGATTGAGGATGCGCGCCTGCCTGCTGACCGCCAGCCGCACCCCGGCGGCGTCGTACATCACCACGCCCGCGAAGACAGCGGCCAGCGCGAACGGCGTGGATTGCAACCCATCGATCCGCGCAACCGCCGTCGCCAGGCCCACCACCAGCGCCGAGTGCGAGCTGGGCATGCCGCCAGAGGCGACGAGATGTCCGAGGTTTAGCTGCTTGTCTTTGCGCAGCGCCGCCAGCGTCTTGATGAGCTGTGCAATGAACCACCCCAGCGCTGCGGCCCACAAGGCCCGATTAGCGCCCAGCAACGCGAGTTCTCCGCCCATGTCCGTTCCTGTTGAAGTCTTTCGCGCTGCCTGGCTAAGGTAGGCAAGCTCAGCGCATCTACCTGACCCTATTCGTCTTCTTCGAAGTCTTCGAGCGAGAAGGTAATCTCGTCGGCCTCGTCCACTGGAGCGATGGCGCGCAGACGCTGCACTCGCAGCTCTGCCGCGTCGAGGCGATCCTGGCAGGCTTTGGCCAGGCGCATGCCGCGCTCATAGAGCGCCAGCGCCTCCTCCAGTGGCAGCCGCCCGTCTTCCAGCGCTGTCACGATGCCGTCCAACTCCTCCAGTTGCGCCTCGAACGGCTGGCTGGCGTTCGCCTGAAGCTGGTCGCTCTGCTTGCCGCGCCGCTTGCGTTCGGCGCCATTGTGTGCCGGATCCGCTGTCATGCTCGCTTTCCCTTTTGCTGCTGCGCGTCACGCGCATCTGTGGCCGCGCTCGTGTTGGACGCATCGGACGCATTGGACGCATCGGACGCATTGGACGCATCGGGCGCATTGGGCGCATTGGGCAGGCGCGGGCCAGCCACCGCCGCGATGCGGCCATCCTCCAGCAGAATGCTCAGCCCATCGCCCGCAGCCACCTGCGCCACGCTCGATACCACCGCGCCGCCCGGCTCCCGACGCACGATGGCATAGCCCCGCGCGATGGTCAGCAGCGGGCTGAGCGCGTGCAGCCGCAGCGCCTGCGCCCGCAGCGCCTCGCGCCGCAGCGACAGCGAGTGATCGAACCGCAGCGCCAGCGACGCCGTGGCGGCGTCCACACGCAGGCGGGCGTCGGCGATCTGGCGCTGTGGGCTGGCGCGTCCGAGGCGGCGCGCGGTCTGGCCCAGTGTGTCGCGCTGGGCTACCAGCGTCCCCGCCATTGCGATGTCGAGGCGGCTGCGCAGGTCGAGCGTGGCGGTCCGCCAGATGGCAGCGTCGGGGGTGACGGCCATCGCCGCCGCCGTTGGCGTGCTGGCGCGCAGATCGGCCACGAAATCGGCGATGGTGAAATCCGTCTCGTGGCCAACCCCTGTGACGACGGGCGCCTGCGAGCGGGCGATGGCGCGCGCCACCACCTCTTCGTTGAAGGCCCACAGCTCTTCGATGGAGCCACCGCCGCGCGCCACCACGATCACATCGGCGCGACCGTGCGCGTTCAGGCTGTCGATGGCGCTGGCGATCTGCGCCGCCGCGCCATCGCCCTGCACCAGCGTCGGCGCCAGAATCACCTCCACCAGCGGGCAGCGCAGCCGTAGCGTGCGCAGGATGTCGCGCAGGGCGGCGGCCTGTGGCGAGGTGACCACGCCCACCACCTGCACACGCTCTGGCAGCGGGCGCTTGCGGTCAGGCGCAAACAGCCCCTCGGCCTCCAGGCGCGCCTTGAGCGCCTCGAAGCGCAGATTCAGCTCGCCGATGCCAGCGTCGCGAATGTCATCTACATAGAATTGCAGGTCGCCGCGCTGCTCCCAGATGCCGATGCTTCCGTGGGCGAAAACGGCCATGCCATTGCGGATCGGCGCGACGCGGTTGCGGGCAAAGAGCGCGCAACGCAGCGCGGCGGAGCCATCCTTCAGCACGAAGTAGCGATGGCCCGACGCCGCCTGCGTGTAGTTGCTGATCTCGCCCTGCGCCCAGACATCCTGCAGCCCGAAGTCCTCGGCGATCAGGTCTTTGAGGTAGCGCGTGAGTTCGCTGACGGTGACGATTCGCATGGACGCGGCCCTTCCACCTGCTGTGGCTGCGCGGTCTACGCCTGGCCGACGGGCTCGATCTCCATCAGTGGCTGCCCATACTCGACGGGCTGGCCATCGTTGACGTAGATGGCGCTGATACGTCCGGCGGCTGGCGCTTCGACCTCGTTGTAGACGTTGAGCGCCTCGACCGCGCCGACGATCTGCCCCTCGCGAATGACATCGCCGAGCCGGACGATGGGCTGCGCGCCCGCCTTCATCGCCGCGCGAAAGACGCCCACCAGAGGCGCCCTGACCTCGGTGGCGTTGCTGGATTCGAGGCTCTGTGTCTCTTCCACGATCAGCGCGTCGAAGAGGTCTTCCTCCTGAGTGACGGAGCCAGCCAGCGAGATGGGCGCGGGCTTGCGCAGCGAGAGGCGCAGGCCGCTGCCGGTTTCTTCGATGCCGATCTCTTCGATATCGCTCCCATTCATCAGCGTGATGAGCTGGCGTAGCTCGGCGACGCTGAGATGGGGTTGCCCGGTCTGCGTCTCGTCGGGCCGCTCGGCCTTGTCGCGCGCCATACCGCTCCTCCGTCGTCTTGAACCGTGCGCTTCAGTGCTGGACTTATGGCGAGCGAGCTAATTGACTCGCTCCACGTACGTTCCGCCATCCGTCTTGACACGGATCTTGTCGCCCATCGCGACAAATAGCGGCACAGCTACCGTGACGCCGTTCTCCAGCGTGGCGGGCTTATTGCCGCCCGTCGCGGTGTCGCCCTTGAAGCCTGGCTCAGTATACGTGACTTCCAGCACCACCGTATCGGGCAGTTCGACGCTCAGCGGCTCATCTTTGTAGCTGATGACTTCGAGCTGCATGCCATCCTGCAGGTAATGACGCGCGTCGCCGAGCTGCTCGGCTGAGATCGGGAACGTCTCGTAGGTTTCGTTGTCCATGAAGTAATACGTATCGCCATCGTTATAGCTATACTGCACGGGACGATGGTCGAGGAAAGCGCGCGGGAACTTCTCGCCTGCATCCACAGTGCGCTCGATGTTGGCGCCAGTGCGCAGGTTGCGCAGCTTCATGCGGACGATAGCGCCACCGCGCCCCATCTTGATGTGCTGCCAATCGACGATCTGGAAGAGTGCGCCCTCGAACTCAATCGAGATGCCCTTCTTCAGGTCACCAGTGGAAATCATGACGCTCGCTATCCTCTCTGTGCGTCCGGCTGCGGCAAGACGCAGATGTGCCGCGCGATGCAGGACCGCCTGGCGCCTCGCCGGGGTCAACCGCCGCGCTCGATGTGCTGTTGAGCGAGTTCAGGCTGCGCGCTGTGGTGTGCGCAGCGCTCTCCGTGTATGCGATGTTCGAGGCGCTTGCGCCAGCGTGGCGTCGCCTTGCGGCGCTCCTTGCGGATGGCGCCGAACACCCAAACTATTCTATCATGCCGCTCTTGCGCCGCCAAACCGAGTGGCCAGAGCGCATCACAATCGGCGCAGGATAGGGTATACTCCTTCTGTCAAGCGGGCATGATTGATGCGTGAATGTCAGTTGTAGGCCGATCGCGACGGCGTGCGCTGATGAGCAGCAACGCGCTCACCAGGCGCTTGCCCTGAGGCGCACGCGCCGCGACGACGCAAGTCGGTCAAGAGCAAAGGAGGCATCCTATGTTCGACGTTGGCTGGCTGGTGATCGTCTGGGTGATTTGGACAGCGCTCGCGGCAATCGTCTTGCTGCTCGTCCGCTTCACCATGCGCGGACAACAGGAGCTTGCTAGCGAGCAGGAGTCGGAGATCACGGCCTGGCAGGTGTCACATGGCCACGCCCAGGGGTCTGGAGCGGATCGCCCGGCGCAGGCGGGGTTTGGCCCGCCGCTGAGCGCAACGTAGCATAGCACGAGTCGCGGCCATCTATGGCTAACGCGCGGCGCGACGAGGGCATGCATGCCCCCTGATCTCCGCGCGCAGTCGGAGCACGAGGACGGCTTCCAGGCCGCCGTCCGGCGTGCCCCGGCTCTTCATGGCCGCGCGTACCAGAATCAGCGCTCACCCAGGAGCGCCACCACCGCTTCCAGCGCGTAGAGATAGCCGCGCCAGCCCAGGCCGATCACCTGTCCGCGACACACCGCCGCCAGCAGCGAGGTCTCGCGAAATGGCTCGCGCGCGTGGATATTCGACAGATGCGCCTCGATGGCGAGCAGTCCGGAGCCTGCCACCGCGTCGCGCAGGATAACGCTGGTGTGGGTCAGTCCACCGGGATTGATGACCAGCCCCTGCGCCGTCGGCCCCTGTTCTTGCAGGAAGTCGATCAGCGCGCCCTCATGGTTGGACTGGAAACAGACCACCTCGCAGCCCAGCTCCCCGCCGCGCGCCACCAGCCGCTGGTTGATCTCGGCCAGCGTCATGCTGCCATAGATGTGCGGCTCGCGCGCGCCCAGCGTGTTCAGGTTGGGGCCGTGCGCCACCAGCACGCGCGGCGCCCCGGCGGATGCGTCTGGCATGGTTGCTCCTCACTCTCCACTCAGTCGCTTGCAGCTCCTGGCTCCTCTGCCGACGCGCCCAGGTCCAGCAGCGTTTCGCGGCTGATCTCGTCGGGCGCTCTGGAGACGAGCGTCGCGGCTCCCAGATCTGTCAGCAGGATCCAGCGTGTCTGGCCGCCGCGCGCCTTTTTATCCCACAGAGTGGCGCTCAGCAGGGCGTTCAGGCCGAGGCCATCCAGGCGGGTGGGCAGGCCGAGGCGCCCCAGCAACGCCTCCAGGCGATCCATCGCCGCGCGCGGGGTGACGCCCATGCGCCAGCCGAGCCGCGCCGCGAACACCATCCCCACGCTGACCGCCTCGCCGTGCAGCCACAGCCGATAGCCCGTCACCGATTCGATGGCGTGGCCCAGCGTGTGGCCGAAATTGAGCAGCGCCCGCCGCCCGCCCTCGCCTTCGCGCTCGTCCTGCTCGACCACCGCCGCCTTGATGGCCACCGAGCGCGCGATGATGGCCGTCGTTGTGGCTGGCTCGACTCGCAGCAGCGCCTCAGCCGCGCGCTCCAGCGTGGCGAAGTAGTCGGCATCGAGCGCGGCGCCATGCTTAATGACCTCCGCCCAGCCCTCCGTGCGCTGGCGCGCGGGCAGCGTGAGCAGCGTCGTGGTGTCGGCCAGCGTCAGCGTTGGCTGATAGAACGCGCCGATCAGGTTCTTGCCGCGCGGATGATCGATGGCGACTTTGCCGCCGATGCTGGCGTCCACCTGGGCCAGCAGCGATGTGGGGATGTGGATCAGCGGCAGGCCGCGCAGGTAGGTGGCGGCGGCGAAGCCCGCCAGATCGCCTACCACGCCGCCGCCTAGCGCCAGCAGCGCCTCGCCGCGCTCGATGCGCCGCTCTGCCAACCAGTCGTGGATGACTGCGAGTTGTTCGCGCGATTTGCTCGCCTCGCCCGCCGGGACGATCAGCGCATCGGGCGCGAATCCAGCGGCGCGCAGGCGCTCCAGCAGCGGCGCGAGATAAAGATCGGCGACACTGCTGTCGGTGACGACGCTCAGCCGTGGCGGCAGCCCCAGCGCCCGCAGTCGCGCGGGTAGCTCGGTCAGCGCGCCCCAGCCCACCACGGCATCGTAGCCCGCGCCCGCCTCCACGCGCCGCGTGACGCTCTGTGCGCCATCGCCCGGCGTTCGGCCCAGCGCGATCAGCCCGGCGGCGATGCGTGCGGCGACGGCGTCCGGAGCAAGCGCATCGGTCGGGAAGATGGCGTGGGCCTGAGCGTATTTCGGCTGGCGACGGGTCGCCATCTCTTCGATGCGCGCCCGTGGCTCTGGCCCGGCCAGCAGCGGGCGCAACTCGCCGAGGGTCAGCTCCTGCGCGGTGGCCTCTGCGGTCGCTCGCGCTAGCGTCGTCTCTGGCGCCGCCGCCAGCGCGACCACCCAACTGCGCTTCAGCGCCAGCGTCAGGTTGTCTTCGTCTTCGACCATCCCCGCGCCTGTCGCGATGACCACTCGTGGCTCATGCAGTGCCGCCAGCAGCGCCGTCGCCTCTTGCGAGCGGAATCCCGCCTCTCCATCGCGCGCGAAGATATCGCGAATTGGGAGGCCAGCGGCGGCGGCGATGGCGGAGTCGAGGTCGAGGAAGCGCCAGCCCAGCAAGGCGGCCAGTGCGGCCCCTACAGTGGTCTTGCCCGCGCCAGTCGGCCCGATCAGCGTGATGCGCTCCACTGACGGGCTGGCGGCTGGCTGGCTGGCGGCGTCGGATGTCTCCATGCCGCAGATTGTAGCACGCGGCAGGCTGTAGCTCCCCCTCTCGCCGCAGCGGCCCGTAGCTCCCCTCTCTCGCAAAGCGGGGGAGAGGCTGGGGGTGGGGGCGCTACTCTGGCCGTGCTCCAGGCTCATCCCCTGGTGGCGTCGAGGCGACGGTCGGGGCGTCTGGCGCGGCGGAGGTGTAGGGCGGCGTGAACGCGGGCGTATAGACCGGCGCGAACTCAGCCGGCCCTGGCAGAGGTTGACTGGCCGCCTGCCGCGCGCCGCGCTGGCGCCTCCACAGTAGCAGAGCGATGATGATAATGATGAAGGCCAGAAGTACGCCGCCCAGGCCGACCAGCGCCAGCCGCGCCGGATCAGCCCCGCCGCCCACCACGTCGATGTCAGTCTGCTCGCCGTAGTGGATGACGTAGGTGACGGTGCTCCCATGCGTGACGCCGCCCTTGTGCGAGGTGATGGAGCCGGGCATGGTGACAGAGAAGCTCTCGCGCATGTCTTGCAGCGCCTGTGGAACCGCGCCCGTCGCGCCACTCTGCGGAATCATGCTCATGTGGCCGACAACGTGGAAGGTATTGCCCAGCAGGCCATCCTGCTCGGAGAAGGCCAGTGTATCCTGCGCCACGCCGATCAGATTGCCGGTGGAGTTGGAGCCGCTGGTGGACTGCGGGGTTTGCTGGAGCAGCGTGTTGAGGTCGCTGATACTCTTGAATGGGCGCGTGAAGGCCCAATAGCTGTAGCCAGCATCTTGATACTGGCGCGTCGATCCGCCCTCCAGCTTGACCTGATCCCCGAAGGAGTTCATCGTGTCGTTGACCTGCGAGCTTGCGGCGCTCATGACCTGCTGCGAGAAGCCGATGGTCAGCGTGTAGGAGCCGGAGCCATCGTTGTTCAGGTTGACGCTGCGATCAACATGCATGCAGCCCGTCAGCAGCAGCGCCAGCGCGATCATCAGCGCGACGCTGGCGGGGCGACGTGTCTTGGAGTGCGCCACGATTTTCTTCCTCTCGCTCGTGCTGCGCGCGGTGGCGTCCAGGCATCGTTCGAAGCGCAAGCATCGTAGCAGCCAACCGTCGGATCCGTCAACGCAACCCCGCTGCGTGGGCTATGCCAGTGGCCACGCAGGATTGACGGCGGCGCAGCTTGGCGCTATAAACCAATGGGGAACCTCATGCGGTCATCCGGCGTCGTGGCGCGTCGCTGCGAGGATGGCGACGAGCGCGCTGGGAGGCGTCATGTTGAATGAGTTGCGGGGCCGCAATCTGGCCCACGTTGGCTGCACGCTGGGCCTCACGCTGGGGCTTGTGCTGGGCCTGGGGGCGGCGCTGGTGATCGTCTCACTGGTGCGGGCCGCCAGCGCCACCGACTGGGCCACCGCCGCGTGGCTGGGCGTCACCTTCGCGCTCGGCGTGGTCGGCTATTGGGCAGGCGGCCAGTTCTCGAAGCGGCTGTGGGGCGAGGAGATGAAGGCCCGCAGCCGCGAGTGATGGCCAATCACAGCAGGATGCCAAAAGCCTCTCTCCCGCCGCAGCGGGGGAGGAGTTGGGGAGGGGGCGCTACACATTCACCAGCGCGATTCCCGCGAGGATCAGCAGCAGCCCGACCCACTGGACGCGCGTGAGCCGCTCACGCAGGAAGACCCACGCCAGCACCACCGTGACAGCGGTGAAGAGTGAGGAGAGCGTGGCGACGACACTGGTCAGCGCGCCCGTCACGCCGATGTTGTAGGCCACATTAGCGGCGGTATCGAGGATAGCGCCAGGGATTAGCCAGAGCCAGAA
>DATAED010000051.1:0-2978 GCA_036258195.1 Ktedonobacterales bacterium
TTGCTGTGAATGGTTGCGCGCCATTGAGCAAGCTGACGAACATGGTCTCCGTACCCCGATAGCGGGCAATAACTTCCGCCGCCAGCTCGTCGATACGCTGGCCGACCTCTTCCTCGCTATAGAGTATCTCTTTATAGTTCGCTGGATAGTTCGCTGGCTGTGCGCTCATCACATCCCCCTTAGCACATAGTTTTTGCAATCATAACACAAGCAACTGGCGGTGTTGAAGGTATCCCATTGTGCGGAGGGGGCAAGGTCCAGTATCATGCAGTCAGCGCAGGCGGACTTTGTGGCCGCAGGCCCTTCAGGCGCGGCTTTAGCCGCCAGCGCCCACCCAGTCGGTGACGCGCTCGGTGATCTGCGCCAGCGACTCCTCGTACTGCTCGCAGCGCGGCAGCGTCCCCAGAATCGCCGGGCCGTAGCCGCGCGTCTGTATTCGGCGGTCGAAGAGGACGACCGCGTTACGCTGCTGATGGCTCCAGGCGAGGCCATTGAGCGCCTGGCGCAGACGGAGCGCTCCCTGTGGCACGACGAAGCCGCTCTGGGGATCCGGCCAGCGCTCGGCGCGCGCCGCCACTGGCGGATCGCTCAGCGCGGGGAACGGCATGCGCGTCACCACGACGCAGGCGGGCGGGTTCACCGTGCGTGCCGCGCCATCCCAGAACGAGCCAGCGCCTAGCAGCACGACTCGCGACTCCGCCTCGAAGGTACGCCAGAGCTGGCGCGCCGAGCCGTCCTGTCCCTGCGCCAGCACCAGGATATCCTTCTGCTCCAGTTCGCGGCGAATCCCCATCCAGGCGCTCCGCAACGCGGCATGCGAGGAGAAGATCGCCACCAGCCGCCCCTCCAGCGCCGAGGCCAGCCCAATCAGCGCCGCGTTCAGCCGCTGCTGGTAGTGCGGCGCGTTCGGCTCCGGCACATCCACCGGTAGGCACAGCAACGTCTGCGCGCTCCGGTCGCTGGAGAGACAGCGGAAACGCGCATTATCGGGCAGCCCAAGGCTCACGCGGACCGGCTCGAAGTCGCCCGCCACGGTCAGCGCCGACCCCGCCAGTGTCAGTGACCGCCCCGGCGCGCTCAGCGGCTGCAAGAGCGGGCCGATATCAGTCGGCTCACCATGGATCTCCGGCACCGGCTCAACTTCCTCCGCCAGGGCGACCGTCGTGATTGCTGATTTAACCTCGGCGGCGGTCGCTTCCGGCTGGCTCTGGCCCTGAGGCTGGCCACCGTTCTCTGGCGACTTGCGTGGCCCCTTGCGGCCATTCCAGCGGTTACCGCGCCCAGCGGTATCGCCGCGATCACTGTTTTGCGGATAGGGCAGCCGTAACCAGACCACCATCGGCTCGCGCGCGCCCTCATCCAGCAACAGGCGCGCGCCCTCGTCGCGCATTCGATTCAGCCGCCAGGCCACGGCGGAAAGTTCCGAGGCGAGGCTATCGGGCGCCTGCTTGTTCTTGCCGCCGGAGAGCGCTCTAGCCGTCTCACGAGCAACCTTCGCCACCGCCGCCAGTTGGGCATCGGTCGTGCGCCAGGCCTCCGCCGCGTCGTCCCAGGCATCATTCTGGCGTGCGCGCGTATCCAGCCGGAGCACTCGCTGCTCCTGCGGCTCGGTATGTCCGCCCTGCTCGCCGCCATGCGCATGCGCCTCTTGCAGCAGCCGTCGCAACGCCACGAAGAGGCGCTCGCTCGCCTGTCGGGCCTGAGTTACCTGTTCATACCAGCTGCGCAGGCTGGCGTGTTCGATACTGCCCGCCGCCTGGCGCAAGAGGCCGCCGCCCGGCTTGCCATTCGCCTCTCGCGCCAGATCGTCCAGCGCGCCGCTTATCCGGCGTTGGTCTAGAACCACCTCGCGCGCCTTGCGCACATTCTCCTCGAAGACGTGGGCATCCAGCACCAGAACGCGCCTGCACTCCGGCAGGCTGTCGTCACTGCCTTCGGCAAGATGCGCAGCGAGCGCCTCGTGTGTGGTGACGAGCACGCGCGCATCCTGCGCTGTCTGGCGCGCGCGAGTGAAGAAGCAATAGCCATCACGAAGATAGTTGCACGTGGCCATCGCCTCGGCGTGTTCAGCGCCGCCGCGTACCCGCTCCCATGCGCTGTTCTCAGGACCGGACAGCGCCACATCCACCCGCGCGCCCGTTCGCGTCGTTTGGAGCCAGACGGCCAGCCGCGCCAGGCCGCGTGTCATCTCGCGCGAGAAGCTTTGTCCGTCAGGGATCCGCGCCTGGCCAAACCAGCGGTGCAGGCACAAATACTCGTCACGGCCCATCACCTCGGCAATCGGCAGCGATACCCCCATACGCCGGAAGAGCGCTGGAAGCGTCTCTCGCGCCAGCCGCGCCAGCTGCTCCCGCGTGGCGACGGCCACCATCAGGCGCTCATCCTCGTGGGCAGCCAGCCAGCGCGCCATCGGCTCGAGTGTCGCATCGAGATCACCTGGCAGCGCCTCCGCCAGCAGCGTACCTCCCTGGTCCAGCGTGGCGACCATCTCCCGCGCCAACGAGTCTACGGCGGGCGCGAGGGTGGCAGGTGGCGCTGGCTCTTCGACAGCTGCCGTAGTTTCGGCGGTTGGCGCTTCCTGGGCAACCGCCAGCGTCAGGACATCGGGATCAACGCCTAGCTGGCGCGCGAACTGATCACCCAGCGAGGCGGTCAGCGCGCGGCCAAAGGCATTCGCGGGCTGCTCCCGACGCTGGTTGCCACCACGCAGGAAATAGCGCGGCGTCCACTCTGGCGCGGCGGGCAGGTCGCGCAGGGTGCGGGCCAGCGACGCCTCGGTGGACTCGAAGCGTTGCAGCAGGAGTAGAAACAATTCGCGGGTCAGTTGCGCGTCGGCCAGCGCGCGGTGATGCACATCGGCGGGGATGCCGAGCGCCTCGCCCAGCGCGCCCAGGCTATAGTTCGGCTGGTTCGGCAGCAGCAGCGACGCCAGCTCCCACGTATCGATCAGCGGGTTGCGCCGGGCCAGCCCCACTTTC
>DATAED010000052.1:0-3477 GCA_036258195.1 Ktedonobacterales bacterium
ATATCCAGTGTGATTACCACCGACATCGGCAACTGGCAGGGATCCGGGTCGGGCGTCGAAGTGACCGCCGATCTGGGCGCCTCATCCCTCAACACACCTCCTCCGCCCGCCAATGTGCCTGATCCGACCAAAGCCGTTCCAGCGACGCATGTGGATTTCACGATTGCCGACGTCAGCGCCAGCATCTTCGCGACGCCGCCCGAAGCCACGTCGCCAACCTCTAGTGGTGGTGGTGGCGGGGGCTACATCAACTACGGCAGCAGCGGAGGCGCGGTCTGCACGGTCAATGGCTCCGCCCCCAGCAGCCCCAGTAGCCCCAACACGCCTGTCGCAGCACCGCGCTTCTTTGGCGCGTTCACGCTGCCCTCAGGTCTGCATGGTGTCCCACTGGTCGCGCTGGTCTTCGTCATTCAAGGACTTTCGACCGCAGCGGTGGCAGCCACCGCTGGCTTTACCTCGCCTGGCGGCGAAGGCACGGCGTCAGCGGTCGAGGAGGAAACACAATGATGCAGCCACCAATGCCATCAAGCGCCTCATCTCCTCAAGCGCCATCCGCCCAGCCTGAGCTACGTGAGCCAGATACGATGCGCCTGCCCATCGGGGGTAATCGCGCCACCTGCCCGGTCTGTGGCACGGTGTTCGCGCCCCAGGCGAGCGAAGGCAAATGCCCTGTCTGCGGCGAACAGGTGGTACGCCCGTCGCTAGCCGCCGGCGAGATGCCGGTTATCTCATCCGCGTGGCGCTGGCTACACCACGGCGGCAATTGGCGAGTCGCTGCAGTGGCGGCGCTTGTGCTGTACCAGATCATCCTGTTCATCGTCCTGTTAATACACCTCTCGCAGGCGCGTGCGCTCTGAGCGCAGCGCCCAGGAGGATGAGCGCTTTCCATGAGCGGCTGGCCCAGCGGCGCCCGCAAGCGCTGGCCGCTCAACGGAGGAATAGACTATGCGCGCCAAGCGAGACACGATCTTCATCATCACGCTGGTACTCGCGCTGCTCGCCTCGACCGGCGCGGCGCTCACGGCGTGGGCCAGCGCTGATTCGCGCCAAACAGTGCAGATCAACGGCGGTGGCTCCTTCACCTCTGGCCTCAACACCACCGTCTCGACGAACGGCACGCCTGCCGCTAGCGCCACTGGAGCGTCTGGCGCTGCGGGCAGCGGCGGCGCTGGCGCCAACGCGGGCGGCGCAGGAGCATCTGGTAGCGGCAGTGGAAACGCCAACAGTGGCGGCTCCGTTCCCCTGAGCCATGACACCATCAAAATTGGCGGCATCTTCAGCGAGAGCGGCGGAATAGACGCCACGGTTGAGCAAGATACCGTGCAGGCCTGCTTCCAGATGTACAATGCCCAGGGCGGCATCAACGGCCACAAGTTGCAGCTCGTCTCCTACGATGACGGTCTGAATGGCGACAATGCGAAAGCAGAGGCCGTCAAGCTGGATACCTCCGATCATGTGATGGCCATCGTAGGCTGGCTGGCGCCGTTTGGCGAATCGAGCGCGGCGCCCTACTTCGAGCAGCAGGGCATTCCGATCGTCGGTGGCCTGGGCGTTCCCGAAGAGTTCGGCAGCCCGTACTCCTTCCCCGTCTCCCCCGTCTTCTACACCGATGGCTACCTGTTGGGCCAGTATGCGGCGGCCAATCTGCACTTTCACCACCCCGGAATATTCTTGACGAAAACCGCAGGCATCGAGAAAGTAGCGGAAGGCATCAAAGCGGGCGCGGCGGCGCATGGCGTTACGATCAGCGACAGCGACATCAACTACGTCCCCTTCGCCGCGACCAACTTCCAGCAAACCTTGCTGACCATGCAGGCCAACGGCGTGGACGGCCTCATCACGCAGCTCGATCCCTACAGCTACGTGCGCCTGTACTCTGGGATGGAGAGCAACAACCACATCTTCCCGCACCTGGCTGGCGCCGGCATGGATAAGCGCAGCGTGGATCAGGCGATTGGATCGCCACTGGTGAACGTCTACAGCTTCATGCCCTATCGTGAGGCGCAGGGCAACCCCGACGGCATCTCCGAGATTAATCTCTACAACTCGACGGTCGCGCGCTACTATCCTGGGCAAGTCCAATACATGGACGCCTTCTCCGAGGGGTCGTGGGTAGCGTGCCGCGTATTCGCGCAAGCCCTGGCCAAGCTGGGGCCGAATGTCACTCGTGATGGCATCGCGAAGGCGCTGGCCAGCGGTGACTTCAAGGTCGGAGGCATGTCGCCCGAGCTGAATTACGCCGCCACGCATGGGCAGAATAACGCCAGCCATTGTGCGGTCTATATCACCTACACCTCCAGTCACCAGTGGCGGACCGCTCAAGGCTTCACCTGCGCCTGACCGACCACGGCGAGCGCAAAAATGCCCTACCCGTCAGGCCCGGGTAGGGTGCGTTTCTCTGTAGGAAGTGCGTTAGGTGCTCCCAGGGCGACTCGAACGCCCGCACCCGGCTCCGGAGGCCGGTGCTCTATCCACTGAGCTATGGGAGCCTGCGCGCCCGCACAGCAGCGCTGCGCTGGCGCACCCGAAGTGTAGCACACGTGGCGCCCGCTCGCAAGGGAAGCGGGCTCACCACTGGAAGGCCGAGAGGGCGTCCCATTGGCTCTGCGTCGCCGTCTGCCACTCGAAGTACGAGGCGCCGATGCAGCCCAACGCCTTCGCCGCGCTCAGGTCGGCGGTGATCTCCGCTCCCGTCGGATTGTGTCCGACGCCAGCGCCATCCTGCGAGTACATATCGTACATCTGGCCCAGCTCCTCGATGGGGATCGGATTGGCCACGCCTGCCGACTGCATCGCCGCGCGAATCGTCACCACGGATGTCTGCACGAAGGCCGTCACATCCTGGGCGGTGTAGACGTGGCTGCGGCGGCTATGCCAGTAGTCCATCGGCGCCAGTACGTTCCAGCTTGCCGCCACCGCCGCGTAGGGATAATTGGCATGCGTGAAGGGATGCAGCGCGCAGTCCACCAGCAGCGTATCGGGACCGAGCAGCCCGCGAATCACCTGTCCATAGGTATAGACGCTGGCCGAATCAATGACCTCCTCCACATCTGTCGCGATGCCATCGGCATGGTCGCCGCCCGGCGCGCGATAGCTGGCGACCTGCTGCGTCATCCGCACATCGGCTGCGACATTGGTCAACGTCGGATACACCCACGCGATCACCGCGATACCCTGGGCATGCGCCACCGGCAGCAGGCGGTCGAGCGAGAGCGGCGCATAGAAGCCCCAGCGCGAGATGGCGACCTCGGCGTAGATGTGCGTGATGCCTGCGGCCTTCGCATCGGCGACCAGCCGCGTCAGATCGGCGTGGCGCGTCTGGTAGTTGGTGAACCACATGCCTTTGCCTGCCACAGCGCCCCACACGGGCTTGCCGCCGACCAGATGCGTCGCCGGATCAGGCGTGTCCAGCCGCACGGCGCCACTCCACAGCCAGCCAGTCGCCGCGCCCGTCTGGACGTGATACCACGGCTGCCC
>DATAED010000053.1:0-11413 GCA_036258195.1 Ktedonobacterales bacterium
TCCGACGCATCCGTTGCGCCTTGGGGGGCGTCCGGAGCGGGCGTCGAAATCTGGTCATCCGCCATGATGTAAGAACTCCCAGTGGGGAGCGCGCCGCAGCAGACAGGTAGCGCGGCGCGGCTTCCGGGTTAGCAGGGCCACAGCCGCGCAGGCGCCGCTGCGCAGATCAGTGCAGCGGGACGCCAGCAGGCGCAGCATCGGGGCCGTCGGGGCCGCGCCGATCCACATGCCAGGAACTGCCAGGCATGCTCTTGGCGACACGCTTCACCTCGGCGGCGACCCGGCTGACCTCGCCCAGTGAGGCGATGGGGCGACGCTCGTTGGTGACGACGCCAATGGAGAGCGCGACCAGTGGATAGGTCTGGCTCTGGCCGCGCCGATCCACTGCGATCAGTGTACCGCGCTGGAGGTCATCAGGGGAATAGAAGGCGCGACTCTCGGCGTCCCAGCGTTCGATGGCGCGCGTGCAGAGGGCGCTGACGGCCTCTGGCGTGGTCAGCAGGATGAAGTCATCGCCGCCGACATGCCCGATGAAATCGGTCACGCCGCCCAACTCGCGCATGGAGCCATCGACGATGCGCCCGAGCAGACGGATGATGTCATTGCCGCGCACGAAGCCATACACGTCGTTGAAGGCCTTGAAATTGTCCAGATCGAGATAGAGGATCGACCACAAACCCGGCTCGGCCAGCCGCTCCTCGATGGCGCGCTCGATGCGGCGGCCAGAGGGCAGGCCAGTGAGCGGCGAGAGCTGCGATTCCTGCACATGGCGGAGCTGCGTGCGGATGCGCGCCATCAGCTCGTCGCCATTGAAAGGCTTGGTGAGGTAGTCGTCCACATGCGACTCGAAGGCGCGCACTTTGTCGGCGGAGTCGTGTCGCGCGCTGACGACCATGACGGGGATGTGCGCAGTGCGTGCGTTGCCGCGCAGGTTCTGCACGACCTCGAAGCCATCCATGCCGGGGAGCATCAAATCGAGCAAAATGAGCTGCGGGCCCTCGCGCACGGCCAGCGACACACCCTCTTCACCCGTGCAGGCCACCAGCGAATTGTAGCCCTCGGCCTCCAGCGTGGCGCTGAGCATGCGTGCCACACCAGCGTCGTCTTCGACGACGAGAATGGTGGGAGGCGGGAGTTCGAGCGCGGTCGCTTGCATGCTCACCTCCGTCCCATGTCTGTCTTTTGTTCGTGGTGATGACGCCCGGCAAGCATCGCGCTGCCGTCAACAGCAGATGTCTGTGAGGGGCCAGGCTCCATTGAGCCATTTATACACACAAGAGCGGCTAAGAGAAAGAGGCCCAGTAGTACTGTGTCAGAGCAGGACTACCTCCGCGCAGCCAGGTAGGCTGGCGATTGAAATCGCGACTGGGAGGCCCTTCGGGCCGCGAAGTCCGCCTGCGCGGACTGGGGTGTAGCTCCCCTCTCCCGCACAGCGGGGGAGAGGCCGGGGGTGGGCGCTACCCCAGCCGCTGATCTTCGCTGGTGGAGGTGGTCTGCGCGCGCAGGATGGCCTCTGGCTGGCCGAGGGCGGCGTCGAGCACGCGCTGTCGATGTTTAGGTAGCGTATCCTCTGGCAGCGCATCGGCGGCGAACCAGCCCACCTCAGAGATTTCTTCGCTGAGGCCGGGGGTGGCGTCGTCGGCCAGCGCGCAGAGGAAGGTCAGCACCACCTCGCGCTTCTGCGGCTTGGAGTAGACGCCCACCAGCCGCACGATGCGAGCCTCGACGCCGATCTCCTCACGCACCTCGCGCGCCAGTCCCGCGTCTACCGTCTCGCCCAGCTCCAACCCGCCGCCCGGCAGATTCCACCAGCCGATGTCGCGCCGACGTGCCAGCAGGTACCGGCCGCCACGCTCGATGATCGCCGAGCAGGCGATGCGGAACACCGCGGAAGGCGTCGCATCTGGCTTGTCGTCGCCCACTCCCATCCTCCCTGAGCTGGCCGGATTGCTGATCTGTTGATCGCCAGTGTACCACCACGCGCCACCTTCCCCCCCTCTCTCTGTGTGAGTGAGGCCAGGGCGCAGGCTCAGATGGTGTAGTCGAGCAGGAAGGCGCGCTCGTCGTCGAGCTGCGTTTCGAGGTCGGCCTGGGCGCCCTCGGGGGTCAGCAGGCGCGCGGGTTGCGAGACCACCAGCGAGTGCGGCTGGATGTTCTCCAGCACGAGCGCCATCGCTCCGATCTTGCTGTCGTGGCCCACGGTGACGGGGCCGAGGATCGATGCGCCTACGCCAATCGTCACGTTGTCGCCGATAGTCGGGTGGCGCTTGACCCGCCCATCGCGATGCTTCCACCATCCCGTCGCGCCCAGTGTGACCTGATGGTAGAGCATCACATTGTCGCCAATCTCAGCCGTCTCGCCAATCACCACGCCCGCGCCGTGATCGATGAAAAAGCGCCTGCCGATCTGCGCGCCGGGGTGAATCTCGATGCCGCCGGTGATGATGCGCCCGACCTGCGAGATGAGCCGCGGCACGAACGGCACGCCCGCGCGATACAGCCGATGCGCGAGGCGATGCAGCAGGATGGCGTGCAGCCCCTGATAGGTCAACACCTCGAAGACGTTGCGTGCGGCGGGATCTTTCTCGAAGATGACGTCGATGTCGGCGGGCCAGCGTGTACGGCGGCGCGGCGCGGCTGGCGGCTGGGCAGGCCCGCTGGCGGCTGCCATGCCAGCCAGATCGGTCGTCGCAGGTTGCGGAGCATGCGGCGGCATCGCATAGAGGCCACGCTTGCGCGCCTGCTGCTGCTCTTGATCGCTCTGCGCGCCCTCTGAACCCTTGGGTTGTACCTGATGATCTGATGACCGCGTCATGTCACGCCGCCTTGTCGCTGCTCGCCTGTGATAGTCTGGGATGGGTCGGCGCGCTTCGGACGCGACGGCGCTGTGGCGTCTGGCCCGCCTGGCTTCAGTCTACTCCAAAAACCGTAACGCTGCGGTGGGGTGGGGTCAAACTGTGTAAGGCACCGGAGGCGTCACAGTCGCTTGGTCAGGTTGTTGTAGTCCTCGTGAGACCCGATCCAGAACCATGTCACGGTATCGTCGTCGAGAATGCCAAGCGCACGGTAATGCGCTCCGACGCGTGCGGAGTGATACTCGGGATGCGCCGCGCTCACTTGCTTGAAGTGCAGGCTAGGATGCCGTGGATTCTGGAGGAACAAGCGATATGCGGCGCGCGCCTGCTGCTGCGCTTCAGGTGGAAGCTGAGAGAAAAGTCGTGCAAATCGTTCGGTGATGTGCGACTTCACAGGATGTCGCTCAGGTCGCGCGTTTTGCCCTGCGCCACGTCCTCGCGCGCTTCGGCGCCCAGTCGCTCCAGCGTCTCCTGGCCAGCGGGACTTCCGACGAGTGCATCCCACTCGCGCTCATCGCGCTGCTCGGCGATCCAATCTTGAATGCGCTGAGCGAGGTCGCGCTGCGCCTCCTCGGATTGTTTCTGCGCCTGCTCAAATGCGCGCTTCAACTCATCGAGCATCGTCAACTCCATTGCGCTCCACCGGCCGCTACTGCTCTACGGCAGTATATCACTGGCACAGAACCTGCCGCCGCCGTTCCAGCTTCCTCACGACCTGCGCAACGTGCTGTCGGGAGTTTGGGGTGTCACGCAAGGTTTCACATACCTCCACATGGTCGGGCGATAGGCGCAGCGTTGCGCATGTGTCGGCGCGCGGGTAAAATAGTCAGGTGGGGGCGCGTGAGGCGCTGCACAGTCGCCAGCGGCGCGCGACCCACGGCGGCCTGATGTCATTTTGAAAGCGACGCACGAGCGAACGCGAGGAGCAGCGGCGATGAGTCTGCGATTTGAGCTAGGCGATGCGGACGCGCCACGCGGCCATGCCATCCTCTACGCCCGCCTCTCTGGCCCTGGCGAGCGCTATGTCGCCACCTACTGCGTCACGCTGCCGATCTCCTTCTCGCTAGGCAAATACCTCCCGCCGATGTTCTCTGGCCAGCTCCCCGCTGAGGCGCTGAACGAAGGCGCCGAGATGAGCGCCATGCCGATTCCGCCGATGCTGGAGGAGGTCGAGAGCTACGACGCGCTGCGCCAGATGGCCGAGGCGCGCGGCGATGACCTCTGCGACATCGGCACACTGCTCATCTCCGATGACACCCAGCGCATGGTCTTCGCCGCCGAGACCTGCGCCGAATATGGCCGCGCCTATGCCGAGTTCCAGCGGCGCTGGGCGACGACCAGCCCCGGCGGGCGCACCGCCAGCAGCGCGGCGAGCGGCTCAGCGCCCGCCAGCGCCAATAGCGGTCCGCTCGAGGATATGGATCCAGAGATGATCGTCGCCAGCGCCCTGCCAGAGCGCGATCGCCTCGGCGAGATCGCGCGGCTCGCGGGCCAGGCGCGCTATGCCATCGACGGCCACGATACGCGCTTGCTCACCGAGGTCGGTGGGCAGTTGCGCATGCTGGCCTCGACGTTGCCAGAGAAGTATCGCGCCGAGCAGTTGGTCGAAGCCGCCATCCAGCCAGATGAGGTCGGCGCCCACCTCGCGCAACTCTACATCCAGCGGGCCTATCGCCTGCTCGACGAAGACTACATCAACATCCCGCCCATCGAGCAGCAGATACGCGAGTTGCGCGAGCAGAGCGGCGCCTGATGGCGCTGCGCCGCAGCCCTGAGACTCTCACAACACCCGTACCGAGCCCGGTCACGCTGGGTGAACGCCAGCCAGCGCAGATACACGAGCGGATACAGTAAAGGAGCGACGAGAGCGCATGTCGATGATGCTCTATGCGGACACTACCCCCCTCGCCAACGCTATCGCCAGCGGCGACGAGTCGGCGGTCATCAGCGAGACCCTCAAGCTGCTGGGCCAGCGCAACCTGAAACCATCGAAGGTCGGTGGCCGCGTAGGGATCGATGCGCTGCGTGGCGGCGCCACCCCGCGTGGGCTGGGCGCGCTGGCCGTCAGCGGGCGCATCGCCGACTGGATGAAGGCCATCCCGCTGGGGCCAGAGCCAGGCGAGGAAAATCGCCGCCAGCTCGCGCCCGCCGTGCCGCTCGTGCAGGGCTTCCTGGCGACGCAGGCCGCCGTGCGCGCCAGTGTGCAGCAGGGTGAGCCAGCGCTGCCAGAGCCGATGGAGCCGATGGAGATTCCTGGCGGCAAGAGCGTCCACGATGCCGTCGGCGAGGCTTTCGCCGCGCACGATGTCACGATGATGCAGCGCGTGCTGCTGGGGCTGAACGCTACCGGCGCCGACTATCGCGCCGTGCTCGAAGCCATCTACGTCGCGCTGCGCTTCCGCTTCGTTGGCGCAGGCGCCCCGTTGACCGCCATCGTCTCTGCCAAGGAGATCATGGATATGGCCGAGTGGGGCGGGCGCTATCTGGCGTTCATTGGCTGGGCCACCAAACAGCTTGGCGACACGACGCCCAACGGTCAGATCGGCGAGACCGCCAAAGCCTATGCCAGCGACCCCGCCCACGACCTCGCCTGGATGAAGACCCGCCTGTCGATTCCCGCCGAGGAAAACGCCGGAGCGAACTATCAGCGTGCGCTGCTGGCGGGCGATGCGATGGCGGCCTGCGACGCTACACTGGCGGCGCTGCGCGCAGGCGCGACCCCGCTGGGCATCGTGAGTGGCATGGCGCTGGCCGTCGCCGAGCGCATCACCTCCGCGCCGCTGGGCGACGCCGCTGCGCTGAGCGCCGCCGGGCAGACGCTGCTCTATGTTCACGGCGTGGGCACGGTGATGCGCCAGACGCAGCACCACGCTGTCTGGCCGATGCTCTACACCGCAGCGGTGGCCGTCAACGCGCTGGGCGCGAGCATCCCAGCGGGCGCGACCGCGCTGCCTGCCGCCACCTCGATGCCCGTCTCCGGCGGCCTGATCGGCAGCACGCTGATCCGCACGGTGGAGCAGAGCGCCGTGGCGGGCGATACGCCGGGCGCGCTGGCGGCGGCGAAACGCTTCATGCAGATGGAGAACACGCCGCGCGCCTTCGCTGGCGTGATCGGCCAGGTGGCCGCGCGCACCGACGCCAGCGGCGCAGGCGAGACGGCCAGCGTGGCGCAGTTGGTCGCGGCGGTGGCGGAGGAATATCTCTCGCTCAAGCCCGCACTGGCCAGCAATGGCCAGAACGCCCTGCTCAGCGCCGGTGTGCGGCTGGCGACCGAGCTGCGCGGCGATACGGGGCTGGCCGACCGCGTGGATGCCGCTATCGAGAAGAGCGTCAGCGTGCAGGCGGGCCGCAACTAACCGATGACCTCTCCCCCTGTCCCCCTCCCCTCCGAGGGAGGGAGAACCTGTGGCAGGCGTGGCGGCGGTAGCATAGCAAACAACTCTGGCTCCCCTCTCCCGCCGCAGCGGGGGAGGGGCCGGGGGAGGGGGCGCGTGGCAGACAGCGAGGCTGCGGCGGTGGTCGGGCCGGGCGTTGGGCCGGGCAAGACGCTGGCCATCGTGCTCTGCGCAGGCCAGGGGTCGCGCATGGGCGCCGCCCAGAACAAGATCTTCCTGCCGCTGGCGGGCATGCCGGTGGGCGCCCGCGCCATCGCCGCCTTTCAACACGCGCCGCAGGTGGATGAGATCATCGCCATCGCCCATCGCGATGAGCTGGAACGCATCCGGAGCCAGCTGCTCGCGCCTTTTGCCTTCACGAAGGTGAGCCACGTCGTGGCGGGTGGCGAGTCGCGCCATCAATCAGAGCGGCGGGCGCTGGAGGCCGTGCGCGAGCGCATCACCGCTGGCGAGATCGCGCTGGTGATGATCCACGATGGCGCCCGCCCGCTGGTCAGCGGCGATGAGATCGCGCGACTGGTGGAGGTCGTGCGCGGGCTGCCACAGCCGGGCGGCGCGCTGCTGGCCACGCCTGTCACGGCGGATGAGCGCATCGCGCGCATCACAGCGGATGATGGCGTCGTCGAGCAGCTCTTCGCGGCGAGCGAGCTGGCCCGCGCGCAGACGCCGCAGGGCTTCGGGGCGCGCGCCCTGCTGGCGGCCTATGACCGCGCCGCGCGTGACGGATTCGAGGGAACCGACACCGCGTCGGTGATGGAGGCGGCGGGCGGGCTGGTCGTGGTCGTCCCTGGCGATGAGGCCAATCTCAAAGTGACCACGCCCGATGACCTGCTGCGCGCCGAGGCCATTCTGCAGGCGCGCGGTCAGCCATGATGATGATGAGGAGGTGCGAATGAGCGCGGAGTACTCCATGGAGCGCGGCCCGCTGACTGTCGCGGAGGCGGCCCGCCAGCTTCGCACCGGCGCGCTGACAGCCGAGCTGCTCGTGGCGAGCAGCCTGGAGCGCATCACCGCGCTGGATGGCGCGCTGAAGGCCTGTGTTATGGTCATGGCAGATGAGGCGCACGCGACTGCTCAGGCGGCGGATGCGCGGCTGGGCGATCAGCATGAGGCGCGTGCAGCCAGCTCACTCTGTGGCATCCCCATCGGCGTCAAAGACCTCTTCCTGACGCGCGGTGTCCGGACGACTGCTGGCTCGCGCGTGCTGACCGACTATATCCCCGATGAGGATGCGACGGCCGTGACACGCCTGCGCTCGGCGGGCGCTGCGCTGGTCGCCAAGACCAACACGCATGAGTTCGCCTACGGAACGTTCACCCCACCAACGCGCAACCCTTGGGATCTGGAGCGCATCCCTGGCGGCAGCAGCGGTGGCTCGGCGGCGGGCGTCGCGGCGGGGATGTTTCTGGCGGCGCTCGGCACCGATACCGGCGGCTCGATTCGTATTCCTGCCGCCTGCTGTGGTGTCACGGGACTCAAGCCGACCTACGGCCTGGTCAGCCGCGCTGGCGTCATCACGCTGAGTTCATCCTACGACCACGCCGGGCCAATCGCCCGCAGCGTGGAAGACTGCGCGCTGCTGCTGGACACGCTGGCGGGCTATGATCCCGCCGACCCCGACAGTGTCGAGGCGCCGCCGATGGATTACACTGCCAGCCTGATGGATCGCCGCGAGCCAGCCGAGGCCGTGCGCGGCGCGCGCATTGGCGTGCCGCGTCAATACTTCTGGGAGGCCGAGCCAGAGGTCGCGGCGCTCGTGCGCGCGGCCATCGGCGAGTTGCGGGCGCTGGGCGCCGAGATACGCGAGATCGATCTGCCGCCCGAGCTGAGTGATGACCTCTTCGACAGCGGCTATCGCGCGGTGCAGCGGTCCGAGGCGACCTTCTACCACACCGCGATGGGGTGGTATCCCGCGCGCGCCGACCGCTACTCGCCCGCCGTGCGCGATGCGCTGGCGGCGGGCGCCCAGATGCTCGCCACCACCTACCTTGCTGGCCAGCGCGTGCGGCGAGCCTTCAGCGCGCAGATGCGGGCGCTGCTGAGCGATCTGGATGCGCTGGCCATGCCGACGCTGCCCATCGTGGCCCCGCGCATCGCCACGCTCGATGAGCCTGTGCGGCTGGCGGGGCGCGAACACACAGCGGGCTACGCGCTGCTGCGCAACAACTTCCCCTTCGACCTGACTGGCCAGCCATCGCTGGCGCTGCCCTGCGGGTTCACCGATGGTGGGTTGCCCGTTAGCCTGCAACTGGCGGGGGGCCACTTCAATGAGCCTGCGCTGCTGCGGCTGGGCCACGCCTATCAGCGCGTGACGAGCTGGCATCTGCGCCAGCCGCCCCTGCTGAGCGAACTGGAGGGCGCGTGAAACTCGTCCTTTTCGACATCGACGGCACGCTGGTACGCGGGGCGCCGCCGACCCATCGCCAGGCGCTGTGCGAGGCGGCGCGCGAGGTCTTCGACGTGCGGCTGGTTCCGGCGGAGTTTGGGCAGACGGCGGGCATGACTGATAGCGCTATCGCGCGACGCGAATTGCTGGCGGTGGGCGTCCCCGATGCGCTGATCACGACAGGGTTGCCTGCCTTCTTCGTGGCGGCGGCGGGGGCCTACGAGCGGCTCGCGCCCGACGACCTGAGCGCCTACCACACACCGCACGTCGCCAGCGCGCTCGCCCGCCTGCACGATGGTGGTGTCACGCTGGGGTTGGTGACGGGCAATATCGAGCGCATCGCCTGGCGCAAGCTCTCCGCCGCCGGGCTGGCCAGCTATTTCACCTTGCCCGCCGCCGACACGCAGACGCCGCTCAACGCCCGCTGGATTGGCGGATTCGGCGACCAGGCTGAGGATCGCAACGCCTTGCCGCCGCTGGCCCTGGCGCGCGTCCAACGCACGTTGGGCGAGCCGCCACAGGCGCGCCAGATATGGATCATCGGCGACACGCCAGCGGACATCGGCTGCGGCGCGGCGCACGGCCTGCGCACCATCGCCGTCGCCACTGGCCCCATCCATTCGCTCGCTGCGCTGCGCGCGTGCGGCCCTGAGCTGGCGCTGGCCGATCTGTCTGAGACGCCCACCGTCATCCTCGCCGACTGACGCACGCGCCGCAGCCCGCGCTACTCAGCCTCCGCCTGAGTGGCCTCCCAGGCCAGCATCAGCCCCAGCAGTGTGACGGCGCTGGCTGTCTCGCTCGTGCGGCTGGCTGCCAGCGCCTCGTGCAGGGGCAGGCGGCGTGCGGTCATGCGCGCCTCGGCTGGCTCGCGCTGCGGCTGGCCTTCAGTCAGCTCGCGCGCCAGATAGAGATAGCTGCGCTGGGTCGAGATGCCCGGTGACAGGTAGCAGGCGCCCAGCAGATCCCAGCGCGCGGCCCGCAGCCCCGTCTCCTCCAGCAGCTCGCGACGCCCCGCGTGCAGCGCATCCTCGTCGGGGTCAATCGCGCCAGACGGCAGGAACCAGCTCCAGCGCTGGATGGTGTACAGAAAATCCTCCACGACCCACACCTGCTGGTCATCGTCGAGCGCCACAATGGTGACGTTGTCGCCGGGGTTCACCACGCCATAGATACCAGGCGCGCCATCCGGGCGCAGCACCTGATATTCGGTGACGCTCAGCCAGGCATTGCGGTACGCCTCGCGCGCCGCTAGCGTGCGCCAGGGGCTGTCGGCGGCGTCTGGCCGCTGGGGTGGTTCGTGAGGTGGTTGCTGGGACGACATCGTAACCTTTCTCAGCGCTCGCGCCTCACCTGAAAAGGTCGGCTATCAGAGGGCCTGTCAGCGCCGACCTGCCCTCACCAGTGTAGGAAATAGACCGGCGCACAAGCGGCGAGCACAGCAAGCGCCTGGAGCGCGAGAATCAGCGCTGTCGGTTTGGGCCGACGGGGCAGGTATCTGATGGCAAAGAACGCGATGATCGGCGCTTGCGCTGCCATCAGGAGCTGCCAGAGGTGGGCTGCTGTTCCCTCATCGGCCTGGCGAGCGACCCCGACCAGCGCTATCTGGCCGAGGATGAGCGCCAGAGCGCCCAATGACATGGCAATCGGCAAAAAGGCGCTCGGCTGTTTCAGAGTGGGATTTGGATGAATCGTTGTGGCTCCCTCGCGCTTCTGAGGTTGTTCCCGAACTGGAAGAATCGCACTGCTCCAACTGGGAGACAGCATATCCCAATCACCGCTGTTGAAGCATCACCGACTGTGCTGTGTACCAGGCACTCAAGTGTCTCACTCGGCGCATCGCGCGCGCTGTAAAATCTTCGCGCGTGGCGACGTCATGGTGTTGGTCAGGCGTTCGGCGTCCAGCGTAACAGGCGCTGACCACTGCGCGGTCAGGCTGCGCCGCCGCTCGACGCAGGCGCGTGACGCCGCGCCTGGCTCACTCGCACGAAGCATGCGGCTTCGTGAAAGTCAATCGCGAATCGTGCGTACGTGTGTGAGATACGGTGATGCGACGGCGTAGTTCTCATTAGGGGTGACAACACACCCGACTGAAGCCGCCGTCATGGGAGACGGCGGCGAAGGTATTCTGAGCGTTTCACGACCTGTCCGCTGCCCCTGCGGCGAGTGAGCTCCTCGCCCTCTGGCTCCATGACGTGACGCTCGATAGCACGACGCCCCCTGGCGGATAGCTACGGGGAGATGTCCTGGAACGCACGCTTTGATGCCAACCCCACACGCAGGAGAGCGGTTTCCTCGGTAGAATCGGCATCAAGCCGCAAGGCGCAGCGGCAGACATCCACTGGCGTAGGACGTACAACTTCGGCGCAGTGCTGCAACACAATGAGCCGTGTCGCTCATCTTGTGTAAGGTTGCTGTGTCCCATGCGCTGACACTCGGCCTTTCGGGTGTCGCAGCTTGGCGCACGATCGCGTCAAGCGCTATCAGGAGGTTCAACAAGCATGCGATTGGGCGCACGCAAGACTTCTCTTGCTGCCGTGCTGACCCTCGCTGGCAGCCTTGCTATGCTGCTGTCGGGGTGTCAGACGAGCTCTGGCACGACGAGCGGCTCACCGCTCCCTGACAGCCAGCAGATTTTCAAAGATCAGATCAGCGGGATCGCCGACATCAAGACCGTCGACCCGGCGGTCAACACCGACCTCTATTCGGCTGAGGTCATCTCTGTGCTCTGGCCCGGGCTGCTGGTGCTCGACCCCAAGCTGGCGGTGGTGCCGTGGGCG
>DATAED010000054.1:0-18471 GCA_036258195.1 Ktedonobacterales bacterium
GGATAGGATGCTCCTCGATGCGCCGCAGCCGCTCTTCGGCGTTGCGGATGTTGCGAGCGGCGCTGCGCTGGGCGTTGGCGCCGTGCGCGTCGTAGGCCATCTTGCCGTAGCGCGTCTGCGTCACGGGTTTCGGATGCGCGGTAGACTGCGTGGCCTCGCGCGCCCGCACCCGCAGCGCGGCGATCTCCTCCTGCTGGCGGGCGTACTCCTCCTCCCAGCGCAGGCGCGCCGCCGCTCTGGCCTGGATGTAGGCGTCGTATGCGCCCGCGTAGGAGGTCAGCGTGCGCTCGCGGTCGTCCACCTCCAGGATGCGCGTCACGGCGCTATTGAGCAGTTGGCGGTCGTGCGAGACGATCAGCGCGGCGCCCGGATAGGCGCTGAGGTAGCCCTCCAGCCAGTTCAGCGCGGCGCTATCCAGATGACTGGTCGGCTCGTCCAGCAGCAGCACATCCGGGGCGCGCAGCAGCAGCGCCGCCAGCCCCACGCGCGCCCGCTCGCCGCCCGAGAGCCGCGCCATCGGGCGCTCGCGGGGCAGCACATTCAGCCCCAGCCCGGCCAGCGTCGCGGCGATGCGGTGATCGAGCTCGTAGCCGCCGCGCTCCTGATAGCGCGTGGCGAGCTGGCCGTATTCTTCCAGATGGCTGGCCAGCGCGGGGTCATCGGGCTGCGCCATCGCCGCCTCCAGCTCGCGCAGCCTCGTCTCCATCGCGCGCAGGCGTCCGACCGCTTCGTAGAGCGCGTCCTCGACCGTCTGGCCAGCGATGATGGCGGGCGTCTGCGCCAGATAGCCCAGCTCTAGCGATGGGCCGAGCAGCATCTCGCCGCTGTCGGCCTCCTCCACGCCCGCCAGGATGCGCAGCAGCGTGGACTTGCCCGCGCCATTCGCGCCGACCATACCTACACGCTCGCCCTGGCTCAGCGCCAGGGTCGCATCGCGCAAGACGAGGTGTCGACCATAGGATTTACTGATGTTGCGCGCCATCAGCGCGACTGCGGATAACGACATAGGTGTGGAGGCCTCCAGGGAAAGCTCAAGCAAGCGATGCACAGGGTGAGCGCGCGCATCGTGGCTCGTGGTGCGTTGCGCGTGGCGCGGTGAGCGCTGGGGAGCCGTGCAAGGCTTTCGTTCTGGAGGGTGTTGATCTGGGATGTCAGGCTGGGGAGGGAGGAGATCACACCGCTGGAAAGCAGACATGGCGCAGCGCACACCCGGCGCCCGTGTCGATGCGGCGCTCAGGATGACGGGCTTTCCAGCGCGTGGAACGCGCAAGCCCGGTCGCTACGCGATTGATGCCATGTATGCGATACCTCCGGCTGGGATGATACGCTATGGGTAGCGGAAACGCAAGCGCTGCGCCACTCGCGGCCATGAATGGCCGAAGCACGGCGCGGAGGGGGCATGAATGCCTTAGGGAACGCGACGCAGCCAGCGTATCGCGGCTTTCAAGCCGCCGTCGCGTGCTCCGGCCTTTCAAGGCCGAGAGCTGCCCACAATGACGCAAGCACGGTGATGCGCAGCGAGAGCGAGCGAAGGAGGCGATGATGACTCAGCACGATCAAAACGACCCACAGCAGTCACATCCAGAGGAGCAGCAGACTGCGAGCGAGCCAGTGGAGGAGTCTCCAACAGCGGAAGCCGCCGAGCGCGCCGCTGAGGACGGGGCCGGATGGGACGAGCTGGACGAAGCGTCCTATCAATCATTCCCGGCCAGCGACCCGCCCAGCTGGGTTCGCATAAACTGAGCGGACGGGCCGCAAACACCCATCCGGGGCCAGTCACACACGCCGCTGCCATGCGGGCGTCTGTGGCTGACCCCGGACGGTGGGGACAGGGTAGCAGGTCTCGCCAGGACCCTACGAGTTGGAGGGCGTCAGAATTGAGCCATCCGTCGCGGCCAGATCGCCGGATGTTGAACGGCGATTGCGCAACTGGTTTACCTGACTGCCGACCGAGCTGGTGACCGAGTTCGTCAGCGAGCGCGCCTGATTCATAGTGGAGCGCCCGGCCTCCCGCGCCTGATCCATCGTATCGGCGTTGATGTACTGGCTGGCGAAGTCGGCGGCACGCTGGCGACGGCTCTCGCCGCGCTCGACATCCAGGAAGTAAGCCAGCGCTGCGCCTATGGCGACGCCCAGCAAGATGCGATTCATTCTGGTTGATGCTCCTCTCCGCTTGTGCGAGCGAACAACCTTGGCTCGCTCCATGTCCGTGTATACCCGGCCGTAGCAAGTGGCGTGCCCGATAGCGAGCGCTGACGCTCGGGCGCCTCCTCATCTGAGACGGCTGAAGTGTCGCGCTGGCGCCAGCGAGCGGCGCCAGCGAGCGGTCGCCAGTCTCGCAGCGGTGCGCCCTGGGCGGCGATATTCAGCAGCGCGCCCACGCCAACCAGCGCGCTCACCAGCGCCGCGCCGCCATAGCTGACGAAGGGCAGCGGCACGCCGGTGAAGGGGATGGCGGCGACCACTCCGCCAATATTAATGGCGGACTGCGCGGCAAGCCAGGTAGTGATCCCGCAGGCCAGCAGCGCGCCGAAGCGATCGGGCGCGCGCCGACCCGCGCGGTAGCCGCGCCAGATCAGCGCGACCAGCAAGCCCAGCGTCAGCGCGCAGCCGAGCAGCCCCAGCTCGCCGCCCAGCACGGCATAGATCGAGTCAGACTGCGGCAGGGGCAGATAGCCCGCCTTCTGTACGCTGGCGCCCAGCCCGGCGCCCAGCCCACCACCGGAGCCGAGCGAGAGCAAGCCCTGGCACACCTGATACGAGCGCGGGTCGTGACAGCCCGGCGGCAGGGGATCGAGGAAGGCGACCAGCCGCGCGCGTCGGTAGCCCTCCGCGACGATCAGCGCGACCATCCCCAGCCCGCCCGAGCCAAGCAGCGCCAGCAGATGCGAGAGCCGCGCTCCAGCGGTGAAATACATCGCGAAGGCCAGCGCGACAATCACTGAGGCGGTACCCAGGTCGCGCTGCGCCAGCGTCAGCGCCACCAGCGCACCCGTCGCCCCCAGGAAGGGCAGCAGGCCACGTCGCACCGTGCGCGCATCGGGCCCGATGCGCGCAAACCAGGCGGCGAGGAAGAGGATGAGGGCGAGCTTGGCTGGCTCGCTGGGCTGGAAGCTGAGCGCGCCGCCCAGCCAGCGACGCCCGCCATTGACCTCCTGCCCGATCAACAGGGTCAGCGCCATCAGGGCCAGGGCGGCGATCAGCCCCGGCAGCGCCAGCCGCTGCCAGCGCTGATAGTCTATCCGCGCGACGATGATCAGCCCCAGGGCGCCCAGCGCCGCCGCCAGCGCCTGATGCCGCGCCAGGCTCCACGGGTCGCTCGGCTCGATGGCCTGACTCACGCTGACCATCATCAGCAGGCCCAGCGCGCAGAGGCCGAACGTGGCCACGATCAGCGTCCAGTCGGCGGAGCGCAGGCGTTGCAGGGCGCGCACCCGCGCGCTCAGCGGCGAGGCGGCGCCGATGACGGGCGTGGCCTCGTGCGGCGGCGCATCGGCGGGGGCAGCAGGCAGCGGTGTGGCGCGGGTCAGCGCGGCGCGATCGGCGACATCCTCACCCGCCAGATAGCGCTGGCTGGCCCGATAGGCGCGCAGCGGCGCGCGCTCCGCCGCATCCATTGTTCTCCGCGTCGGTCGCATGGCTCCCTCCCGCTGGCGCAGCTGTGGCGCACCCGTGCAGCCGATGAATACGCATGCCTGGCGCCATCCTTGCCCAGGCGAGCGCCCTCACCTCGGCCCTTTCCCAGAGAGAGGGAGCGGGAGGTCAACTTGCGCTTTCACGGTTAGATGCGGATACGTCGCCAGCAGCGCTGCCTATGAGGCGAGATAGTCGTTGCTGTAGACCTTGCTCACATCCACCGAGCCGTTGAGCTGGCCAGCCGACTGCATCAGGCTATCCATCGACTGCCACGCTGCCGGATCGTTGTAGCCCGGCCTGGTGGCGTCGGGCTTCATCAGCGGGATGGTCGCATTCAGCACCTTGAGCGCGCTGGCCTGGGCCGTCGCGCCGGTCAGGTCGGGCACGTACTGCTTGCTGAGGTTCAGCGCGTCCTGCGGGTGCGCGATGGTATAGTCCACACCCTTCAGCGTCGCCGCGATCAGCGCGCGGATGGCGGCGGGCTGCGCTTTCAGTTCGCCTTCCTGCGCCGCCAGCCCGTTCGACACCAGCGGCTCGGCCTGCGACGCCGGGAACGTACGCACCGCGAATCCCGCCTGCTGGAACTGAATCGCTTCATTGTTGAGATAGCCCATCACGGCGTCAACCTTGTGGCCGATCAATGAGGGAACCTGCGTGTAGCCAATGGTCTGGATGCTGACATCTGAGCTGGAGAGGCCCGCGCTCTTCAGCAGATCCAGCAGTCCGATGTAGGTCGCGCCATACTGACCGGGAACGCCGATGGTGTGGCCTTTCAGGTCGGCCAGCGACTGGATGGCCGAATTGGCGGGCACGATCAGCCCGACCGGATACCGCGTGTAGACGTTGGCGACGTAGACCAGCGGCAGCCCCTTCGAGCGCGCCTGCAAGACCTCGTCACCGCTGGCGAAGATGACATTCTCGCGGCCCGCCGCAATCGCCGCGAACTCATCCTCGCCGACATTGTGGTGGCGCAGGGTTACGTCGAGGCCAGCGGCCTTGTAATAGCCGAGTTGCTTGGCTACATAGAACGGCGCGAACTGGATGTTCGGCACATAGGTCAGGCCGACAGTCAGCGGCGTCAGCGGGGTTGAGCCGCCCGCGCCAGCGGTGGAGTTGCAGCCCGCCAGCAGCGTGCTGGCCAGCAGCGCGGCGCCGACAGCGCCGAGGACGGCGGAGCGAGCGCTCAGCCGTGCAAAGATGCGGTATGACATGGGGGCGTTCAATCCTCCAGATAGATGAGGAACCATTCAGCGAGACGCGCGACGCCGTACAGGCCCATCGCCAGGATGGCCAGCGCGATGAGCGTCGCGAAGACGAGCGGCGCGTCGAAGTTGCCATGCGCGATGGTCAGCAGCCCGCCCAGTCCCTGATCGCTCAGCACGAACTCGCCGACGACGGCGCCCGTGATGGACAGCGTCAGGCTGGTGCGCAATCCCGCCAGCACCGTTGGCAGCGCCAGCGGTGTCTCGATGTAGCGCAGCAGCGACCAGCCACCCGCGCCGTCGATCCGCGCGGCGTCCACCACCTCGTGGTCGAGCCTGCGGAATCCCAGCGTTGTGTTGATGGCGGCGGGAAAGAAGACGATCAGCGCGCAGAGCAGCGCGATGGGCGCCAGACCGCCCGGCAGCCACAGCATCAGCAGCGGGGCCAGCGCCACCGCTGGGATCGCCTGGCTGGCGGCCATATAGGGCTCCAGCGCCGCCGCCAGCGTGCGGCTGCGGGCGATGGCGTAGCCCATCGGCAGGGCCACCGCCGCGCCCAGCGCGAAGCCGACCAGGCTCTCGGCGAGCGTCGTCGCGCCGTAGCGCAGAAAGAGACCGTTCTGCGTCGCGCCGACGAACGACTCCGCGACCTGCCCCGGCGACGGCAGCAGGAAAGCGTTGACCGCGCCGCTCTGTGTGACGAGCTGCCAGAGCAGCAGCGCCACCGCGCCCAGCGCCACAGGCGCCAGCGCCGACGACGCCCAGCGCGCCAGCCACGAGCGGCGACGCCTGGGGGGAGCGGTCTGCGCGGGAGCGCGCGACTGCGCTCTGGGGGATGCTGAGGAGGCGCCCGGTGTATCGGGCGCTGGCGCGCTACGCGCCGGAGACATTGCCATACGGCCCACCTCTCTCGGCGACTGCGACTGAGGGAGGCGTCTGGCTGCGCGCCAGCGGCCACCCGCAATCCAGAAGCCAGCCTGGGGCGACACGCAGGCGAAGACGACCACGCGATGACGCCACGCTGCCGCCAGCGTCCGACGCGCCCGCCGCGACCTCGCGCGGCATGCGTCAGGACGCCGACGCGCCAGACGAGCGCGCCCGCGTATTCGACCTTCTCCCATCCGGACTATACCGTCGGCTCCGGCCTCGCACCGGAATCTGCAAGCCCCATCAGAGGCCGCTCGCGGGCTCGGCGCGCGTCAGGCGACGCAGGCGCCATACCGCCGGTCGGGAATCTCACCCTGCCCCGAAGGTCAACCTGAGAATGCAGTTGACAGACTCGTGTCGCGGAGAGCCGCCCGCCACGCTAGGCGCCGGTGGACGACTTCTCCGCCACGGTGAAATCATACCGCTCTATGACTGGATTCGCCAAGAGCTTGTCGCACATCTGGCGCACCGCCTCCTCGGCGGCGGCCCGATCAGCGGCGGTCAGCGTGAGTTCCAGGTACTTGCCGACTCGCACCCCGACGACATCGCTGTAGCCGAGCTGTTGCAGGCCATGCAGCACCGCCTCACCCTGCGGATCGAGCACGACGGGCTTCAGCGTCACATGGATGCGCGCCAGCCACGCCGTTCCGGCTGGCGCGGCGCTGGAGGCGTCTCGCATGGGTATGTTCTCTCTGTTCTCTCTCTGCATCATCGCCGCTCGCCACGCGCGGCGCGACAGTCGTCGCACTGGCAGGTGGCGCGCAGCCGCTCATAGGTGTAGATGCCCGTGTGGTGGCCGTCGCCCCACACCGGCGTCAGGCCATAGCGCCCCACGGGCTGAATCTCGTAGAGGGTCGTCTGCTGCTCGCTGAACTGCGTCGCTGCATCCACGCTGCCCTTCTGGCCACCCTCGCCCGCGCACCACGCGCACGGACAGCCACGCCGCAGCGCCTCGTACGTATGCTCGCTGGCGTGGCCGTCCGACCAGTCTATCAACAGTCGCCGCCGCTCCTCGTCCATCGTGTAGGAGAGCGGCATCACATCGCTCGGTAGTCGCATCGTGTTTGTCCCGGTATATCTGTAGGGCGCGCCGCTGTCAGCCCTCGATCACTGCGCTGGACGCGCTCTCTGGCAGTATACCGCGCGGCGCGTCTGCGCTGCCGTGCGCCGAAGTCCCGCGCGCCAGGCGGACGCCTACCAGCGCCACCACGAGGATGAGCAGTGTCACCACCTCGCACACGATATTGACCTGAATCCACGGCTGAATCCAGCCGTTGTAGCTGTTGGCTTCCAGCCCGGCCTCGGAGATGATGGCGCATGCCGAGATGGCCAGCGGCGCCAGCCACAGCGCCGCCCACGCCAGCCACTCGCGCCGCGAGACGCCGCCCGGCTCGCCTGCGCGGCGTGGCATGGCGGCCAGCGCCCAGACCGTCGCGAAGAGCGCGCTCTCCAGGAAGTAGTACGGCCACAGCGTCTTGATCAGCAGGGCGAAGCAGAAGCTGGCCAGCGCCAGCAGCCCGTAGATATCGGGCATATTCAGGTCGAGCCTGGGATGCGCGGCATGCGCCAGCAGGATGAGCAGCGCGGCAAAGAGCAGCGTGAAGAGCGCATCGAAGCGCTGGGCGACGGCGATGAACATCGCCGATCCGTTGAGACTCCACAGGTCGCCGCCACCCACCGGCAGCGCGCCGCGAAAGGTGAAGAGCGAGAAGACGACATCATGGCCATCCGCCAGCAGGAAGGGAGTCAGCCCCAGCAGCAGCGTCGCGCCTGCCGCCAGCGCGGTCAGCAGCGCGCCGCGCCAGCGCCGCCAGACCAGCAGCGTCAGCCCCAGCGCCAGGATGATCAGCGCGGTGTCGCTGCGCGCCAGCAGCGCCAGCCCCAGCAGCGCGCCGCCCCGCAGATAGCGCGCATCGGACAGCAGGCGCGTGGCGGCCAGCGCGAGCCACACGACAATGCTCTGCTCGATATGCCCGTAGTAGAGCGCATCGAGCCAGAGCAGCGGCGAGAGGATGACGGGCAGCCAGAGCAGCGCCCGCGCCGCTCCACGCAGCGGCGGCCCGAAGCGATCCACCGCGCGTGCGCCCTCCCAGCCGACCAGCAGCGGGAACGGCGCGCAGACCGCGAAGACCAGCATGCGCCGCAGCATCGGGTCGCCCAGCCAGCCGCGCCACTGCGCCAGCCAGGCTGCCAGTGTCACCGGAACCAGCCCCAGTGGGCCATTGGCGTTCGGATAGAGCGAGCCGACCCGCAGCGTGTAGACATCCAGCGGACGCCCGCCCAGCGCGATGTGCGCCGCTGGCAGAAAGAAGATGTCCAGATCGGTCGGATTGACCTTATCGAAGGCGGTCAGCGCCCAGAGCAGATAGTAGGCGGCGACCCCAGCGGCGATCAGCAGCCGCCAGCGCCAGCGAGTCGGCAGGCGAGCAGGCAGGCCGCGCAGAGCCGACACCATCCGGCTGGCCGCTGGCTCCGCTCGCTCCTCGATCACCACAGCGCTGACTCCTGACCACGCTCATATCTGTTTCCCGCTCTCCCACGGGGCGAGGGGCTGGGAGTGAGGTCGTCCCTTCTATAACTACGCCTCACGCGCCCCGATGTCACTCCGCCAGCGCGCCCCGGCGAACTGCACGCGCGCGATGTTGGCGTAGACCCGCTCGCGCGCCGCCTCGACCGATGCGCCGCGCGCCACCAGTGTCAGCACGCGCCCGCCAGACGTGACGAGCGTCCCGTCCTCTGCACGCCGGGTTCCAGCATGGAAGACCAGGATGTCATCGTCCAGCGTCTCCAGTCCGCTGATGGGCTTGCCCTTCTCATACGCCTCTGGATAGCCGCCCGACGCCACGACCACGCCGCAGGTGGCCTCCGCGCTCCAGACGGGCGGCGCGACCGTATCCAGTTGGCCAGCGGCCACAGCAGCGCACAGCTCCAGCAGATCGCTCTGCAGGCGAGGCAGCACTACCTGCGTCTCCGGGTCGCCAAAGCGGCAGTTGAACTCCACCACCTTTGGCCCCTCGCTGGTAATCATCAGCCCAGCGTAGAGCAGGCCCCGGAAGGGCGAGCCATCGACGGCCAGCGCCGCTACGGTGGGTCGCAATATCTCCCGTTCGATGGTCGCCAGCAGCTCCGGCGTGGCGAATTTGGGTGGCGAGTAGGCGCCCATGCCGCCTGTATTGCCTCCCTCATCGTCATCGTAGGCACGCTTGTAGTCGCAGGCGGGGGCCAGCGGATAGATGCGCTCGCCATCGGTCAGCGCGAAGAGCGACAGCTCGACCCCCTGCATGAATTCTTCGATCAGCACGCTCGCGCCCGCCGCGCCCAGCGTCTGCTCCACCATCAGGTGATCCAGCGCTGTCAACGTGTCGCGCTCGTTCTCCACGATGAAGACGCCCTTGCCCGCCGCCAGCCCGTCAGCCTTCACCACCAGCGGGAATGGCTCGGCGTTGGCTGCGCGCTGGCGCACCCAGGCGCTCGCCGCGCTGTGATCGGTGAAGCGCACCGCCGCTGCTGTTGGCACGCCCGCCCGCTCCATCAGCGACTTTGACCACAGCTTGCTGCCCTCGATGCGCGCCGCCGCCATCGTCGGCCCGAAGACCGCCAGCCCGCGCTTCTCGAAGACATCCACGATGCCGCCGCTGAGCGGGTCTTCCGGCCCGATCACCGTCAGGTCGATGTTGTTGCGCGCGGCCCAGTCGGCGCAGGCCACGAAGTCCATGGGATCGAGGCTGACATTTTCGGCCACGCTCCCCGTGCCGCCGTTGCCTGGCGCGCAGTAGAGCTTGCTGAGCCGGGGCGAGCGGCTCAGCGCCCAGCACAGCGTGTGCTCGCGCGCGCCCGAGCCGATGACCAGTACCCGCATGCTACCTCTCTCCAACTCCGACTGGCGGAACCTCACTGGCGCCGACGCGCTCCAGCGCCGCGCTCACCGCGTCGTCGCGCAGCGGCGCGCGGCCCATCACCTCCACGGCGCAGCGCACAGCCTCCGCGTCGTCGCTCGCCAGCTCGCCGAGCAGGTACGGACGATACACCTCTACAAACGCACGCTCGAAGCCCAGCGTCTGGTCGCAGAGGCGCTGGAGCTGCGCGCGCTCGGTTGGCTCCTCTGGAATCAGATAGCCCCAGCGCTGGCGGCACAGTGTGTACGTCTGCTCGACCAGCTCCGCCCACGCGCCGCCGATGTGCTCGCGGTAGAGCAGGTGGGCGTCGCGTTTGCGCGCTACATAGACGCCACATTGTAGCGCAAGCAGCCCCGTCGCGGCCCAGCCGACCAGACGGATCAGGTCGCGCGTGCAGGGAACCTCCACGCCATCGGGCCTGCGCAGGGTGCGGCGCGCATAACCGCGAAAGGCGTCCGCTGGCTCAGGATACTCCAGCGGCAGCGTGATGACCCGCGGGCGGGCGAAGAGCCGCGCGATGCGCCACCATGACGAGTGCATGCGGTCGCGCGTCCACGTCGCCAGCGACATCAGCGGGACGCGCTCGCGGATGTCGTCGCCCCAGGCGAGCGCGCTGCCCAGCTTGAAGTTGGGGCTGACGCCCAGCGCCAGCGTGCGCTCATCTCGCGCCTCGATGTCCAGCTCCACAGCGCTGCGGCGCACACACGCCGCCGCCAGCTCCACCGCCGCCGCGCGCTCCTCCGCCGTCAGCGCGCCCGCGAAGACGATGGTCAGATCGAGGTCGCTGGCGCTGATGGCGCTGGCGTCGGCGTAGCTTCCCAGCGTGTAGCAGCTCTGAATCCTGCCGGGGAAGCGCTCCACGAAGGCCGCGACAACCTCGCCGGGCGTGTCGCCGATGCTACCAGCAGCGCTGTCTACCATGTGGGATGGCGCTTGAGCGCGGGCGGCTGCATCATGGGCAGGTAGTGGAACGCCTCAGCGTACTCCACGCCGATCTGCTGGCCTACCGCGCTGGCCCGCGCGCGTATCCGCTCGGCGATGCCCTCGGCGCGAATCTGGCTGCTGTGCGCCAGCAGCGCCGCGATCTTCGTCTCGATCACGTCGGTGATGTCCACATAGTAGTTGGGATTGTCGGTGGCGAAGAAGTAGACGTTGTGGACACGATGCTCGCTCAGCGCTTCGCTCAACTGCTCTGGATAGTACATGTGGTCGCGCGCGGCGGCCACCGCGTCCAGCACCGTCTGTCCCACCGCGCGGTGATCGGGATGTATCTGGTAGCGCTGCCACGGATCGAAGGTCAGCACGACATCGGGCCGCCCCTCACGGAGAACTTTGGCCAGCTCGCGGCGGAATGCGATGCTGACCTCGACCTCGCCATCATGATGTCGCAGGAAGGTCACTTCCTCCACGCCCAGGATCTTCGCAGCGGCCAGTTGCTCGGCCTCGCGTGTGGTGGCGAGCTGCTCAGGTGTGGCGCTGCGGTCGTCGCTGCCCTTATCGCCGCTGGTGGCCAGCACATATTGCGCACGGTAGCCGCCCTTCACGAAGCGCGCGATGGTACCGGAGCAGATGAACTCGGCGTCGTCGGGGTGCGCAAAGATCGCCATCACGCGCGGGCGCGCATCGGCGTTGGGAGTCTGCTGAGAATCGGTCATGACCGCCATAAACCTCCACACGGGGTAGAAATACGATGAACGTTTCCCCCGCTCTTCATGCGAGCGGGGGCCAGGGGATGAGGTCGCCCGGATTCAAACGCGCTCAGCCCGATAGCTGGTGAATCGCTTGCGGTTCGCGCTCGCGCCGGAGCCGTGCATGCCCAGATCGAACAGCACCGCCAGCGCGACCCAGAGCCAGGCCCAGCCGCTGACGCCACCAGCCAGCGCGTAGACGACGGCGTAGACCATCGCAGTGATGGGTAGGAAGATGATGCCCAGCAGCGGCAGAATCCAGCCGCCATGGAACGCGCGGTTGATCAGTTGTGTCTGTGTCCAGAGGACGAGTAGCGCCACGCGGGCGAACAGCGCAAGAAGACATCCCATGAGTGTGCGCTCCTTCCCTTGTCATGCTACAGCAGCGGCTGGCGCGGTCGGTTCCCGCATGGCAGTGTACCATGCGCCGCTTCAGCGCGAGCCAGCGGCCCGGCCGCGCTGGCGAGCGATCTCGTAGAGGAAGATCGAGGTGGCCGAGGCGACGTTCAGCGACGACGCCGAGCCAGCCATCGGGATGCGTGTGATGATATCGCACTGCTCGCGGTACGCCGCGCTCATGCCCCACTTCTCATTGCCCATCACCAGCAGCGTCGGCCCGCGAAAATCCGGCTGCCACAGCAGCGTCTCACCCGCTTCATCGCAGCCCACCATTGTTAGCCCGCCAAGCCGCTGCCGCGCCTGCTCCATCCACGGCGCCAGCGCTCGTGGCGAGGGCAGCCGCACCACGGGCAGCGCGAAGAGCGAGCCGACGCTGGCGCTAATCGTCTCCGGATCATACAGATCGACGCTGTGTCCCGTCATGATGACGCCATGCGCGCCGAGCGCGTCGCACGAGCGGATGATGCTGCCCAGGTTGCCGGGGCTGGCTGTACGGTCGCAGATGACCACCAGCAGGTCAGGCGCGAGCGCGATGCGCGCCAGGTCATCGGCGGGCATCGCGAGCAGCGCCAGCAGCTCCGATGGCTCGCTCTTGTTGCTGAGTTTGGCCAGCAGCGCGGTCGGCAGCTCCACATGCGTCTCGGCCTGTGACTGCGCCAGGATGTCACGCGCCCAGCTCGACAGCCCGCGCTCTGGCGCATAGGCGAAGGTCGTCACGCGCCAGCCCTGCGCCAACGCCTGATTGATGGGACGCACGCCTTCGAGGAAGAAGACGCCCTCATGTTGCCGTTTCTCGCGTCGGCGCCTTAGCGTATCAATGTACTGGTAGAGGTTGTTCTCCGAAAAGACCCTGGCGATGCGTGGCGCCACTGCACATTTCTCCTGCGGCCCGTACTGGCTCCCCTCTCCCGCACAGCGAGAGCCGGACGCTTCAGCCGGGCGCCGGCCGTCTGGCTCCCCTCTCCCGCAAAGCGGGGGAGGGGCTGGGGGTGGGGGCTGCCCCTTGACGCTGTTTGAATGATAGGCTACCGTGGCTGTGCGCGGCAACGCGCGCCAACCGCGAGCTGTGTGTGAAGAATGAGGGAGCTCCGATGCCGACGAGGCTGACAGGACGATGGCGCCTGATGGTGGTGATGGCGCTGATGGCGGCGACGCTGGCGGCGTGTGGCACGCCGAGTATCGTGTTGAAAAACTCGACGCCAGGCGCTTCGACCGATGGAACCGAAGTCGCCCCCGACATCGGCTGTGGCAATTGCTCGGTCTATACGCCGCAGCAGATGCGCGCCGCCTACGGTGTCACCTCACTCTATGACAGCGGCAAGCGTGGCCAGGGCCAGACCGTCGTGCTGATCGAATCGTATGGCAGCCCCACGCTCAAGCACGATCTCGACGTCTTCGACCAGCAATTCAACCTGCCGACGCCTAATCTCCAGATCATCAGCCCTCTCGGTACCGTCCCCTTTGACTCAGCCAACACCGAGATGCAGGGCTGGCAGGCCGAGACTTCGCTCGACGTGGAGATCGTGCATGCCATCGCGCCAGAGGCCAGCATCGTCGTGCTGACCAGCCCGGTCGATGAGACCGAGGGCGTGCAGGGGCTGCCGCAGTTCCTGCAGCTCGAACAGTACGCTGTGGATCATCGCCTGGGCAACGTTGTGTCGCAGAGCTGGGCCGCATCTGAGGTGTCGCTGAACGACGCGGCGGGCCAGGCCGAGCTGGCGCAGTGGGAGACGTTCTATCAGCAGGCGACGACCCAGGATCGCATCACCTTCTTCGGCAGCTCCGGCGACAACGGCGCGACCGACTACGTGAGCTTCGTGAATGGCAACCCTGGCCCGCTCTCGTCGACGGTCACCACCAGCTTCCCGGATGACAGTCCGTGGGTCACGGCGGTCGGTGGCACCACACTTTCTCAGAATGGCAGATCCTATACCGAGGTCGTGTGGAACAATGGCAATGGCGCCAGCGGCGGCGGCGTGAGCCGCTTCTTCGCGATGCCTTCCTTCCAGCAGGGGCTGCCGCAGAGCGACCAGCAGATTCTCAATGGCAAGCGCGGCGTGCCCGATGTCGCCGCCGCCGCCGACCCCAGCACCGGGCTGGCGATCTACTTCGGTGGCCACTGGACGCTGGCGGGTGGCACCAGCGCCGCTTCGCCGCTGTGGGCTGGCGTGATGGCCATCGCCGATCAGGTGGCGGGCAAGCCGCTGGGCTACATCAATCCCTCGCTCTACAAGATCGGCGCGTCATCCTCGTATAGCAGCGCCTTCCGCGATGTGACCGACGGCAACAACTCCGTCTCTGGCCAGGTGGATGTGCAGGGCTATCAGGCGACCACCGGCTGGGATCCCACCACTGGCCTCGGCACGCCCGACGCCGCCAACCTCATCCCCCTGCTGATCCAGAACAGCCAAGGCTGACGGCCCCCAGCCCCTCCCCCGCTGCGGCGGGAGAGGGGGACAGGGGGTGAGGTCGCGGCTAGTCAAAGAAGACACCGTTGCGCTCGTGGCCGATCTGCGCCGAAACGACGTGCTGGCCCGCGGTGTCCGCCGTGAACGTGAAGCCGGTCGCCTCGTTGCGACCCGTCCATTCGATGTGCGCGCCAGTGTCGAGGAATAGCCCGGCGACATGCAGCGTCTCATTGTGAACCTGACGCCGCTGCCGCACGCCATGCCAGTGGATGGTATAGGAGACGGTCGCGGGCGCATTTGGCCCGTTGCCCAGGGAGTTCAGGATGCTCCCAAAATCGCGGACGTGCTGGCCAGACATACTCAGGCTGGCCGAGCCTGCGCCCAGATTCACTCGCACAGCGCTGCGCGGTATCGGGACGGTCCAGAATACGCCATCGGGAAACGGGAAGATCCCGGGGTTGAAGTCGTGAATCTGGGTCGAGAAGTTGGTGAAGTCAAACTGACCTCGATAGACATCCAGTCAGACGAAGCCGAACGTATCATGGTGGACTTTGCCATCCACCCCGACATAGGCGCCCTGCATGAAGCGCATGTCGACATCGAAGAGCAGGCCGTCCGTGCCAGTTCCCTGAAGCTCTGTGGCTCCGACGAATCCGTTGAAGTCGGTGATGGTAGAGGGTTCCTCGCCGCCCGGATCCAGCACATGGAAGGGCGCATTGGGGAAGAGGGTCTCTGGTATCGGCCTGGGCGCCACGAACGCCCCCCTGGCGCTCACCACATCTGGCGAGAAGAGCCCTGTCCCCAGTGCGACCGCAGTGCCGGCCGCCGCAGAGGTCAACACCTGACGTCGGGAGAATGCGCGCTCCCAGAAGTGCGCGTGGCCGCCTGCTGGCCGCAGACGTGGGACATCTTCATCGGAGAAATGGGCAGAGGATGGAATGCGCATAGAGCGTCCTCCCTTGTGAAGCTGTCGCGCATGGCGCGAACAGCACACAGACCCGGCGAACAGCGACCGCGCCGTGGCTGCGTAGGATCGTCCGCTCTACGTGCGCTGTGTGAGTCGTGTCGTTCCCACTCCACGCTCACCGCCACACTGCATGAACGACCGAGGCTCCAGCTACAGCGCACCCGCTCCTGATGAATGTGGGCAAGCATAGCATCACTGCCCGGATATTTCATGGGCAAATCAGTGTAGGCCAAAGCGCGTAGCGTGGATGTTGCGCCGCCTACTGCCAGCGCCAGCCGTTCGCGCTATACTCGCGCAGCCAGCGCGCCTCGACCACTTCGAAGGCGTGGTCGGCGCGATTGCGCCAGCGCAGGATGCCCATCACGCCGGGGTTGAGCGGCTTGCCCGGCTCATGGCGATTCCAGTTGAGGTCGGCCATACGGATGGCGATGGTCACGCCGTTGGCGTCCAGCTCGCGCCGGTGCGGCTCATCCGTATGTCCGTAGAGGTGGTAGATCGGCTGGTAGGCGTCGAGCATCAGGCGAATGTCGTCCATGCCCTGGCTGCGCCGGTTGCGGTTGGTCGGCGGCACATCGTGCGTCAGCAAGATGTCCACCTGCGCTGACCCCAGCGCACACAGTCGCTCCAGCTCGTGGAGCTGCGCATACTTCGCGTGGTCATCGTGGCGTGCGCCGACGGGAACGCCGATCCGCCCGATGCCCAGGGTCGTCAGGCTGGCGTCATCCTCGGCCAGGGTGTAGGGCATGCCAGTGCGCAGGCAGAAGATGCGCTGGTAGGGGTCGATGGGGAAGGTTGGCCCGGTCGCCTCACGCTCCAGCGTGTCGAGCCAGGCGTGATCCTCATGGTTGCCGCGCACGAAGATCAGCGGGCAGGCCGCCTCGGCGAGGCGGCTGGCCACCTCGTCGCGTGGCTCGACGAAGTCGCGCAGGAAGCCCAGCTCGTCGTCATCGCGCTGCGCATGGCGCATCGTCGCGCGATCCAGCCGCGACGCATCCGGATACGCCGCCAGATCGCCCGCCTGGAAGATCGCGGTGAGCCGCTCGCCCGTCTCGCGCTGCCAGCGCGCGCAGAGCATGAACGCCAGCAGCACACGCCCGTGCAGGTCGGCGAATACCGCGATATTCACAGCACGTCCTCTGGCGCTATGCGCCCAGCGCTTCCACCGCCGCCAGCGCCTCAGCGGCGTGGCCATCGGGCTTCACCTTCTCCCAGACATGGCCAATCGTGCCATCGGGGAGGATCAGGAAGCTGGTGCGCGCTATCCCCATGTACGTCTTGCCGTACATGCTCTTTTCCCCCCAGACGCCATAGCGCTGCACCACCGCGCCGTCCTCGTCGGCCAGCAGCGGGAAGGGCAGGCTGTACTTCTTCGCGAACTTCTGGTGCGACTTCACATCGTCGCGGCTGACCCCCAGCACCACCACGCCCTTCGCCTGGAGCGCGCCCCAGGAATCGCGGAATCCGCAGGCCTCGGTCGTGCAGCCAGGGGTGTCATCTTTGGGATAGAAGTATAGCAGTACGGTCTTGCCCCGTAGATCGGCCAGCGCTACCCGCGAGCCGTTACCAGCAGGCAGCGTAAAGTCGGGCGCCATGCTCCCAACCTGCGGAACGTGTGTCTCTGTGTCAGCCATCAGATACTTCTCCTCGATCAACTCTCGTGCATCGCTCACTCTGGCGCTGATACTATACCGTCGCTTTCGTTGCGCTGGCATCAACCGCACCCATCAGATCATCAGATCATCAGATCATAAGATCAGGTGCAGGCTTATCGCGGCCCGCTCCAGATGTTCGCGGAACTCCGGCGCCGCGATGTTGATGAGGCTGCGCGCACGCTCAGCGAGGTCGCGACCATGTAGCGCCGCGATGCCGTATTCAGTCACCACGTAGTGGACATGCGCGCGCGATGTCGTGACCGCCGCGCCTGGACTGAGCAGCGGCACAATGCGCGAAACCTGTCCATCGGCAGTCTCGGGCGCGCCAAGCTCGTCTGGAAATACGGGGAATGGTTGCGCGCCTGTGGTTGCGCTCTTCATCGAGGAGGAGACACGCGCGGTCGAGGGGAGCGCGATGATCGGGCGACCGCGCGGAGACAGCGCCGCGCCGCGCAGGAAGTCCATCTGTCCGCCGACGCCGCTGTAGAGCGTGGTTCCCAACGATTCGGCGCAGACTTGGCCAGTCAGATCGACCTGAATGGCGCTATTGATCGCGACCATGTGCTCGAACTGTCGGATGATGCTGGAGTTGTTGGTATAGTCCGACGGGCGCATCTCCACCATCGGGTTGTCGTCAATGAAATCCAGCAGCCGACGACTTCCCACGACGAAGCTCGCCACGATCTTGCCACGATCAAGCGACTTGCGTGCGCCAGTGATGACGCCTCGCTCGACCAGGTCTTGCACACCATCCGAGAACATTTCGGAGTGGATGCCCAGGTCAGTATGATTCGACAGCGCTTGCAGCACAGCGTCAGGTATGGCGCCAATGCCCAATTGCAGCGTTGCGCCGTCCTCGATCATCTCTGCGATGTGCTCGCCGATACGTGTCTGAATCGGGTCGGGAGCGCGACGCTCGACCTCATAGAGCGGCTTATCCCAGGCGACTGCGTGCGTCAGGTGTGAGCTGTGGATGAAGCTGCTCCCATGTGTGCGCGGAACCTGCGGATTGACCAATGCCACGACATGCGTAGCCGTATCCACTGCCGCCCACGTCACATCTACCGATGGCCCAAGCGAGCAGTATCCATGCGCGTCGGGGGGCGATACCTGAACGAACGCGACATCAATGGGCAACTGGCTACCCGGCGCGAAGAGAGCAGGTACGTCTGAGAGGAAGACCGGAGTGTAGCTGGCCCGACCCGCGTTGACGGCGGCGCGTGTGTTCTCGGCGACGAAGAACGCTCGCAAGAGGAAGTGGCCCTTCCACTGCGCATCGGTATAGGGCGTGGGGCCATACGTATGCAGATGGACGAGTTCTACATCGTGCAGTTCGTTTCCCCGCTCTACCAGCGCTTCGAGTAACGGCGTCGGCGTTGCGCACGCTCCCTGCACAAAGATGCGATTGCCCGAGCGAACGATTCCCACCGCGTCCTGTATCGTACTGAAGATCACGCGAATCCGCTCTTTCACTGCCGCGTCACTACCTGGCGCCTCCATGATACCTTACCAGATGATCGGCGCCGTGATGGGTGCGCCAGCTAAGAGCGCCTAACAAAACCAATGTTCGACTTGAGGCATGGGTACACCGCTGGTCGCTGACCAGCGGTGGGCAGTCAAGGGAAACCCGTCATCGGGCCGCACGGGGGTACGACCACTGCCTCAGCACACAGGAAATGGCGCCCGGGAGGCTCTG
>DATAED010000055.1:0-2672 GCA_036258195.1 Ktedonobacterales bacterium
CGCGCCACCGTCAGCGCCTCGCGCGTCTCCTCTTCATCGTAGGCTTCGGAGGAGGCCAGCGCGCCGATGGCCCGCTCGCCCAGCTCGTCGGTGGCCACCTTCAGCAGCAGTGCGCTATCCACGCCGCCAGAGTAGGCGACCAGCACCGACCCCAGTTCGCGCACGATCTCGCGCAGGCGCCCATATTTCGCCGCGAGCTCTGGGCTGAGCTCCGCCTGAGTCGCTGCCTGACTCGTCGCCTGTGCCGTCTCCTCCACGCCATTCGCCATGATCTGCCTGCATCCTCGCGCGGGGCGTCGCGCATCCTGATCTGACCCTGATTCACTTCACCGACCCTCATTGTATGTGGGCTGGCGCGGTGGCGTCAAAGGCGGCCCAGCTGTGCAGGAAGCCCCACGCCAGCAAACCGGCGTGGGGCCCCGTTGAGAAACGCTCTTCAATTGTTGATTCAGTTCAGGATGGCGATCAGCGACGGGTCGGTGACGCCGTCATTTGACACGCCATCAGCTAATCCCAGGGCGAAACGCCCCTTCAGCTCGCGGCTCATGCGCAGGTGATGCGTCTGCTCCATCGCGAGGATGGCGCGGGCCTCGGCCTGCTTCTGGTCGCGCACGAAGCGACGCGCCTGCACCATCGCCAGGCGGTAGTGCTCGCGCTGATCGCGGTGGTACAGCACCAGCTCGTGCGGAGCGCCCATCTGCGGGCCACCACGCGCCCAGGTGATGAGGCGGCCAAGACCGCGATCCTGGGTGAGCGGGCGGCTCTGGGTCGGCAGGCGAACCTCCGCGACCTCGCGCCGCACGGTGTCGGCCATCACGTCCAGACGCGCCTGATCGATCCACTGGCGCACGCGGCCACCGAGGCTCGGCAGCACGTGCTGACCCAGCCGACGCGCGGCCTCGGCGTGCTGGATGCGCTCGTTCACCAGGCGGAAGAGCGCATCGGCCTCATTGCGGGCGCGGCGCAGATTTTGCGCCTCACGCAGAGCCATCGTGTGCCGCTTGTACTCATCCGTCACATGGTTGAGCAAGATCTGGGTTGGCTCGTGTGTGGTCGCCCGGCGGGCGCTGGTCGCGCCACGCTTGCCCTGGGAACCCCGTGGGAGACGCACAACACGGAAGGCCAGCGCCATCATCCCACCAAGCGCAGCCATGATTGCGCTCGCGAGCATGAAGTACTGCATTTTGCGCCCTCCTCGTCCTGTCGAAGTCATCGTCTCTCGGTTGCGACGGGATCACACTCGCGGAGCTGGCCGTCGTGACCGCCCGGCGTTTCCGTCGCCCCCATAGCGTACCCAGGAAAGCAGGCGGCAGCCATCGCGCAGGGAATGATCGTTGGCGGTGAATTGTCGGGCGTTGGGGTCATGCGGGCGGCGTCATACGCGGGGTGTCATCCGCTGGATGTCATCCTTGCGGTGATGCGGCGATGCGGGGATCGAGGAGCTAGCGGATCGGGTTCAGATAGCCCTTCAGCACGGCATAGAGCACGGCCTGATCGCGGTTCTGCACCTGTAGCTTGTCGATGATGTGGGCGATGTGCGTCTTGACGGTGTTTTCCGAGATGACCATGCGCAGGGCGATCTCGTGCGTGCTGAGCTGTTGTGCCACCAGCGCCAGCGTCTCCATCTCGCGCCCGGTGAGCTGTGGCTCGCGGGAGGCAGGTGTGCGTGCGGGCCACTGCAAGGCGCGGGCGCCGCGCGTCACGTAGCGCGCCGAGACGTTGCTATCCACCACCCAATCGCCAGCCGCCAGCCGCCGCACCAGATCGCGCAGGTCGCCTTCGCCCTTGAGGCTGTAGCCGTGCGCGCCCGCGTTGAAGGCGTCGGCGTAGAGGTCGCCCTGCGTATCAGTCGCCGTGATGACGCCACAGATCGTTTCCTCGCTGACCGCGCGCAGCTCGCGAATCAGCTCCACGCCCGCACGCGGATCGCCCTGCAGGCGCATGTCGATCAGCGCGACGTTGGGGCGTCGGCGCGTGGCGAGCGCCAGCGCGTCGTCCGGGGTGGCGCAGACGCCCACCAGCTCGATGTCGTCGGCGCGTAGCAGCAGCGTGATGCGCTCCAGCGCGAAGGGGTCGTCTTCCACGACCATCACAGTGAGCGTGGTCGGCGCTGTCTGCGGCTCGTCGGTCATCTGCTGCTCTCCAGAAAGATTCATCTCAAGCGGACTCACGTCAGGCGGATTCACGGGCGCAAGCGTCCACCCAGGCGCTCGATCTCGGCGGAGCGCGCCGCCTGCGCCTTGCCCATGATATTCCGAATGCTGGTGTGGATGCTCGCAGGTTGCTCGTGAAAGGTAGAGGCCAGGGCGTCGGCGGTGGCGCCAGAGGCGATACGGCGGAGCAGGTCGCGTTCGTGGGGCGTGAAGGATGAGGAGGCTTCGGAGCTACTATCGCGCAAGATACGTGCGGCCATCTCAGGATCCAGATCCCAGGCGCCCTCGGCCAGTCGCCGCACGATTTGCGGTAACTCATTGCCAAGCACGTAGCCTTTGCGATAGTAGCCGTGCGCGCCCGCGTAGAAGGCTTTGGGGAGCAGGTCGCCGCGCCGATCGCTGGCTGTCAGCGCCAGGCAGGCCGTCGCCGGACTCAGCGCACGTATCTGGCGTATCAGCTCGACGCCCGCATAGGGGTCGCCCTGCATGCGCATATCCACCAGCGCTACCTGCGGCGGT
>DATAED010000056.1:0-20331 GCA_036258195.1 Ktedonobacterales bacterium
CTTCCTGAGCTTCGGCGGCGACGTGACTCATGTCACGCTGATCGTCTCGCCCATCGCGCCGACCACCTTCACCTCAGCCGCCTATCAGATCGACGTCTCGGTGGATTGAGGCGACGGCCTCACGCCGAGCGCAGGGCGCCCGCCAGCACGATCGGCCCGGTGGGGCTGGGACTGCCGCCCTCTGGCTCTTGCGTCACGGCGACAGTATCGAAGGAACCGAGCGGAGCGCCCAGTGTGGCCAGGCTGAGGCCGCGCCCGCGACGATCCACTGCGAAGAGCGCGTTGGGAACGGGTTGGCCATTGCGCAGGAACCAGATCTGATAGGCCCGTCCGGCGCCGGGCGCTTTCAGCCCGCTCGCCAACAGCACAGCCTTGCCGCGCTGGGGGCTGGCGATCAGGCGTGCAGAGGCTGCGGGCGCGTCTGGCGTGCCGCTGACGGCGATGACGATGCTCTCCGGGTCGAGCATCAGGTCGCGCAGCTCCTGGTCGGCCTCATCATCGTCAGTGGATGCGCCCGCGCGGCCAAACGCCGCCTGCCAGGCCCGCGCGATGCGGTTCGATGAGCGCGGGGCGGGCTGCGGCGTCGCCTGAGGCGTCTGCTCGGCGGCGGCAGCGGCGGGGAGCGCGCCCTGCGCGGATGGCGCGGCGCCCAGCGCGCGAATCTGCTCCAGCAGCCGCTCGCGCACCTGCGGTGGGGCGCTACGCTGAGCAGGCGCTACCAGCAACTCCTCTGCGATGCGCCGCTGGGCGCGCAGCTCGGCGCTGCACGCCGCGCACCCCTCCAGATGCCGCTCGACCATGTCTACTTCTTCGGGTTCGAGCGCTCCCAGGACGTAGGCTGGGATGAGGTCAGTCACATGTGGCTCTTGCATGGCTCTCACCTCACCTCATCGATCCCAGCCGCCAGCAACACCTCGCGCAGCCGCTGCATGCCAATACGAATGCGACTCTTCACCGTTCCCAGCGGATCACCCACCGCTGCGGCGATCTCGGCCTGCGTCAGGCCATCGAAAAACGCCAGCTCAATCGCCTGACGCTGTGGCGCGGGGAGCTGGCTCAGCGCCGCACGAATGGCCACGGCGCGCTCGCTCAGCCACGCAGCCATCGCCGGGTCGCGCTGCTGATCGGCGTCCGCGACGCCGCCCGACTCCACCTCCCAGTCGGCCTCATAGGCAATCACCGGACGACTGAAGCGCCGCCGCACCTCGTTCAGCGCCAGATTGTGTGCGATGCGCAGCAGCCATGCGCTGACACGGCCTTTGCCCGGCTCGAAGCTCGCCGCGCTCTTCCACAGGCGCACGAACACTTCCTGTGTTATCTCCTCCGCCGCACCCTGATCGCGAGTCACGCGGTCGCAGAGGCTATACACAGCTCGCTGGTAGCGATCATAGATTGTGGCGAGCGCCTCGGTGTCGCCCTCCGCGATCCGCGCGAGCAGCTCGGCGTCTTCGAAGTCTTGTCCGGTCAGAGTACTTTCCCCTGCAGAGAGTGATACACCCGACGCCTTGCAAACGATGATTGCTTCATCAAAGGTTCTGGTAGGCTCCAGAGCAGAATCGAAGCCGACCGAACCAGAGTGGCCGCTCCTGGCCGACTCGTCACACGCGCGTGAGCAGTGTATCATGGACACCGCCCGCCGCGAACGTTCCCGAAGCGCTCCGGGCGGGCGCCAAACCCTGGCTCGATGCGCAACCGAGGAGAATAGAGCGTCATGAATCCCCAGTCCCGTCCACCAGCGCAGACCTTCAACCCGTACATCGGCGCGTTCTTCGCTGTGGCTGGGCTGGTGGCGCTCTTTACTGGCTCCCAACTGGTCGGCGGCGCGTTTCTCTGCGTGGGCGCGGCGTTTCTGGTCTATTGGCGCGACATTCGCCCGTGGGCGGAGATCCCGCGCGTCAAGCGGCTCATCATCCTGATCCTGATCTTTGTTGCGGCCATCTTTCTGGTGGCGGCGCTGGTGAGCACGCTGGGCGGCTGAGGACGCCGGGCTAGCGCGCTTGCCGGACGCTCCGTCGCTCTGTTATGCTGGCCGGAGGAAGGCGCCCGAACAGGCAGGCAACGCACACGACGACGCATTGGGAGGTCGGTGGGATGGCGGACGATGACCAGGCGACTCCGCAGGCCCCATTCCCCACACCGAATGACCCGCACAGCGCGGACACGACGGCTGTGACTGGCGAGCCAGCCGAGTTGATCGACGCTCGCGAGCCGCCTGAGACGCCGCAGCGCTCGCGAGCGTCTGGCTGGCTGCGTGGCGCGCTGTCGCGACTGCCCGCCGCCTCGCGCCCGCTGCGGGCTGATCCGCTGGAGACGTTGCTGGCGACGTCGGCGCCCGCCGCATCCGCAGCGCTCGATCCGCTGAGCCGGGCGACCCGCGCGGGCGAGATCATCGTGGCGCTGGCGCCAGGCGCACCCATCGGTGTGTTCGCGCCGGAGGGCGCGCCGCGCGTCGCGCGGGTCATCGGGCGCGACGTCGACCTCGACCACGCGCTGGAATATATGGCAGCGGGCAAGGCGCTCTGCGTTCACAGCGGCGGCGTCCCGGGCGTCGGCAAGACCATCTTCGCGGTAGAGATAGCGTCGCGCGCCGCCGAGCGCCACCTCTTCGCGGGCGGCGCGGCGTGGATCTCGTGCGAGGCGCTGAGCGGCGATAGCGGGCTGGCCGAGGTCATCACGCGGGTGGCGCGCGGACTGCGCGAGGAGCGGGCGCTGGCCGCGCTCGACCCCGAGACACGCGAGGCTGAACTGATCGCGGGGTTGCGCTCACCCAATCGCCCTGCCACGCTGCTGGCGCTGGATAACATCGAGCCGACGCTGGACCTCGCCGCCCTGCTGGATACGCTGCTGGGCGGCTACGTCACATTGCTGCTCACCACGCGCCAGCCCATCGGCGATTCCCGACTGTCACTGTACGCGCTGCCGCCGCTGGCCGCGCCCGATGCCGAGCAGCTCTTCACCGAGCGGCTGCGTCTGCGCGCCGCGCAGCGCCCGCTGGCGGATGAGACGCCGCTGATCGCACCGCTGACTCAGGCGCTCGGCGGCCTGCCTCTGTTGATCGATCTGACGGCGGCGATGATCGGCGTCTACGGCGTCGAACTGGGCGCGGCGCTCGCCGAGGCGCAGGCCGACGCCGAACGCGGCGCGGCAGCCAGCCTGCGCGCACGCATCGACCGCCTCTGGCTGGCGCTCTCGCCCGCGCAGCGCCGCACCCTGCTCGGCCTGACCTTGATCGACGGCGCGACCTTCCCGCGCGCGGCGGCGCTGGCCGTGGCGCGCATCGCCGTCGAAGCCGACGCGGCTGAGGCGGAGGCAGCGACGGCCGATGATGGGAGCAATCCACCGCTAGCGCCGCGCCCGCATCGCGCGCAGGATGTGACGGAGGACTGGCGCGCGCCAGCCGCGCAGGCGCTGGACGCGCTGATCGGTGTGGGCGCGGTGGAGGCGATGGCGGCAGGACGACTGCGCCTGCATCCACAGACTCGCCAGCGGCTCGCCTCGCGCCTGGCCGATGAGCCAGCGAGCGTGCAGCAGGCGCTGGGGCTGGCGATGGCAGGCTGGTGGCTGGCCTACGCCCGCGACCACAGCGGCTACGAAGGCCGCGCCGGGCTGGAGGCCGAGGCGGCCGGGCTGATGGGCGCGCTCACCTGGGCGCACGCGCATGGCCACTCGCGGCTGACGCTCGATCTGGCGGAGTCGCTGGGCGAGGCATGGCGCGCCCACGGTCGGCGCGATGAGGCGCTGCGTATAGGCGCCTGGGCAGCGGAGGCCGCCGACGCAGAGGGGCAGCCCAGCGAGCGGCTCTGGGCGCGCTACCAGCTCGCCGTAGCGCAGACGGAAGCGGGCAAGCTGGAGGCGGCGCGGGCAGGCTTCGCCGAGGCGTTGCGCATCGCTCGCGAGCTGGATGATCGACTGGCGATCCGCGATGGCGCGCATGCGCTGGCGGCGCTAGCGGCGCGACTTGGCGACACCGAGCAGGCGCGGGCGGGCTTCACCGAGGCGCTGGCGCTGGCCCGCGAGATGCAGGACGCCAGCGCCATCCGCGATGAGCTGCATGGGCTGGCCATTCTGGATATGCAGGCGGGCGCGCTGGAGGCGGCAAGCGCAGAGTATGACGAGGCGTTGGCGCTGGCCCGCGCGCTGGCCGATCCGGCGACAATCTCGCTAGAGTTGCATGGGCTGGCGCTTGTGCAGATGCGACAGGGGGCTGTCGAGGCGGCGCGCGCAACCTTCGATGAAGCGCTGGAGCTGGCGCGCGAGCTGGGCGACCGCAGCGCGCAGATTGACGTACTCTCCAGCCTCGGCGCGCTAGACGCCCAGCACGGCGCGACCGAGCGCGCCCGCGAGGAGCTCCAGCAGGCGCTGGCGCTGACCCGGCAGATTCGCGACGCCCGACGCGCGGCGCGCGCGCTGGTGTGGCTCGGCGAGATCGAGGCCGCCAGCGGCTCCACGCCTGCCGCCATCGAGCAGTTTCAGCAGGCCCACGCCCTCTATGAGCGCCTGGGCGATGCCGAGGCCGCCCGCGTCAGCGAGCGCCTCAACGCCCTGCGCGACGCCACATCCACCGGCGGCTGAGGCGGACAAATCCGGACAGGCAGGCGGTTCGTCGCTTGTCTCGCCTGGCGCCCCAATGGTAGACTGGCGCAAAGCGCGCGGCGCCGCGATGGCTCTGCACGAGTTCACAGCAAGAGCGGAGGGAGTGGAAAAATGTCGCACGATAATCGAGGCATGAAACTGCGCAGTCGCGACGGCCACTTCGAGATGGCGGACTTCGATCTGAAGCGCGTGGACACTGGCTACTGGATGTGGATCGAGTGCAAGTTTGACGGTCACAATGGCGGCCACTGGCTCGCGCCCGACCCAGGCGCCGCAGGCGCCGTTTGCGTGCTGTATGAGCCGCACGTCTGGGCTGATCCCGTGGAGGCGTTTGCCGCGCGCGACCGCTGGGAAGCTCAGCAAGAGCGGCGTGGGTAGTCCGACATCGTGGAGATACCAGAAACGTTGCGGGTGGCGTTGAGCGAGCTTGCGGAGGAATATCCGCACGCTGCGTTAGCGCAGGCGGCGGCGACGCTCTCAAACGCCTATCGCCGGGAGGGCGACGCGCATTCCGCCGCCGCCATCACGTCGCCAGTCGGGGCCGCAGCCTACGCGCTGACCCGCCTGCCCGCCACCCACGCGGCGCTCGCGGCGGCGCTGAGCGAGGCGCGCGTGCGTCTGCCTGCCTGGCAGCCAGCGACCCTGCTCGACGCCGGAGCTGGCCCGGGCGTCTCGGCGTGGGCGGCCAGCGCAGTGTGGCCCACGCTCACCCGCGCCACACTGCTGGAGCGCGACCAGCGCATGCAGGCAGTGGGGCAGCGCCTGCTGCGCGCGGCGCCTGCGGGCTGCGCGGTCGCCTGGCGCCAGATGGATCTCACCGACGAACGCGAGCGCCTGCCAGGTGCGCCTTTCGATCTCTGCCTCGCCTCCTATGCGCTCAATGAACTGCCGCATGCTGCGCGGCTCCCGCTCGTGGCGCGCCTGTGGGCGGCATGCAGCGGCGCGCTGGCGCTGGTGGTGCCCGGCACGCCAGCAGGCTTCGCCGCCATCCGCGAGGCGCGCGCCTGGCTGATCGACGCGGGCGCGCAGATCATCGCGCCCTGCCCGCACGCCGATGCCTGCCCCATGCAGCCGGGCGACTGGTGTCACTTCTCACAGCGACTGGCGCGCTCGCGCCTGCATCGCAGCCTCAAAGGCGGCGACGCGCCCTACGAAGACGAGAAATACTCCTACGTCATCGCCGCGCGCGAGCCTGGCGCGCCATTCGCGGCGCGCGTCATCCGCCATCCGGTCGTGCGGGCGGGGCGCACCATGCTCGATCTCTGCGCGCCCGATGGCCTGTCGCGCGCGGAGATCACCCGCCGCGATCCTATCGCATGGCGAGCAGCGCGGCAGGCGCGCTGGGGATCGGCGCTGGCGGAGGCGCCAGAGTACCCCAGCGAGCCGCATGGTTGATACCGGGCGCGCGCCGGGCACACTCTGGCCACGCTTTGTCACTCAGGCAAGCTGTGATAGAATACGGGCGATTGAAACACAACACGGCTGGTTGTGGGCGTACGGTGAGCGATCATGCGCGTCGCTCGCAGACGCTTCGCGGTCGAAGTCGTCGCCGCGTTGGCCGCATACGGGCGGCGAGCGCGCAGCCATCTCTCCCGCCTGAACTCCGATGAGCTCAGGTCACGAGAACAGGAGACACCATGGACAATCCTTTCGATCCACATGCCCCAGTTTCTCCGCAGGGAACAGATGGGGAGGAGATGCTGGAAACCCTCGCATCCAGCGCCGAAGCGCCGACCAACCCGGCCCCTGCCATTGAAGAGCCTGCGTCGGTGGCTACCGACACCGCAGACGCCACAACGCAACTCGGCAGCGACATGGCGACGATGAGCGCGCCAGGTTCTGACCTCAGCGCCAATGGAGCAGCATTTGCGGTTGGCTCGGACGGCGCCACAGCAGACGCATTCGCGCCGCCAGCCGTCGCAGATGCGCCCGACGCCTCGGCATATGTGACGCCTGCGTATCAGGCAGCGCCCACCTACGAGGCGCCCACCGATGAGGCGCCCGCCGAAGTCGCCGCGCCAGCGGATGTCACGCCCGCTTACGCGACACCTGCCTATCAGGCAGCGCCCGCTACTGATGAAGCCTCCACCTACGAGCCAGCGCAGATCGCCGAGGAGGCGGCGCCCGCAGCGGCAGACGAGCCAGCCACCGCTGAGGCCGCCGCGCCCGTTGATGAATCGCCCGCGTATGACACGCCCACCGACCTTCCTGAAATGCCCAGCGACGAGACCCCTGACGAGGCTAGCGCGATTGCGCCCGCCGCCGAAGCTGCCGCCGAGGAGCCTGCCGCAGCGCCAGACGTGGCCACATCGGCGCCTGCCTTCGACGCCACCGATGCGGCGGCGCCAGAGTATGTCGCCGCCACGGCGTATGATGCGACCTCGGCCTATGAGCCGACCACGCAGGCAGATGCTCCAACAGCCGACGCCACTCCAGCGCCTGACGCTCCAGACGCCGCCTCAGACGACGCCGACGGCGCGGAGATGAACGACCTGACGCCAACCTATCAGGCGTCGAGCTTCGAGACCGAAACGGTGGCAGTCGCAGTCCCAGACGCCGCCTCCGACGCGCCAGTCGTGGCGGATGACGTACCTGACGCCGATGTCACGCAGCCGACGGAGTCCGCTGAAGCTGTGGAATCGGTCGAAGTCGTGGATGCGAGCGCATCTGATGGCGTCGCCATGGCGGACGATGCCAGCGCCGCGCCAGCCGATGTCGTACGCGATGCTGCCGATGAGGCGCCTGCCGACGATGTCGCGAGCGATGCGCCCGCTGCCGAGGTAGTGGACGCAGCCTCAGCCGCTGATGTTGCACCCACCGCTGAGGCGCCAGCCGACGAGGCGACGCCAGAAGCCGAAGCCGCTAGCGCCATAGAATCGGCGCCCGCTGAGGTCGCCGCCGAAGCTGCACCGACTGAGGTCGCCCCGGAGGCCGCGCCTGCCGAGGCGAGCGTGGAAGACGCCCCCGCGCTGGCGGCGCTGGCGGCTGGCGACCTGGCGGGCGGCGCGGTGGCCGACGACGCGCTGGAGGCCGCGAACGCCTCGGACGACACGGCTGCGGCGTCAGAGACGCTTGCAGACGCCCCAGCCGAGCCGAGCGCGCCTGAAGAAGCAGCGCCAGAACCAGCGCCAGAACCAGCGCCAGAACCAGCGCCAGAAGCAACGGCTCCTGAAGCGAATATTCCACAGCCCACGCCTGCCCCTGAGCCGACGCCAGAGCCCATCCCAGAGCCCATCCCTGAGCCAGCGCCAGAGCCTGAGCCAGCGCCAGAGCCTGAGCCAGCGCCAGAACCAGCGCCAGAACCAGCGCCAGAACCAGCGCCAGAACCAGCGCCAGAACCAGCGCCGGAGCCTATGCCGACTCCGGGGATTGTCGATCCGCTGCCGACGCCCGTCACCGAGCCTGCGCCTGCGCCAACCTCCACGCCGATGCCAGAGGCACAGGCCGAGTCACAGGCAGCGGCTCCAGAGTCTGCGCCGATTCCAGATGCGGCGGTAGCGGCTCCAGCGGCTGTAGTGGCAGCGGCAGCGCCTGTGGCGGCAGCGGCGCAGGCAGCATCGCCAGCGAGCGCGCCCACCGATGCCCCGGCGCCCACGCAGGCCCCCCCGCCAGGCTACGCGCCCGTCGCGCCGATACCCACGCCGCGCCAGGGTGGCAAAGCCGCCGTCGTCGTCGAGGCGATCTGCGGCATTGTCGGCCTGTTCGGCATTGGCTGGCTGATGAGCGGCGTCGTCACCACCGGACTGCTCTTGCTGGTCGGTGGCATCATCTGGGATGTCGTAGGATTCTTCTTCGGCATCAGCACGAGCGGCCTGGCCTTCGCGGTCGTGGTCGCCGTCAACATCGTCGTGCTGATCATCTCGTCTGCGCTGCTGCATCGGCGCCTCACCACGGGTCGCTGATCCGCCGCGACGAGCACGCGAGCGCAGCCACATGCCACAACGGGACGCGCCAGAGAGTCGTTGCCCTCTGGCGCGTCCTTCTATTCGTCCCTCGCGCGGTGAACGGTGTCGTAGATGCGGCTACAGCGCGCTATTGATGTTGACGAAGATGCTGGATATAGCCGGGCCAAGCAGCACCAACGCCGCAATCACAACGATCGCTACCAGGGCGATGATCAACGCATACTCGACCAGACCCTGACCACGAGTGGTTCGCTTCACAAGCTCGCGCATGAATCTCCTCCGTTGGCTGAAACCTGTACCCTCAGCCACCTGCGCATGCTTTCGAGCCGTAGCAGGCTAGAGCGCCCACCACAGCCCGAAAGCTCACTGTACGACGCTATCTGGTGTAACGACGGCCTGTCGGTTTTGGTACGCATAGACTCAGTCGCGACGCGACACGTTAGCGCAGAATCCGCACGGTGTGACCATTGGAGCGCGCCAGACGCTGAGTATGGGGGACATGCGCCACTAGCCCGAATGGCCTGCCTGTGTGGCGCCCATGGCGAGGGGCCGATCTTACGCGCTATACTGGCGTGGCGGCGCCTGCGACCTCGTCCACGATTGGGCGGCGGATGGTTGGGGCGCCCGCTTGCGACCCCTGCGCCATGTGCGCGTGAGGGCGTCACGCCAACGCTGACGCGCCAGATCGAGAATACTGTCCCGCCATCAATTCAGGAGCATGGTATGCGCGTCGAAGGCACATACACGTTTCCGGGCGCGATCGAGCAGGTCTTCGCCGCGCTCACGAATCCCGACGCATTGGCCCGCGCCATTCCCGGCTGCGAGCGCTTCATACAGCTTGGCCCGACCACGAACACGCAGGAGACTGCCTACGAGACCCGCCTGCGTCTCGGGCAGCGCCGCCAGCCGTACACCGTCGCGCTGACGCTGATCTCGACGCGCCGCCCGGCCTATGCGCGGCTGGAGCTGCGCGGGCATGGCCCCACTGGCCCCATCACCGGCTCTGGCTCGCTCGATCTCGTCGAGCAGGATAGCCACACCGTCGTCGCCTATCGCTTTACCTTCAATGGGCCTGAACTGCCAGAAGTAGGCGATCTCTCGTCGCAGTCGGCCAGCTTCATCGCCCGCGCCACCTGCGCGCACCTCGCCGATGAGATCTACGCTGAGAACGAGGAAGCCGCCGCCTGGGCGCAGCGCGCCAACGGTGTCACCACAACCACCGGAGACTACATCACCCCGCGCGGGCGCATCGTCACGCGCATGCGCAGTCTCGCTGCGCGCCGTCCAACCCCGCAGCCGCTGGCCTGGAGCGAGCGCGCCCTCTGGATGAGCGCAGGCCTGGTGATGGGGCTGGGCGCCATCGCGCTGGCCGCTGGCATCGTGCGGCGCATCGGCGCGCACCAACAGCGGGCGGATTGACATCATCTTGCGCGTCGTCGGGCATCTGTGTCTTGATGAGTGTGATCGAAGCAACGCATCCTCACCGTTCGCCTGGTAGCTGGCGCCACTCGCCAGCGGAGCGGCGCCATCCGCGAGGCGCAGGGGGTTGAATCCCACAACATCATGGCGACAGAGGCCACCAGCGTCATCGAGCGCGTCAAGCAGAAGCTCGATATCGTCGAGGAGATCGGCGCCGTTGTCCCACTAAAGCAGTCGGGCAGGGCGTTTCGCGGGCTGTGCCCGTTCCACGGCGAGCGCACGCCGTCGTTCTACGTCTATCCCGACGGCCACTGGCGCTGCTTCGGCTGCAACGAGCACGGCGACCTGATCACCTTCGTCGAAAAGACGCAGGGGCTGGACTTCATCGACGCGCTCTCGCTGCTGGCCGAGAAAGCCGACGTCGCGCTCGACCGTGGCCGCCACGACGAGGCCAGCGCGACAGAGGCGGCGGAAGGCTCGGCGCGCAAGCGACTGCGCGCCCTCAACGAAGCCGCCGCCATCTGGTTTCACGCCCAGTTGCTCCAGTCGCCCGCCGCGCAATATTGCCGCACCTATCTGGATTCGCGCGGGGTCAGCAACGAATCCATCGCCACCTGGCGGCTGGGCTACGCGCCCGATGGCGACCAGCTCTCCGCCTATCTGCTGAGCCAGGGCTACAGCGCCAAAGAGCTGATCGAGAATGGCTTCTCGCGCGAGCGCGAGGGCAGCCTGAACGGGCGACCGAGTGGCGGCCTGTTCGACTACTTCCGCAATCGGCTGATCTTCCCCATTCGCAATCAGGCAGGGCAGACGGTGGCCTTCGGTGGGCGCGACCTGGGCGGCGGCCCGGCGAAATATCTCAACTCGCCCCAGACCGTCCTCTTCGATAAGAGCGCGACGCTCTTCGGGCTCGATCTGGCGCGCGGAGCCATCAGCCGCGCCGACCGCGTGGTAATCGTCGAAGGCTATATGGACGCCATCGTGGTCTACCAGCACGGCTTCCGCAACATCGTCGCCATCATCGGCAGCGCGCTGACCGAGAAGCATGTGCGCGTCATCAAGAAGCTGACACGCCGCGTCACGCTCGCGCTCGATCCAGATGCGGCAGGCGAATCGGCGATGGTGCGCGGCATCAGTGTCGCCCAGCGCGCCTTCGACCGCATCGTAGCGCCCGTGCCGCTGGCGGTTCCGGGCGCGCCGACCAATCGCAAAGGCGAACCCAAGGGACTGGTGCGCTTCGAGGAGCAGGTGGACGCTGAGATCACCGTCGCCCGGCTGCCCGCGCACGAAGACCCCGACGAGTTTGTGCGCCGCGACCCGGACGGCTGGCGGCTGGCCATCGAGCAGGCCCAGCCGCTGATCGACTTCCTGATCGAGGTGGAGACCGCCGATCTCGCGCTGGATACCCCGCAGGGCAAGCTGGAAGCGCGCCGCCGTGTGATGCCCGTTATCGCCGAGGTACGCGACCGCGTGCAGGCCGAAGAGTACGTGGTGCGGCTGGCGCGCAAGCTGCGACTCGATGACATCGTGCTGCGGCGCGAGCTGCCCGTCGTGCGCGCGCAGATCGACCGCGAGGCGCGCGCCACCCGCCAGCGTCAGGCGGAGGAAGCCGCCGCCCAGGCAGACGCCCAGGCAGGGGCCACCGCTGCCGACGGGCAGGCTGCGAACGGCGCCGCCAGCGAGCCAGTCAGCGATGACGCGCTAGGAATGAAGTACCGCCAAACTGCCCCTGGTTGGCCGACGCGGGGGTATAGTTCGTCCAGCGCATCAGGGGGATTCAGCGATCAGGCCCTGCTTGCCGAGCAGACGCTCGAAGCCTATTGCCTGGGGCTGGCGCTGGAGTTTCCCTCGACCTGGGCTGAGGTGTCCGCCATTCTCGACGGGCGCGACTTTGTGACGCCTGAGCTGCGCGCACTCTACGACACCCTCGCAGACGCGCTCCGCAGCGGCCCATCCCTGGCCGCGGAAGACTTCATCAACGCACTGCATCCTCTGCTGCGCTCCGCAGCCGAGCAGGCGTGCGCGATGATCACCCAACGCGACCGCGATGCGAATCATCTCGTCAAAGACGCACGCGAGGCCGCCTATAGGCTGAAGAGCCTGCGCCTGAAAGGTGAGATGGCAGAATTGGACGCGCTCCTTCGCGAAGCCGAGCAAGCGCACGATAGCGAGTCATTCGGCGTGGTGCGGGCGCGCAAGCAGCAGTTGCTCGTGCAAATGCGGGCGATAAATACCGCCAGCGCAGGAACGATTGGTAAGCCCAAAAAGCGCGTGCCAAAGCGCCACAAGGTCTAGGCTGGTGTGGCGAATAGCCCATTCGGCAGGACACGTCATTCACTTCATCGTCATCAGCAGTCATTGGCAATCATCGGCAATCATCGGCAATCATCGGCAGTCATCGAGAACACACGGGATCACTGGCGCGTCCAGGCTCGGTGTTCGCAGGAGGAGTGCGGCGACATGGTCAGACGGAAACAGAGCGCGCGGCAGGGGCGCGTTTCCGATCCGATGGAGCCTGAGAGCACAGCGTGGCTGGAGCTGAGCGAGCAGGAGCTCGCATCCGCTGGCAGCGCTGACGACACCACTCAGAGCGCCAGCGACGCCACTCAGGACTGGTCAACGGCCTGGGCGTCATGGGCTTCTGTGACGCCATCTGGGCGACAGCAATCGTCAGAAGCGAGCAAAGAGAGTTCATTATTTGGCTTCGGCGCGTTACAAAGAATAGGCGCCGTGGAGTCATCACAGGCGTCGGGTGAGCGAGGTAAGCGAGTCGGCGATCTGGCGTTCGGCTTTCCAACCCCTGCGCGGCCAGACAGCGCGTCGGCGCGTCGGCGCTCGTTCGATACGTCATTCGGCGCATCGTTCGAGTCAGACGACGACACAGGCGACGATGATGAGCTGGCTGATCCGGACGACGAGACCACCGACGACGTGTATCTACTACAGGAAGGGCCTATGGCCGTTGACCCGTTGGACCCGACCAAAGATGCCTGGACAATTCCAGGGCCGGAAGATGAGCTAGGGAGCACTGGCGCTCACAAATGGGACGATCTGCGCGAGAGCATCACCGCGCTGACCGCCGAGCTGGATAGCAGTCTGGATGATCCCGTCCGGATGTATCTGCGCGAGATTGGCCGCGTCCCGCTGCTCTCTGCCGAGCAGGAGATCGCGCTGGCCAAGCGCATGGAGCGGGGCAAGCTGGAGCGCGACAAGCCACGGCAGCAGCAGAGCCTGCGCGCGCTCTATGACGCCGAAGAAGCCCAACGCCAACTCACCGAGGCCAACCTGCGATTGGTGGTGAGCGTCGCCAAGAAGTACATCGGGCGCGGCATGAGCCTGCTCGATCTGATTCAGGAAGGCAACATCGGGCTGATTCGCGCGGTCGAGAAGTTCGACTACACCAAGGGTTTCAAGTTCTCTACCTACGCCACCTGGTGGATTCGCCAGGCCATCACACGCGCCATCGCCGACCAGGCGCGCACCATTCGCATTCCCGTCCACATGGTCGAGACGATCAATCGGCTGATTCGCACGAGCCGCCGCCTGCTGCAGGAGATGGGCCGCGAGCCAACCGCCGAGGAGATCGCCGCCGAGATGCAGATCACGCCGGACAAAGTGCGTGAGATCATCAAGGTCAGCCAGGAGCCGGTCAGCCTGGAGACACCTATCGGCGAGGAAGACGACAGCCACCTGGGCGATTTCCTCGAAGACCACGCCGCGCTAGCCCCCGCCGAGGCTGCCAGCCACCAGCTCCTCAAAGAGCAGGTGAAAGACGCGCTCTGCAGCCTGACCCAGCGCGAGCAAGAGGTGCTGCGTCTGCGCTTCGGCCTGGATGATGGCCGCAGTCGCACTCTCGAAGAGGTCGGTAAAGAGTTCCGCGTCACCCGCGAGCGTATCCGGCAGATCGAAGCCAAGGCGCTGCGCAAGCTCCGGCACCCCAGCCGCAGCCGCCGCCTGAAGGACTATCTGGAATAGTCCGCCGCAGCTCAGCTATTCGATAGTATCTTCTTTGCGCACTGGCCCCTCTCCCACCGGGTGAGGGGCCTTTCGCTGGCCGTTTCAGTGCGAGCGCAAAAACGCCTCGACCTCGCCGCGCATGGGGATGCTCTCCTGCGCGCCACGCCGCGAGACGCATAGCGCCGAGGCCGCCGTGGCGAAGCGCAGCGCCTCCGCAGGCCTCATCTGCGCCGCCGCCACCGCATACATGCCGATGAAGGTGTCGCCCGCCGCTGTGGTATCCACCGCCGGAACGGGGAAGATCGGCGTCTCGATGCGCTGACCGCTGGAATCGAGATAGAGCGAGCCGAGCGCGCCCAGCGTCACAATCACCGCGCGGGCGCCGCGCTCCAGCAGCGTCCCTGCGGCCTGCTCCGCGTCGGCCAGCGTAGCGACGGCGCGATGCGTGAGCGTGGCGGACTCCACCTCGTTGAGGATCAGCGTGTCGATCAGCGCGTACGCCTCAGCGGGCAGCTCGAAGGCCGGCGCCGGGTTGGCAAAGACGCGCGCGCCTGCCTGATGGCCCAGCGTGAGCGCGGCCAGGGTCGCCTCCCAAGGAATCTCGTTCTGCGTCAGCGTGACGCTGGCCCGCGCGATGCGCGCTTGCGCCGCCTCGACCTCGCTAGCGGTGACCTGGCCATTGGCGCCCGCCGAGAGCACGATGGTGTTCTGGCCGCTGGCGTCCACGGTGATGAACGCCTGGCCGGAGGTCATCCGCTTGTGCGCCAGCGCCTCCACGCTGATCCCGCGCGCCGCCAGCCCAGTGGCCAGCGGCTCGGCGAAGGCGTCATCGCCCACCGCGCCGATGAAATCTACGATGGCTCCGGCAGCGGCGGCGGCGACGGCCTGATTGGCCCCCTTGCCGCCGCTGTGGAAGGTGGTCGCGCTGGCGTGAACGGTCTCGCCCGCCTGGGGAAATGCCTGTACCTGGCTGACCACATCCATATTGACGCTGCCGACCACAGCGACCCTCAATTGACCATCCATCGCTGGCTGCCTCCTCCGCGCGCTCGGATTCGCCCGACCCACCGCGCATAGCCTATCACCTCGCGGCGCGGCATGCGCGTCCTCCGGTTCCCCCTCTCTCTGTGGGAGAAGGGGTTAGGGGGTGAGGTCGTGCTTGCGCTCAGTCGCGGCTATGGGCTACACCTTCCAGAGAAATGGGCGATGTTCAGGAGAATTGATACATGGCGGAAGCGTATCGGGTGGGCATTCTCACCATCAGCACACAGGGCGCGGCAGGCGCGCGTGAGGACACCTCCGGCGAGGCTATTCGCGCGCTGGTGGAGGCTGCGCCGCTCAGCGCGCAGGTAGTCGAGCGGGCCATCGTCGCCGATGATCGCGCCGCCATCGAAGGCGCGCTACGAGCCTGGGCCGACGCGGGCGCGGCGCAGTTGATCCTGACGACGGGCGGCACAGGCCTCAGCCCGACCGACATCACGCCTGAGGCGACGCGCGCCGTGCTGGAGCGCGAGGCGCCCGGCATCGCCGAGGCCATGCGCGCCGAGAGCCTGCGCCACACGCCACTTGGCATGCTCTCGCGCGGGGTGGCGGGCGTCCGTGGCAACACGCTCATCATCAATCTGCCGGGCAGCCCCAAGGGCGTGCGCGAGTGCCTCACCGCCATCATGCCAGCCCTGCCGCATGCGCTCGACATTCTGACGGCCCGCGTGCGCGACCACGGCCCGGCGGCGCAAGGCTGAAGCGGAGGAGCAGAAATACCATGCTGCCAGCGGGCTACACTATGCGCCCGGCGCGCCTCGACGATGCGCAGGCCACCGCCGACCTCATCAACGCCTGCGAGCAGCTCGATCTGGGCGCCCCCAATACCAGCGCGCACGCCTTGCGGCGCATCTGGAAATCGCCTGACCACACCCCCAATGGCAGCCTGCTCGTCGCCGCGCCGGATGGTCGGCTGGTGGCCGCGCTCAATCGCTTTCCGGAGGGCGAGCATCTGGTGGAGTTCCAGGGTTATGTGCATCCGGAGGCGCGCGGCCAGGGCATCGGGACGGCGCTGCTGCGGCTGGTGGAGTCAGAGGCCAGCGCCCGCGCTCAGGCCGTCCGCCTGACCACCGATGTCTGGAGCGTCAATACGGGCGGTCGGCGGCTGCTGGAGGCGCATGGCTACGCGCTCGTGCGGCGCTGGGAGCGCATGCTGATCGAGATGAGCGCGCCGCCAGAGCCGCCCAGCCTGCCTGCGGGCGTCACCATCCGCGCGTTCGTTCCTGGCCAGGATGATCGCGCCTTCGCCGAGGCGATGGAGGAGGCGCAGGCCGACGAGTGGGGCCACACGCCGCTAACGTGGGAGCAGTGGCGCTATTACCACATCGAGAGCATCCCCGATCTCGACCCGACGCTCTACTTCGTGGCTGAGGAGGGCGGGCAGATCATCGGCGGCGCGCTGTGTAGCTGGGAGCGACCCGGCGAGCCAGCGGTGGGGCATGTGCGCTATCTGGCAGTGCGGCGTCCGTGGCGCGGGCGCGGCGTGGGCATGGCGCTCGTGCGCACGATCTTCGCCACCTTCTACGCGCGCGGCAAGCCGAGGGTAGGGCTGGGGGTAGACGCCGACAGCCCGACGCACGCCAACGCGCTCTATCACCGCGCAGGCATGCGCGCCATCAGCACGACCTGCATCTACGAGAAGACGCTCTCACCCGACGACGCGCCCGCTATCAGCATGTAAATGCCGGACAGGTTGAACCGTCCCACCTGCGACATCGGCTGATCGGCTGAGATCCAGCACGAGCGCGCTAGCGACGCCATCCTGGCCTCGGCTGTGGTAGGCTAAGGCAACCCTACATCGGCCTGTTGAACGGCTGAACTATCTCGAAGCAAGGAGCGACATCGATGTCGGATGTTTTGGAGCCAACTGCTCTGCGCGCCGCGCTGATTGCCCTGCTCAACCGCTCGCAGGCGCACGAGGAGGCGTTTCGCGGCGAGTTCAGCGAGGCCGAGCGAGAGCAGGTCGGCACGGCGGACAACTGGGCGCCTAAAGAGGTCATCGCCCACCTCGCATATTGGAAGAATCGCCAGTCAGCGCGTGTCGAGGCGATGGCGCGCGGTGAGGAAGCGCCTGAATCAGAAGACTGGGGGATGGTCAACACCGAGACCTGGCCCGAACACGCGCACTTGACCTGGGACGAATCGGTGAAGCGCTCGGATGACGCGACGGGCCGTCTGATCGCCGCAGTCAGGGCGCTGCCAGAGTCGGCGCTGACCAACCCGGACGACCAGGAGTCGGAGGCCAATCTGCTCTTTGCCACGACCATGGGCAACTCGATCGGACATGTCGCCGAGCACATGGCCAACCACTATCGCAGCCTAGGCCAGACCGACCGCGCCATGCAAGTGCAGCAAGAGGTGGTGCAAGCGATCGTAGACGCCCACCTGGGGGCAAGCGCTGAGGGCGGCGCCCGCTACAACCTGGCCTGCTACTATGCGCTGCACGGGCAACCAGACGACGCGATTAGCGAACTGCGCGACGCGCTTGCCAAGCGGCCCGACCTGATCCCGTGGGCGCGACAAGATCACGATCTCGACAGCCTGCGTGAGGACGCTGCATTCCAGGCGCTGGTTCCACCGGAGGACAAATGACCCTGGCGTTTACCCCGATGAATGAGGCCGATGCGCGCGCCATTCTGGCGTGGCGCTATGACGAACCGTACGCCGTCTACAACTCGCCCGACCCAGCGCTCGGCCCGGACTTCGATCCGCTGGCCGAGTTGGTGGATGCGGGCAGCCCCTATTTCGCCGTGCGCGAGGCAGTGGATGGCCCCGACGCGCCGCCGCTGGCCTTCGTCGCGTATGGCAGCGCGTGCGAGATCGGCGCGCCAGAGACGCGGGGGCTGGCCACGCCCTATCTGCTGCGTCCCGATGGCTCGGCGACGATTGGGCTGGGCCTGCGCCCCGACCAGACCGGGCAGGGACGCGGGCTGGCGCTGACGCAGGCCGGGCTAGACTTCGCCCGCGAGCGCTTTCATCCCTCGCTCTTCCGCCTGTACGTCTTCGCGTGGAACCAGCGCGCCATCCGCGTCTATGAGCGCGCAGGCTTCGTCGCCGTCGGCGAGACGCGCTTGGCCGCGCCCGATGGCGCACGTGTCTTCATCGAGATGACGCGCACGGGCTGATGAGCGGCCCTCACCCCAGCCCGCTCCCTCTGGGAGAGGGAGCCGGGGGGTGATCGTTGGGCAGGCGGTGTGGCTCCCCTCTCCCGCACAGCGGTGGAGGGGCTGGGGGTGGGGCTACTGGCGAGTGAACGGCAGCACGTGCTGCAACATGAAGGCCAGGAAGGCGGCGGCGGCGGCGATAGTCGCCAGATGGAAGACCTCGTGGTAGCCGAAGACACGCGGCCACGGGTCGGGGTGATGCGAGGCATAGGCCAGCGCGCCCAGCGTGTAGAGCAGCCCGCCGACGCCCAGCAGCGCCAGCGCGGGCGCGCCAATCGCCGCCGCGATCTGCGGCAGGAAGCCCAGCGCCACCCAGCCCATCGCGATGTACAGCCCCGCCATCACCTGCCGGGGGATGCGCAGCGCAGGCGCCGCCGCCAGCATTCCCAGCGCCGCCAGCGACCAGATGATGACCAGCAGCGCCACGCGCGCCGTTCCTGAGAGCAAGTTGAAGGCGATGGGCGTGTAGGTGCCAGCGATCAGAATGAAGATGTTGGCGTGATCGACGCGGCGGAAGAGATCGCGCACACGCGGCGACCAATTGCCCAGATGGTAGAGCGCGCTCCAGCCAAACAGCAGAATCGAGCTGGCGCCATACACCAGCAGCGAGATCTGCTTGGGCCGATCAGCGGCGCTCAGCGCGGCCAGGATGATCGTGCAGATGATAGCCGCAACAGCCGCCGCCGCATGCAGATAGCCGCGCATCAGCGGCTTGGCTGGCATGGCTAGTGTGGCGCGCAGCGGCGCTGCTTCCTTCACAGGCGCCTTAGCGCGCTCGCTCGGCGCGTTCCCCATTCGCTCCCCCTTCCTGGCTCGCCCCATCAAGATGTGAGGCGCACCTCAGGTTATTCTACCACAGCGCTTCGACGGCTGGCTCGCTGGTAGGAGTCGTGCGCCCACCGGAATGTTTCAGGCGCACGCGGGCAGCGGGGATTGGCTACACGCCGCGACGATTACCGTACATCAGCGTGTGCAGTTGTGGCAGGACGACGGCGTCGGCCATGGCGGGGTCGCGCATGGCGCGCTGGGCCAGCCAGTCGAGCTTGCCGAGCAGCGCGGCGGTGTCATCCTGGCCAACGGCATTGCCCGGCTGGATGAAGAAGGGGCGATCAGGGTAGCGCTGGTGGATGTCGCGCGCATAGGCGAAGTCGGCGTCATCGAAGACGACGACCTTGAGGTTCGATTGAGGCAGCGCCGTGAAGCGCGCCAGGCGCGCGTGATCGGTGGGCATGCCAGAGCTGGGCGGCTTGGGCGAGACGGTCACGACATCGCACTGCGCCAGCCACGGGCGATAGACCGTTCCCTGCGTCTCGATGGCCACGCGCCGCCCGCTGGCGTGCAGCCGCTGCACCAGCGCGGCGAGATCGTGGATGGCGGGATTGCCGCCGGAGAGCGTCACCCAGGGCGTGTGCTGGCCAAGCGCGTCCAGCCGCGCGATGATGGCGTCCACATCCAGCCACTCCGCCGCAGTCTGCACCTGTTCTGGCTCGACGGCGAAGAGCGAATCACACCAAGCGCATCTAAAGTCGCAGTAGCCGAAGCGCACGAAGTGGGTCTGCGCGCCGATCATGCGCCCCTCGCCCTGCAGCACCGGGCCAAACACCTCGATGACGGGGAAGGTGCGCGCCGCGCCATAGCGTGCGCCGCGCGCCTGCGCCAGCCGCTCGCGGGCGTGGGCCTGTGCGGGATCGCGAGTCGTCGCCATCAGCGATCAGCCTTCCTCGCCGCTGGCGCGCAGGTCATCCAGCGTGACCTCTGCCCAGGAGCTGGGCGTTTCGCTGACACGCACGGCCACCACCTGCGGCAGCTCATCGCGCATCTCGGCCAGCATCCAGGCGGCCAGCAGCTCGGCGGTGGTGCGCTCCACGGGAACTGTCTCGTTGAGGAACTGATGGTCGCAGCGCGCTTCGATGCGTCGCTTGAAGACCTCCTTGATGCGGGTGAAATCGAGCACCATGCCCTCTTCGGCTCGCCCATCGATCGGCTGAATCGGCCCAAGCGCCATCACCACCACGCGATAGGTGTGCCCATGCAGCCGCTTGCATGGCCCCTCCGAATGCGGCAGGCTGTGGGCGGCGTCGAACGTGAACTCTTTGGCGATGGTCGCGGTGGGCATACGGACTCCTCTGGAACACTTCCTGGGCTGCGCGATTCTGTCTGAGTGTATCACCTGCGCGGCGGATCCTCACCCCCTGGCTCCCTCTCCCGCAAGGAGAAGGCGAACCCAGGTCGCCACCAGTCATTTCGATGCG
>DATAED010000057.1:0-23773 GCA_036258195.1 Ktedonobacterales bacterium
TCCAGACTATCACCAGCGGCATCGCCGATCTGGAGCGCTCTCCCGGCGATATGAACGCCATCCAGACGGTGCGCCGCGCCATGCACACGCTCAAAGGCGCTGCGGGCATGATGGGCTTCGTTCCCGTGCAGAGCGTGGCCCACGCCTCCGAAGACCTGCTCGACCAGCTCGCTGAGCACGGGCGGGTGCTCTCGCCAGATGAGTTGAGCCTGGTCTTCGATACCGCCGAGACGCTCGATCACCTCATCACCGGCTCGCTGACCAATCAGCAGCAGCGCGAGGCGGCGCAGGCGCTCATCGACCGCTATGCGACGCTGACCGGCACGCCACCAATGGTCAATCTGCTCGACGCCGGCCCGGAGGAGCAGACAGCAGAGAGTGTCGCTATCGACCTCGGCGGCGACGCCGACGAAGCCGCGAGCGCCCGCACCAAAGAAGACTTGAGCGTTCGCGTCAAGCTGAGCAAGCTGGACGAGCTGGTGACGCTCTTCGGCGATCTGTTGGTCAATCGCTCGATCTTCGAGGAGCGCATCGGGCGCATCTATCAGCTCGTCGGAGATTCGACCCAGGCGAGCGAGCGACTGCGCGAGGTGGGCAGCCAACTCGAAACGCAGTTCGAGACGTTCATGCTGCCGAGTGGTCAGAGTGGATTGCAGGGGCCGGGAGCGATGCCGGGAGCGACGCCTGCGCCTGGTGGCTTCCGCTTCCCGTGGAGCAACCAGCGACCGGCTGGCGGGCTGGGGGCTAATGGCGCCAGTCTGCCGGGGCATCTGAGCGAGTTCCACGAGCTGGAGCTGGATCGCTACAATGAGTTCCATCGTCTCTCGAAGATCCTCAGCGAGGCCGTCACCGATGTGCTGACGCTCGATCACGAGATGGAGACGCTCATCCGCGAGATTCAGATGTCGTTCGCGCGCGAGACGCGGCTCAGCTCGGAGGTGCAAGATCGCCTGCTGAAGCTGCGGCTGGTGCCGGTCAGCTCACTCGTGCCGCGCCTCTACCGTGCCGCGCGCGCCTCGGCGCTGAAGGAAGGCAAAGAGGTCGAGTTCTTCGTCGAGGGTGGCGAGACGGAGGTTGATCGCAAGGTCATCGAAGAAGTGGAGGGACCGCTGCTGCACCTGGTGCGCAACGCCGTCAACCACGGCATCGAGCGACCCGATCAGCGCGAGGCCCGTGGCAAGTCACGCGCGGGCAAAATCACGCTGGCCGCCGCCTACGAGGGCAACCAGGTGGTCATCGACGTGCGCGACGATGGCGCGGGCATCGATCCCCAGCGGGTGAGGCAGACGGCCATCTCGAAGGGCTGGATTGACGCCTACGCCAATCTGAGCGACCACGAAGCGCTCAACCTGATCTTCCAGCCGGGTGTCTCGACAGCGGAGACGCTGACCGAAGAGGCTGGCCGTGGCGTGGGGCTGGATGTCGTGCGCGACGCCGCCGCCCGCCTGAAAGGCTCCGTCGATGTGGATTCGACGGTGGGGACTGGCTCCGTCTTTACCCTCAAGTTCCCTATTAGCCTGCAGATCGCACGCGCGGTGCTCGTGAAGGCCGGAAAGCACACCTACGCGATCCCGATGGCGGTGGTCGATCAGATTGGCCGCCTGGATTACTATGAGCGGGTGAGCGATCCCACGCCAGCGGTGATGGTGCGCAACGAGCGCTACGCTCTGGCGCGGCTCTCCACCTACCTGCATGCGGCTGCCGCCCCGCTGGACGAGCGCTCGTCGCTGCTGATTCTGAATGCAGGTCGGCGCAAAGTGGCGCTGGTGGTTGATGGCATCGTCAGCCAGCAGGAGATCGTGGCGAAGCCGCTGGGCGCGCACCTGCGCGATGTGCGTGGGGTCGCGGGCGCGACGGCGCTGGGCAACGGGCAGGTGGTCATCATCCTGGACGTGCTGGAGCTCCTCGCGCATCCCATCGCTGAGTCGCTGACATTGCCCGTTCCGGGACAGCGCAGCGAGAGCTCGTCGCCATTCAATCGCATCCCATCGGGGGCGCTCTCAGGGAGCCTGGGCGCGCCGCCGTCGCGGACTGCTGCGGCGCCGTCGTCGCCATTCGCGGCGCCGGACACTCCGATCACGCCGCCGTTCCCATTCGGCGGGCCGAGCGCGCCATCAGCGCCGTTCACGGCGCCGGGGATGGCGGGGATGGCGGCGTCTGCCAGCAGCGGCCAATGGGGATTCCCGGCGGGCCCAGGCGCGCCATCGATGGATGCCGCGCCGACCTCGGCCATGCCCAACGCGCCGCTGACCCCGCCGCCGTGGGCCGCCTCGCCCGCGCCGTACGCGCCAACGACGGCCTCTGGCATGCCGACCGCTTCGACGCTGGGCCAACGTGACTTCGTCGTGGCGTCGCGCTCGACGACCGACAGCGGGCGGCTCGACGCGCCCGTGAGCGCGCGCGAGTCGTATCTGCTGGTGGTGGATGACAGCCCCAGCGTGCGGCGCGTCGTCGGTGGCATGCTGAAGGCGCACGGCTGGGAGACGCAGACTGCCCGCGATGGTGTGGAAGCGCTGGACGTGATCGCCCGCGAGCGGCCCTCCGCCGTGCTGCTCGACATCGAGATGCCGCGCATGGACGGCTACGAGTTGATGGCGACCCTGCGCAGCGATCCGCAGTATCGCGGCCTGCCGCTGATCGTGCTGACCTCGCGCGCGGCGGCCCGCCATCAGCAGCGAGCCACGCAGCTTGGCGCGAACGCCTACATCGTCAAGCCATACCAGGATGAGTTCCTGCTCAGCACCATTGCTGATCTGGTCAGGCGCAGTCAGTCGGGCGCACTCTAGGCGCGCTTGACTGCTGGCGGTTTTAACCGCCAGCCTGGCTGTGCGCCATACAGGAGGCGTCATCATGTCTGCTGGCCGTGAGCGTGGCGCGCTGATCTGGGATGCGCGCGACCACTTGCTGCGCCGCCGCCTGGAGGCCATCGAGGCGGAGCTGGCGCAGTTGGCGGGCATTCAGGAGCCGCTCAATCGGAAGCGCCGCGAGCGCATGGCGGAGCTGGAGCGGGAATCCCAGCGCATCACGCTCTCGCTGGCGCGTCTCGGCCCCTCGCCGCGCGCCAAGATGGGGTGACTGCCCCCTCCCCCGGCCCCTCCCCCGCTGTGCGGGAGAGGGGAGCTGCGGGCTGCTCTCAGTCGCTGGCTGTCATGCGATGTGATGGCCTGCGGCGCGCAGGGCGGCCAGGGCCTCGCTCAGCGTCGCGTCGCGCACGAGCAGATAGTCAGTCTCGAAGGTCGAGATGACGAAGATACTGAGTCCGGCCTGCGCCAGCGGCTGCGCCAGCGAGGCAATCACGCCCGTCAGGCCGAAGTCGAGCGGGCCAGCGACCCGTAACGTGCGCCACCCACCCTCGATAGTGGCGCCCTCTGGGGCGGCGTCCTCTGGCAGCACGAGTGAAAGCTCATTGGGCGTCAGTGTCAGCGCGAGCAGCGAGCGCCCCAGTGGCAGCGGTGGAATGGGCGCGTCGGACGCGAGACGACACACCGCGAACCGCTCTGGCGCGAGCGTCAGCGTCAGCCCTGCCATGCGATCTTCTCCTTCCTGCGGCGCGAGCGGTCTGCGGTCACTCGCCCAGGATGCTGGCCACGACCGCATCACCCATCGCGCGGGTCGAGGCGGTCGATTCTCCGGCGGTGGCGATGTCGGCGGTGCGCAGGCCAGCAGCCACCACCTGCCGCACGGCGCGCTCCACCGCTGACGCCGCGCGCTTCAGGCCGAGCGAGTAGCGCAGCAGCAGCGCGACAGTCAGGATGGCGGCCAGCGGGTTGGCTTTGCCCTGCCCCGCAATGTCGGGCGCCGAGCCGTGGATCGGCTCGAAGAGGCCGAATTGACCGTGCCGCGTGCGCCGCGCGCCCAGGCTGGCCGAGGGCAGCATGCCCAGCGAGCCCGTCAGCATCGAGGCTTCGTCGGTCAGGATGTCGCCGAACATGTTCTCCGTCACGACGACATCGAACTCGCGTGGATTGCGGATCAGCGCCATCGAGCAAGCGTCCACCAGCATGTGGCGCAGCGCGATGTCCGGATAGTCGGCGTGGACGCGCTCGACGACGCGCCGCCAGAGCCGCGAACAGCTCAGCACATTGGCTTTATCCACTGAAGTCACCTGCTTGCGACGGTCACGCGCCAGCTCGAAGGCGTAGCGCGCGATGCGCTCGATCTCAGCCTCGGTATACACCATCGTATCCACTGCCGACAGGCCCTCCGGGCCTTCGCGTATCTCGCTGGGCTTGCCGTAATACAGCCCGCCCGTCAATTCGCGCACGACCAGCAGATCGACATTGCGCAGTGTGGCGCGCTTCAGCGTGGAGGCGCCGAGCAGCGCGGGCAGCGGGCGCACCGGCCGCACGTTGGCGAAGAGCTCCAGATCCCTGCGCAGGCGAAACAGCGAGTACATCGGCTCGGTCTTCGAGTTCGGGTCGCCAACGCCCGTGCCGCCGACCGCGCCGAACAGGATTGCATCAACACGCTGGCACAGCGCCATCGTCTCCTCGCTAATCGCCGCGCCCTCGACATCGATGGCCGCCTGGCCGACCAGCGCCTCGCGCAGGGTGAAGGTGTGCCCGAATCGCTTGCCAACAGCCTGTAGCGCGTGTACGGCCTCGGCTGTGACCTCCGGACCAATGCCGTCGCCGCCCATCACTGCAATCTCAAATGCGCCCATCGGCTATCCCTTCTCTGGCGTCATCGTGTCATCGTTGAGCATGCAAGCCGAGTATAGGGGCTGTGCGGGCCTGAGGTCAAGCTACATGCGGACTGCGCGGCTCAGCTTCAGCTCAGGAAGCCGCGTACCTTGTCTGGGATGACGCGCAGCGCCAGCGAGTAGGTGCTGGCGAACTGTTGCACGCCGCCCAGATTGGCGTCGATGCTCTGGTGGTAGCGTGCCAGATACGCTGGGTGCTGGTCAGGGCTGGGCGCATCGGGCGCTTCCGTGGCGACGCCAGTGAAGATGACGATGTCGTCGCCATTCTCGTCGCTGTTGAAGTGCAGCGAGACATGTGGGTCGCGCCGGATGTGCTTGATGCGGGCGGCATGGGGCAGGCTGTAGATGAGGAAGCTCTCGCCATCCCACCAGAACCAGACCGGGTTAGGTTGAGGGACACCGCTGGCGCTGGTGGTGGTCAGCCAGATGATGCGCTCGTGTTGCAAGCGCTCGGCGACGCGAGCGCCAAATGGAGTCGTGGGGTCGGGCAGGACGGAGTTCATGATGCGGGAAGCCTCCCGGGCTGAGCGAACACGATCAATCCTGCTCTCTATCGTATCGCTCGTGCGGCGGGTGATTCAATCTGAGAAGCGAAATCGCAGCAGCGCCCACACGGCGGCAAACCCGTCGCGCCAGGTAATTTTCTTGCCTTCGGCGTAGTCGCGACCGGCGTAGTAGATGGGCACTTCGTAGATGCGGTAGCCGCGCTTGAGCACTTTGGCGGTGATCTCCGGCTCGAAGTCAAAGCGATTGCTGCGGATCTTCATCGACTTGATGATCGGCGCGCGGAAGGCTTTGTACCCGGTCTCCATGTCGGTGAGCATATTGTTGTAGAGCACGTTCGTCATCATCGAGAGGAAGCGGTTACCGAGGTAGTGGTGCAGCATGAAGCTGCGGTGGGTACCCAGAAAGCGCGATCCGTAGACCACGTCGGCCACGCCGTCCAGAATGGGGCGCAGCACGACCGGGAAGTCGCTGGGATTGTATTCCAGGTCGGCGTCCTGGATGATAATGATCTCTTTGGTGGTCGCCTGCACGCCAGTGCGAATAGCAGCGCCCTTGCCCCGATTCTTGTCGTGAAAGAGCACCTTTACGCCCTGCGGAAACGGTGTCTGCTTCAGCAGCTCGCGCGAGCCATCGCGCGAGCAGTCATCCACAATGACAATCTCGGTGACGTTGGGCTGTCCCATCACACGGCGCAGAACCTCCGGGATCGTACTGACTTCGTTGTAGACGGGGATGATGACCGACACTTCCTGCGGCTCGACAGGTTGGATGCTGGACTGGCCGCGAACCATCATGATCGTGTGTTCTCCTGGCGCTCCTCGATACAGGGGCGTGTAGCGCGCACGTGCGCGTGCGCTGACCGAGTCGGCAGCCTCGCCTGCTCTGCTTCAACGCATCACGAGGAGAAACGCAGCCGCGCCGAGTCTATCGCTCTACTATACGATAGCTCCAGCCGCAGCGCCGCATGCGCAGGACGAAGAGACAGGCGGCGCACACCAGTCGCCGCCTGTCAGAGATACGCGGGAGTAATTCTAGTGCTCGGCTAGTGCTCGGAGCCGATGCCGACGAGTTCCGGCTCCGGCTCGTGTTCGTAGTCAGTGCTGGAAGTCTGATCGGAACCCTGCGGAACCTTGACCAGATTGAAGATCAGCGAGAGTACGACGGTGACGACCAGATTGACGATCAGCGCGTAGAATGCCGCATACCCCGCCGCCGTGTAGCCGCCCAGTTGCAGCGGGAAGACCGACGAGGCAAAGTGCGCTGTAGCGGCGGAATGTTGCATGTAGGCCATGTACGTGCCGGTGATCATGCCAGCCGCCCAGCCGATCAGCAGCGCGTAGCGGTGCAGGAAGCGGGTGTACAGGCCGATGATGATCGACGGGAAGGTCTGCAGAATCCAGATGCCGCCGAGCAGTTGCAGGTTCAACGCATTCTGCGTCCCCAGGTAGAGGATGAAGAACAGCGCGCCGAACTTGACGATCAGCGAGGCGAGCTTGGCCACCGACGCCTCTTCACCTGGGCTGGGATTCTTGCGGAAGTACTCGCGATAGATGTTACGGGTGAAGAGATTGGCGGCGGCGATGGCCATGATGGCGGCTGGCACCAGCGCGCCGATGGCGATGGCCGCGAAGGCGATGCCGACGAACCACGCCGGGAAACTCTGCAGCAGCAGCGCAGGCACCGCGAACGTGCCGCCATACTGCTTGAAGTTTGCCGCGAAGGCCGGATTCTTCGTGACGCCTGCGGCGATGGCCATGTAGCCGAACAGCGCGATGAGCGCCAGGACAAACGAGTAGGCAGGCAGCAGCGCGGCATTGCGCTTGATGACCTTGCGGCTATTGGCGGCCAACACGCCCGTGACCGAGTGCGGATACAGGAAGAGCGCCAGGGCCGAGCCGAGCGCCAGGGTGGCATAGGCGCCATAGGTTCCCATGCTTGTAGCGGTTGGCGACGCCAGCAAGACGGAGAACGGCGCAGGCGTCTTCACGCCCGGCGTCGGATGCGCAATGGCGGCCTTGACGGCGGCCTGGTGCTGGAGTGTGAGGGTGAAAATGTGGCCGTAGCCGCCGAGCTGAATCGGGATGACGATCACCGCGACGATGACGGTCACGTAGATCAGCAGGTCTTTCACCAGTGCGATCATGGCTGGGGCGCGCAGGCCGCTGGTGTAGGTGTAGGCCGCCAGAATGACGAACGCGATGATGAGCGGCATGTCATTGAGTGGCACGCCAAGAAACGAGCCACTGAACGAGAGGCCGAGGCCAGCCAGCACCACCTGAATGCCAACGAGCTGCAGCGCGATGTATGGCATCGTGGCCAGAATGCCCGTCAGCGCGATAACCAGCGCCAGCGTGCTGCTATCGAAGCGACCGCGCACGAAATCAGCGGGCGTCACGTAGCCGTGTTTGCGCGCGACGCTCCAGAGACGTGGCATGACGATGAAGATAAAAGGGTACACGATGATGGTGTACGGGACGGCGAAGAAGCCAATGGCGCCGCTGGCAAAGATCAGCGCCGGTACCGCGACGAATGTGTAGGCGGTGTAGAGATCACCGCCGAGCAGAAACCACGACACGACGGTGCCGAAGCGACGTCCACCCAGCCCCCATTCATGGAGCTGATTCAGATCACCGCGACGCCAGTTGGCGGCGATGAATCCGAGGACAGTGACGAGCGCGAACAGGACGATGAAGATGATGAGCGCCGTCACATTCACGTTTGACATGGGGCTCTCCTCTGAACCGCGCGTTGACATCGATTGGCAAAACGCATCCAGCGCGTCGTAGCGACAGAGTCAGGCCAGGTTCGTGCGAGTCTGCGTGAGTCCGCGTGTCAGGTCGGGTCGGCGCTAGTCGCGCGTGGCCCAGTAGACGATGCCAGTGATGATCGCGCTGAGGATGATCCAGAGGCACTGATACCAGTAGAAGTACGGGATGCCGAGCCACTCTGGTTGCAGCGCGTTGTAGAACGGTGGCCACAGGGTCGCGATGAAGGGAATGAGCAACAGGAGATAGAGCCAGTAAATGGCTCCTCTGCTCCGAACCGTGTCGTTGTCCATGCAGTCGCTCCAATCAATGATCACCGAAGCGTCTCGGTGATCGCCGCTGATTGTGGTGGATCGCTGGACCTGCCTGCTGTTGAGCTTGTCGCTAGCTCGCTGGCGCCGTGCGTCGCCGCCAGAAAAAGCTGGTCGCGACGCGACGTTGTAAATGACTGTACCCAGCACGGCGCTCCCTTGTCAATCCCTGTGCAACGGAGCGCTGGAAGGTGTGGAAGATCGCCCGCATGCGTCTGGCCAATTTGCGCACCGCGCGCAGGTTGGTGCGCCAAAGAGGGCAGACAGCGACGATGCGGGCTACTCCGGCTGGGCGTCTGGCGGCGCGAGCAGGCTCTCGATGGCGGTCAGGTCATCGGCAGTCAGATTCCAGTCGCCAGCGCGTACATTGGCGGCGACCTGCTCGGCGGAGCGCACTCCGGCAATGATGGTGGCGACGGCTGGCTGCGCCGCCAGCCAGGCCAGCGCCAGCTCAGCGACGGTGTGTCCGCGCTCGCGCGCCCAGGCGTCCAGGCGCTGCGCTGTCTCCAGGTCGGGACGATTGAGGCGGGCGGCGAAGCTGGGGTTGTTGTGGCCGCGTGTGTGCTCTGGCGCAGCTTGATCGGGCTTATATTTGCCCGTCAGCACGCCAGCCGCCAGCGGGAAGAAAGGGATGACGCCGACACCAAACTCCAGGCAGGCGGGGATCAGCTCGCGCTCGACCTCGCGAGAGAGCAGGTTGTACTGCGGCTGGACGGAGATGAAGGAGGCCCAGTTGCGCCTGTCGCTGATCCACAGCGCCTGCGTCAGCCGCCATGCGCTATAGTTCGAGCAGCCGATATAGCGCACATCGCCCGTGCGCACGAGGTCGTTGAGCGCGTCCAGCGTCTCTTCGAGTGGGGTATCGGGGTCAAAGCGGTGAATCTGCAACAGGTCGATGTAGTCCATATCGAGCCGGTCGAGACTGGCGTGCACGCTGTCGAAGATGTGCTTGCGCGAAGAGCCACTTTCATTGGGGCCAGATCCCGCGCGCATGCCCACCTTGGTCGCGATGAGCGCGCGCTCGCGATGACCGCGCAGCGCCTTGCCCAGAAACTCCTCCGAGACGCCCGCGTTGTAGATGTCTGCGGTATCGAAGAAGTTGACGCCGAGGTCGAGCGCGGCGCCCACCGCCTCCTCCGTGCCGCGCTCATCCACATAGCGCCCGAAGGTATTGCCGCCCAGCCCGATCACTGAGACACGCAAGCCTGAGTTTCCCAGCCGCCGATATTCCATGATTATTGCTCCTCAGCCGTACGCAGGCGGCGACGGGGTCACGGCGCTCCCATGCCGACTGTTCCTGGCGCGCACGATGTCTCGTGATGTTCTCTCCACATTATGGCGCGCTCTCAGCCGAATGCGCGACTATTTCGCAAATTGCGCGCGCATGCTATGCTAGGCTCCGTTCTGGCCCACCGCTTGCTAATGAGCAGGCGGGCGCGATAACAACGCCGTGTCGTCGCTATCAATCCCTCAGGGTGAGGAAAGGAGACTTGCAGCACATGTCCCCGATTGTTTTAGCCGCTGTCCCTTCGTTCAACCCGATTCCGACATCTGGTATCTTGAACCAGATCTTTCACCAGACGGATCTGACGATTCAGGTGCTGGACTGGCCCGTCCAGGGCTATCACATCAACCTGATCCAGTTGATCATCCTGATCGTGCTGGCCGTCGTCGTCATTTTCGTGACGGAGCGCCTGACCAAGCAGAAGCCCGGTGGCCTGCTCACAGGCGTCATCCTGACGATCATTGGCGCCTATATCGTCGAAACGTTCGCCAAGATTCCCTTCGACTTCTCGTTCGAGGGCGTGCTGATCATCGCGTCGCTGCTGGGCGCCATCATCGTCGGCGTGTTTTATACGCTCATTCGTGGGCAGTTCGCAGGCTCGAAGAAGTAGCGTTGGTCGCCGACCAGAACGAGTGAGAGCAGGCATTCGGTTGCGTTGTGTGGCAGCCGAGAGCCTGCTCTCATGTTGTCTGGCGCACAGGCGCGGAAGCGGTGGATGTCAGACGAGCCACCCGTGACCGAGAAAGAAGATGGTCAGGACGGCCTGGAGCGAGACGCCGCACACGCAGAGGGCAGGCAGCAGCCAGTCGGCGCGTCTCAGCCAGTTCGCCAGTGCGATGACGACCGGAATCGCCGCGATCATGTATCGCCCGCCGGAGACGAACAGGTCAGTGTAATTGATGGGCGCTGCGGTGACAATGTAGAGCAGCCCCAGCATGTAGAGCGTGAGCGCCAGTGGAGCGCGCCGCGCCGCGACCAGCGTGATGATGAGCGCGCCGATGACGGGCGCGAGGTCGAGCAGCGTGCGCCACGCCAGCGGCGAATTGAGCGCGATGTGGGCAAAGGCGAAGATGGCGAGCGGGATGGAGATGAGTGGCGACATGCTGATGTGCGCCCAGTGCCGCTCAGAGTGGATGATGATCAGTGGGTCGCCAAAGCGCTGCCACAGGTACGCGGAGAACGTGAGGACGCTGATGACAGGCGCGCAGACGGCGGCCAGCGCGGGCGCAGTCGCTCGCAGCGCCTGCTGGGCTGTACCAGCGGAGCGGGCGGCGCGGTAACATTGGATGGCCTCCCACGCCAGCGGCAGGATCAACGCAGGCCCGACAGGGCGGCTCCAGCCCGCCAGCAGCGCGAAGGCCGCCGCCCACCACCAGCGCCGCCGCAGGCCACAGAGCAGCGCGAAGGCCGCCAGCCCGACGAACAGGCCATCGGTATAGGCGGCGGCGGTAAAGAAGGCCAGCGGATAGACTGCGAAGAGGATCAGGGCCGTGCGGGCGATCCGGCGCTCCTGCCCCGCTGCGGCGACCTGCGCGGCCAGCGCGGCGACCCCGCCAAACGCCAGCAGCGCGCCGAGATTGGAGACCAGCAGCGCGGCGGTCGCCCAATGTGGGCCGATGATGAACGCGCAGGCGCGGATGAGGGCGGGATAGAGCGGGAAAAACACGCTGTACTCCGGCGGCGAGTAGCCAGAGCGCGCCAGATGGATGTAGGCGCCGCCATCCCAGTTCATCCAGCGATGGATAGTGGAGGATAGGGCGACGGCGCCAGCGTTTGGATTCTCGCTGCCCGTGACCAGCGGATAGTAGAGCGTGAGCAGGGCGAAAGCAAGCCGTGTGGCGCCCCACACGCTCAGCGCCTGGAGCCACAGCCATCGCCACGGCAGGGGGCGCTGCGCGTCGGTGAGCGCGACAGGCGCGGGCAGGCGCCAGGCGGCGAGGCGCGCCGCCAGTCGTGCGCGGGGCTGGGCGCTCACGGCCATAGCATAGTCCTTCTCGTGCGCTCGACGACTCACTCTGGGCTATCGGTGTGACGGGTACGCGGCTGTGCGGTAACGCACTCTGGGTCGCGCTACGGATTCGCGAATGTGCGATCCGGGCTGAGTGGACGCGCCGGGCCAAACGTGATGGCGCCCGTCTCCAGCGACAGCGGGCCAAGGCTCGGGCGCAGCGCCACGGCAGGCGCTACTTGCGCAGCGACACGCCAGCTTGCGATCTGCGCTCCAGATGTGAAGCTGGCAGGTAGCGGCGCTGCGTTGATGACGCTCAGATTGGGCTCCCAGGCCAGCCGGGCGCAGGCGGAACTCAGCGGCGCCGCGATGGGCTGACCAGCGCCATTGAGTGGCTGCGCCGTGAAGCTAAAGTCGGCGATCGGTGTGGTCGCGCGCGGATCGGCGCCGTACCAGTAGCTGACGGCGGTGGCGGGTGAGTTGGCCAGCGAGGGCCCGCCTGTCCAGCGAATCGCCAGCATGGCGGCGCTCTGGCCGCTGGCTGGAATGATGGCGGCGCCTGTGGGCTGTGTATTCCCGCCGGACTGTGGCGCGATGGGCGTTTCGCCGCGCAGGCTGGCCCCCGGGGCGATGGCGTAGAGCAGGTACGGCTGCCCACCTTGCACGGCGATGGATTCGAGTAGCCGCGCTCCCTGCATCTGCGGCAGAAGCTGCGCGGCGGTCGTGCCAGGGACGACCAGCGTCACGAGTGGCTGGCGTGCGCTAGCGGCCGGCGTGACGAGGCAGCCATCGCTGATGTAGTCGGTCGCGGCGAGGTTGGCGGTGTCGGTGGCGTTGAGATAGCCGAGCGGCTCCTGTTCGACGCGGGTGGCAGCGATGGCGACCGTCGCGCCGAGGCGCCGGGCCGCCGCCTGCGTGGCGACCAGGGCGGCGCGCTCGCTGGCGAGTGGCGTTCCATAGTGCAACGGTACGGTGCGGCCATCGAACTGACCAGAGCGGATGGCGCCAAGCTCAGCGGCCACCCCGACCGTCTGTCCCGCGCTGACCAGCACGACGAGCGCCACCAGCGCAGAGACGGCGATGAGCCGCGCATTCGGCAGCGGCTGAGGGCGGCGGCGAGCCAGCCAATCCTGGAGCCGCTCAGCCGTCCAGGCCAGCGCGGCGCCGATGCAGAGATAGACTGCGGGGAGGATGACCAACAGATAGTGCGGCTCGACCGGGCGCGTGTGGCGCAGCATCAGCGCCAGTGGCAGCGCTTCCCACAGCGCCAGGCAGAGCGCAAATCGCCAGCGGGCATCGACCAGCGCGGCCCGCAGACCCGCCATGCCCGCGCGCGTCCGCGCCCATGGCGCCGCCAGCGTGACGATCAGCCAGAGCTGCGCGCCAACCAGCGCCACTTCCATGATGACGCCGATGAAGGCGGCGCCACGCCCGACGGCGACATAGGCCGAGGCTGGGCCGTAGGCGCCAGCAGCCGCAGGCTGGATGAGCTGGAGCAGGTAGGTCAGCGCCCAGGTGTCGATGACAGCGCGCCCCTGGCTGAATCGCGCCGCGCCCGCCAGATCGTAGCCGTGGCTGAGCGTTTCCCACAGGATGGTCGGGCCGAGCAGCACAACGAGGGCCGCCGCAGTCCAGAGCAGGTCGCGCCTGCGCAGGTCGCGCCAGGTAAAGGCCAGCCCGACGGCGATCAGCCCCAGCAGCGGCGCCGCCGTCGGATGCAGCTCGATGGCGACGCCACAGAGCAGCGTGGCCCACGCGAGCCAGCCGCGCCTGCGCTCGACGATGGCGCGGAGCATGACCCAGAAGAACAGGAGAACCACGGGCGCCAGCAGATTCTGCTGCCAGATGAACCGCGCATAGTGGACGGGGCCGCTAGCGGTCGCATAGAGCAGCGCAGCGCTGAACGCGGCCACGCGGTTCAGGTAGCGCGTAGCCAGCGCATAGAGCAGCACGATGGCGGCGATGTTGGCCAGCGCCGTGAAGGCTGCCGCGCCCAGTGGCCCGCCCACCAGCGCGAATGGCGCGTAGAGCCAGGTGGAGACGGGTGGGTTGAGCGACCCCAGCGAACTTGGGATACCAGTCAGGATGAGCACGCGATGCTGCGCGGCGGATTGCGCCACTGCCAGCAACTGCGCCTGATCGCCGAGAAACGAGGTATCGCCGAGCCACAAAAGCCGCAGCGCCGCGCCGATGAGCAGCGCGAGGCCGAGCGCGGGGCCGTGGCGCTGGAGCAGCGCTCGCTGTCGTGTGCGATCACGCCAGAGTGGCGCTCCAGAGGGCGCATCGTGCGACGCCAGTTCGGTTGCGCTCACCTTATCTCATATCCTTCATGCTGACTGGGTCATCGACGCTCGCGACGCGAGCGCACAGTCTATTGTGCCATCTGGCGTCGGGTTGGCGCCGCTCCTTCCCCCAGAACGGCGAGCGCGGCTGGCGCCGTGTGACGCACGTCACAGCGTATTCACCGCCACAAGCTGTCTCGGAATGTGTACAATAGTGGCCAGTGTCGGCGCAGCGGCCAGTGAAGGGATGTCGGGCGATGGCAGAGGATCAAGAGGGCGCATCTTCGCAGGGCGACAGCCCCTGGGCGCCTGCCTATGATGAAGCGGATCTCACGCGCATCGCTCCTCTCGGCGGCGCCGAGCCACGCGCGGCGGATGAGCAAGCGCTGGCGCCTGTCGTGGCGGGGTCGGCGCAGTCCGCTGGGCTGGATGACGCTACAGTCGACCTGCCGCCGGGGGCCATTGCGCCGCCGGGTCGCAAGGCGCCACCGCAGCGCACGCCGCACCGGCCACGCCGCCCCGCCAATGCGAGCGGCTGGCGCAGGCCGCCGCTATGGGCATACGTGCTGACGACGGCGCTGGTGGTGGCCATCGTCGGTGGTGTCGCGTATGCCATCATTGGGCCAGTGGTGCAACAGAGCGTCGGCGTTCACGACATCACAGGATGCGCGACCGCCTCGCCGTGCCAGGTGGCGAACAGCTACCTGGCCGCCTACACCGGTGGCAAGTATTCCGCGATGTATGGCTATATATCACCCAGCAGCCGCACACGCTTCTCCAGCCCCGCTATCCTGCATGCCGCCGCCGGCTACCAGATCAATCCAGTCGATTACAAGAATGCGCAGGACTACATCACGCGGCGCACGCAGGGTATCGTCGCGCAGGAGCAGGTGTATGGCATGTCGGCGACGTTGGGCAAGGTGAAGCAGATCGACGCGACGCATGTGTCATTCCCGGCGCGCATCATCATGCACAGCTCTAGCCTGGGCGACATGGCGGTCGATATCATCATCCCGCTCTCGCTGGCGAATAACGCCTGGCGGGTGGATTGGAGTCCCGGCCTCATCTTCCCGCAGCTCGACGACCCGTCTGATCCCAACTACACCCATCTCGTGCGACTGACCGCTACGACGGCGCACCGCGGTACCATCTTCAGCGCCGATGGCGAGGCGCTGGCGATCGACGAGACGGATTACGTGGTGGGCGTCGTCCCGGCGAAGATCGCCGACGCCAACGCGGTCAGCCAGGCGCTCATCAAGAACCTCGATCTGACGGCGGCTGAGGTGAGCGGCGCATATCAGGGCAAAGACGCCAATACCTTCTGGCCAGTGCGCACCATCACGCCGATGCTCTACCAGCAGGTGAGCGCGGCGCTGAATGTGCCTGGCATCCAGACGCAGCAGAGCTTTGGTCGAGTCTACCCCTTTGGGACGATCACCGCGCCGGTAACGGGCTATGTCGGGCAGGTTGACCCCACCGAGATCACCAACGATACGACCCACTACTATCAGAGCGGCGACATCATAGGCCGCGCGGGTGTGGAGCAGTGGGGCGAGCAGTATTTGCGCCCGGTAAAGGGCGGTGAGCTTGACGTCCGCGCCCGCAACGCCGACGGCTCGGATGGCCCCACGCTCGCCACTATCGCCGCGCGCGCCGCGCAGAACGGCGAAAACGTCTACACCACTATCGACATTCCCACGCAGCAGACCGCCATGGGCAATCTGTCGGGTCAGTCGGGGCATAGCGGCGGCGCGGCGGCGCTCGACCCTACGACGGGCGACGTGCTCGCGATGGCGTCCTATCCCATCTATGATCCCAACGACTTCTCGCTGGGCTTCACTGCCAACGAGCAGGCGCGCTTCAACGCGATGGACAGCCCGTACATCAACCGCGCGACGATGGCTGCCGTGCCGACCGGATCCATCTTCAAGATGGTAACGCTCTCAGCGGCGCTGGAGCACGGCATCAGCGCATCGCAGACCTTCACCTGCACCGGATCGTATCAGGCGCCAGGGGAAAATCACCTGCGTATTGACGATGCTCCCGCCGGGCATGGCACATTGACAGCGCCACAGGCCATCGGCCCGTCGTGCGACGTGATTTTCTGGACGGTGGCTGTGCATTTGAACCAGCAGGATCCGAACATCCTGCCGACGGTCGCCAAGCAATTCGGCTTCGGCTCCCCGACGCAGACGATGGGGCTGCCAGCCAGCGAGGACAACCCTGGCATCGTGCCTGATCCGGCGTGGCTCAAGACCAACAAGAACGCGGGCTGGAGTCCATCTGACGCGGCGAATCTGGGGATTGGGCAGGGGTTCTTCGAGGCGACGCCCATGCAGGTGGCTTCGATGACGGCGACGCTGGCGAGCGGGAAGCGCATGCGCCCGCTGCTGGTGACGAAGGTCGTAGACGCGAATGGTCAGACGATGAGCCCGTTCGCGCCCACACAGGTGGGTGTCGCGCCGCTTTCGGCGGACAATTTGCAGGTGGTACAGGTGGCGATGCTTGGCCCGATCTACTCCCCTGGCGGCACGAGCACCGGCCTGTTCGCCGGGTACCCGGTGACCGTCGCGGGCAAAACGGGAACAGCGGAGTCAGGTCAGCCCAATCCGCACGCCTGGTTCGTGGCCTATGCGCCAGCGCAGAAGCTCTCTGGGCCACCCGTGACGCCGAAGATTGCCGTGGCGACGCTGGTGGAATACTCCGGGTTCGGCGATACCTTCGCTGCCCCTGTGACAAAAGCGATGGTTCTGACGTATCTGCACATCCCCCATTGAGACTGCGCCACATGCGGCAAGAACAGCACGGCGACGCATGGGCGAGGCATGGGCGACGGGATGATCGCGAGGCATCAGGTGGAGCATGAGATGCGCGTGGGGCTGGGCTACGACGCCCACCAGTTCGCGCCAGAGCAGGCGGGGCGGCCGCTGCTGCTGGCGGGTGTGGTAATCCCGCATACGCAGGGGCTGGCTGGCCACTCGGACGCCGATGTGGCGCTGCATGCGCTGGTGGATGCGCTGCTGGGCGCGGCGGCGTTGGGCGACATCGGCGCGTACTTTCCCTCCAGCGATGAACGCTGGCGCGGCGCGTCGAGCGCGACCTTCGTGGCGGGGGCTGTCGAGGCGCTGACAAAGGATGGCTGGCGCGTCGTGAATGTGGACGCGACGATTGTGGCCGAGCAGCCTCGTCTCTCGCCGCATGTGGCGACCATGCGCGCCTCCATGGCCAGGCTGCTGGGAATCTCCGTCGAGCGCATCAGTGTGAAGTCGAAGACCACCGATGGCATGGGGTTTACCGGGCGCGTGGAAGGGATCGCCTGCTACGTGGTTGCGATGATCGAGCGCGGATGATGTGCGTGGCTCGCGCTAACTCTCGGATGCGCTGTCGTCGCAGCCCAGCCATGTGCGGCCATAGAGACGCATCTCTTCGATGACGCCCGCCAGCGCCTGCCCCTTCTCGGTCAGCGAATATTCGACGCGCGGCGGTACCTCGGCAAATGTGCGGCGGCTGAGCACGCCCTCACGCTCCAGCGAGCAGAGGCGCTCGGAGAGCGTCTTCGGGCTGATGCCTTCGAGCGAGCGCTCCAGCTCGCTAAACCGCTTGGTTCCAGTGGTCAGATCACGAATAATGAGAAGCGTCCACTTTCCACTAATAATCTCGGCGGTACGCGCCACCGGACACACCACATGGTCTTGAGCCGTAACGGCGTGTGTGGCGCTCAATGCGACAGAACGCTGAGTCATGGTCGTTCGCTCCTCACCCGTCGTCGTCGGGCGGCGGGTAGCATAGTGAAGAGACTGCAAGTGAGAGTATGCCGTCAAACTACAGAAACTATAGCATGACGTAATGATATGGCACAAGGCGTCGAGCTAGTACGTTGTGCGGAAAAACGGAACGCTGGAAACGTCGCGGTCGCCGCATACGCTGGCCACCGCCTGTGCATTCGACCGCGCGGCGCCGTCGTACGCTTACATGTCTGATCGCCGAATGGAAGCCTATGGCGTCTGCTCGTCAGCGGTATGGCTGAAGTGTTCGCTGCGCTGTGATCTGCCTCACACCTGCGCTGCTGGATTCTGCGCTTGAGTGGTTGGGGCGGTCATGCTATCATGCCGATGTCGTGGGAGTCGCTGGCGCATCGCTCTCACGCGCTTCCCCGCCGTGCCTGCGCTGAGCGCATACGCTGTCCTTCCGCCAAATGCGCGGAACATCGTTCCCCTGTTCGAAGAGGAGCAAGATGTGAGCGACGTGTCATCATCCACTGACGCTGCGACATCGGTAGCGCAGAGCGGCCCGCGCGTGGGCGCCTATGCCTGGTATGTCTTCTGGCTGATGTGCGGCATCAACTTCTTCAACTATGTCGATCGCTACATCCTGGTCGCGGTTTCTCCAGCGTTGACCAAGCAATTCCATTTCAGCGATTTCGAGTTTGGCGTGTTTACCAGCGCGTTCTTCGTGGTCTACTCGCTGGTGGCCTTCCCGCTGGGCTACCTGGCCGAGCGCTACAGTCGCAAGGTGGTGGTCGGCGCAGGCGTGGCGCTGTGGAGCCTGGCGACGCTGCTCACTGGTGGCGCAACCGGGTTCAATTCGATGTTTGTGGCGCGCGCAGTGGTCGGCGTAGGTGAGGGCAGCTACTATCCCTCTGGCACGCCGCTGCTGGCGGCCTGGTTTCCGGCGAAGCGCCGCGCATCCATTCTCAGCTGGTGGCAAGCCACCGCGCTGTTCGGCGCAGGCTTCGGCTTCCTCTTCGGCGGATTCTTCAACTTTCCCGACAAGTGGCGGCTGGCCTTCTACATCAGCGCCGTGCCGGGACTGATCCTCGCTGCGCTGATGTTCGGGCTGCGGCGACGCGACAAGTCGGAGGATGATCCCGAGACGACCGAGTCAGCGCGGACGATGAGTATCTTCGCGACCATCAAGCGCTGCTGGACGATTCCCACGTTCCGTGTCATCCTGTTCCAGCATGCGTTCGGCTTCTTCCCCTTGACGGCGATTGGTACGTTCCTGGTGCTGTATCTCAGCCACGAATATGGCGCCGATTCGAGCTTCGGAGCCGCTGGGCTGGGCGCCACGATTGGCTCCATCCTGCCGGGCGGACTGCTGGTGGTTGGCGGTATCATCGGCGGCATCTACGGTGGCGCCTGGGCGAATCGGCTGCGGCGCAAGTATATCGGCGCGCGGGTGCGTGTGGGCGGGCTGGGATTCCTCCTGGCGGCGCCATTCGTCATCATCACCCTCGGCGCGCCCTATCTGCTGCGCGCTGTGCCAGCCTATACGGCGCTGTCGGCTTCGACGCAGGTGATGATCGGCGTCGTCATCTTTGCCCTTGGGGGACTGTTCGCGGCGTTCTTCATCAATGTCTACAACGGCCCGACCAGCGCGGCCCTGCAGGATGTGCTGCCGCCGAGCCTGCGGGCGGCGGGTGGTGGCCTGGAGCTGATGCTGGCGCATCTGCTGGGCGATGTCTGGGCGGCTGCGGCGGTGGGCGCCATCGCCGACGCCTTCGCCTCGCAGCTTGGTGGCGAGCAGATCGGGCTGGCCCTGCTGGTGACCTGCCCGATTGCGCTGATTCTGGCGGGCGTCATCGGCATCTGGGGCAGCCGCTTCTACAAGCAGGATGTGGAGGCGCTGGGCGCGTCCGCTGAGGCGATGGTCGGCGCGTGATGGGGTCGCTCCGGGTACCAGGCTGCTAGGCCGGGGATCGGCGAACGTGCTATGCTGGCCACAGCGGGTACGTGGTGGCGACCTCGGCGCCCGGCCAACCGAGGTGATCACACACAGGCGAAAGTGAGCGGCTGTGGACGAGCCAGCGATTCCCATAGACGAGACCAGCTCGGCGCCAGAGATGTCACTGGTCGCGACTAAGCCGCGCAAAGATGAGGCTCGCGCCCCCTGGGCCAGCGCCATCAGCATGGCGGAAGCCGGGCTACTCGCCGATGTGAGCATCGTCTTCGATCTGGCCTGGATCTACGTGCCGATCATCGGCACGGCGTTCATGCCGCTCATCCCCACGCCTTTCGTCATTCTCTATCTGCGGCGCGGGCCACGCATTTCGCTTTTTGCGGCGTGCGTGGCCGGCTTCCTGATGACTGTGCTGGTAGGGCCACATTATGGCTGGCGGCTGACGCTCGAAGGCCTCGTGGGCATCGTGATGGGTTGGGCGATGCAGCGACGCTGGGCGCCGAGTCTGGCGATTCTCCTCGGCCTCTTCGTCAGTTCGACGGTGGCCTATGGCGCCGCTTTCGCGGCTGCCTTCGCACTGGCGCTGCCGATACATGACATCTACCTCGTGCTGCGCAATATGTTCATCAGCATTGGCTGGCTGCTCGATACCGCAACGAGGTTGGTGGGCGTCACGCCTGACTGGCTCAGTGTGCGCCCTGATGTCGTCGCGGGCGCGCATCTGATGCTCCAGTACTGGGTGCTGTCCTATTACCTCTACACCACAGCGCTGGCGCTGCCCGTCGCGGCGCTCTATTACGGCGTCGCCTCGACGACGGCCTATGCGCTGGGCTACGATGTCCGGCCATTCCCCGCGCCGTGGGTGTGGCGCGCGCTGCGCGTAGTAGGCATTATCCTCTCGCCATTTGGCTGGGTGATCCGGATGGCGTGGCGTGTGGTGACGACGCCGCTGTGGGGCCCCATCTGGGCAGTGCGGGCGATTGGTCGCTGGCGGCGTCAGCGACGCTTGCGCGCCGAGATCGCGGCGCTAGGGCTTGACGCGCCAGCCGCCGAGACCGCTGCGCCTGCCGCCGCCGATGAGCGGTCGCTGACGCCAGCGGGAAACGCAAGCCCAGAGGCGAGCGAGCGATGACCTCTTCCACTGGCCTCCCCGTACGCGCCACGACGCGCGCTGACATTCATCTGGAGCATCTGAGCTATGCGTATCCGGGCGCGCAGGAATCCGCGCTGGCCGATATCACGCTGCACATCGCGCCGGGTGACTATGTCGCGCTGCTGGGTCACAACGGCAGCGGCAAATCGACGCTCTCGCGCATCATCGGTGGGTTGACGCGCCCGACCAGTGGCCGCGCCACCGTCGCGGGGATGGATACCGCCGAGCCAGCCCATCGCGCGCGCATGCGGCAGGTCATCGGCATGATCTTCTCTGATCCTGATAATCAGATCGTGGCCACGGTGGTCGAGGATGACGTGGGCTGGGGGCTGGCGGCGCGCGGCTTCGCCCACGAGGTCATCCTGCAGCGCACGCGGGCGGCGCTGACAGCGGTGGGGCTGGGGTCAGCCTATGGCCTGGCGCCGAGCGAGCTCTCTGGTGGACAGCGGCAGCGGCTGGCGATTGCGGGCGTGCTGGCGCTGGAGCCATCGGTGCTGATCGCCGACGAGCCGACAGCGATGCTCGATCCGCGCTCACGGGTGGAGATCTCCGCGCTGCTGCGCCAGCTCAATCGCGAGCATGGATTGACGGTCATCCATGTGACGCATCTGCTGGAGGAAGCGGCGGAGGCGCATCGCGTGGTCGCGCTGGACGGCGGACGGGTAGCGCTCGATGCGACGCCCGCCATCGCCTTCGCCGACCTCGATCGGCTGCGCGCGCTGCGGCTGGTGATTCCCGATACGGCGCAATTGATCGAGCGGCTACGCGCGGTGGGCATCGCAGCGCCGAGCGACGCGCTCGCGCCTGATGCGCTGGTACGCGCGCTGGAGCAGCGGCCATGACGATTCTGGTCGATCACCTGTCCTTGCTGTATCATCCCGGCTCACCGCTGGAGCGCGTGGCGCTGCGTGATGTGAGCCTGCGGGTGGCGGATGGGGCGTGCGCCGCGATTGTCGGCGTGACGGGTTCTGGCAAATCCACGCTGGCGCAGTGTCTCAATGGCCTGCTCACGCCGTCGAGCGGGCGAGTCGTCGTGGACGATCTGGAGCTGACGCCCAATGGCCTGCATGGCCGCGAGCTGCGCGAGCTGCGGCGACGAGTGGGGCTGCTCTTCCAGTTCCCGGAGGGCCAGCTCTTCGCGCCGACGATTGGCGAAGATGTTGGCTATGGGCCGAGTCGCCTGAAGCTGAAGCGCGAGGAGGTGCAGGAGCGCACACGCTGGGCACTGCGTGCGGTGGCGCTGCCCGATGACGAGGCGTTTCTGGCGCGCTCGCCGTTCGCGCTCTCTGGCGGGCAGCGGCGGCGCGTGGCGCTGGCGGGCGTGCTCTCGATGCGCCCGCGCATCGTCGTGCTGGACGAGCCGAGCGCAGGACTGGACGCCGAGGCGCGCGAGGAGATCTATGCGACCCTGCGCGAGCTGCGCACGCGCGAGGGGCTGACGCTGATCGTCATCTCGCATGACATGAGCGAGGTGGCGGCGCTGGCCGATACGACGTTAGCGCTGCGTGATGGCCGGGTGGCGCTGAGCGGGCCAACCGATGCGGTCTTCCGGCAGACGGAAGCTATCGAGGCGGCAGGATTGTTGCCACCGCCGCTGGCGCAGGTGGCGGCGCTGGCCCGCGCGCGTGGACTGCTGCGCGCGGAGCCGACCAGCCTGACCGTGGAGGCGCTGGCCGACGCGCTGATTCCAGCGCCGCGCCGTACGCTGGGAGGCGATCATGCTGGATAATCTGCCAGTGGGGTCGTACATCCCACGTGACACGGTCATTCATGGGCTGCGGGCGCGCACCAAGCTCTTGCTGCTCTGCTGGCTGGCGGTGGCGTTCTTTGTGGCCAACCACAAGCGCTTCCACTATGGTGTCTATGGCTGGGCGTTCGCGCTGCTGCTGCTGACGCTCTCGCTCAGCGGCGCGAACCCGGGCTACATCTGGCGGCGTATGCGCGTGCTCTTCATCCTGATGGCGCTGAGTGTGCCGTTCATCCTGATCTGGACGACGGGGGCGACCTGGCGCACGCTCGGCCCGCTGATGGTCAGCATCGGCTCGCTCACCTTCCCGCTGCAGATTGTCGTGACGTACGATGGTTTGTGGTTCGCCGTCTCGACCACCTGTATCTTCCTGTTGCTGTACCTGGGCACGCTCTCGCTGACGCTCAGCACGACTCCCGTGGCGCTGGCCGAGGGAATCGTGCTGCTGCTGCGGCCATTCCGACGCATGGGGCTGCCCGCCGATGAGTTTGGCCTGATGACGCTGCTGTCGCTGCGCTTCGTGCCGACGCTGACACAGGAGACGAACCAGCTCATCAAAGCGCAGGTGTCGCGCGGGGCGGACTTCACCACGGGATCGCTCTGGGCGCGGGCGCGCGGCGTGATCACGCTGGTCGTGCCGCTGACCGAGGGGGCGTTGCGGCGAGCGAGCGGGCTGGCGACGGCGCTGGAGGCGCGCGGCTACGGCGTGACGGGTGAAGCTACCATGCTGCACGAGGGGCGCATGCGCTGGCTCGACTGGACGCTGCTGGTCGTCATTCCGCTCATCACCATCGCGGTCTATCTGTATTTGTAGCGGCGCGACTCGCCAGGCGAGTAGAGTAAGGCAGGACTGGCGCGATGCCCATCAATCTCATCCTCTCTCTGGTGTTTGGAGTGGGGCAGGTGGTCGTCGGGGGCTGGCTGGCCTGGCATGTGGCGCACGGCAAGCTGGGGCGCTGGCGCACGGCGCTGCTGGTGGTGGTGGGGCTGTGGTTCGTGGCAAGTGGCGGCGCCGAGCTCTTCGTCAGCGGGATGGAGACGAGCCTGCGGCTGACGGGCGCGCCGCCAGAGGCGGTCATCGCGCTGTGGCGGGCGCGCGCGGATACGACGCTCTACGTCGTGACGGGCGCGCTGGTCGTGGGCGCGCTGATCTATGCGCTGATTTTGCCGCTAATCGGACGCGGGCGCGCCGCGCGGGAAGGAGAGCGAGTGCAGTGACAGCCATTCAGATGCTGGCGCTCGACATCGATGGGACCATTCTGATGCCTGACGGCTCGCTCTCGCTACGGGTGAAGCGCGCCATCGGCGAGGCGCAGGCGCGCGGCATCCTGGTGGCGCTGGCCACGTCGCGGCGCTGGGCAGGCACGCAGGCGCTGGCGCAGGAGTTAGGCCTG
>DATAED010000058.1:0-19887 GCA_036258195.1 Ktedonobacterales bacterium
CCTGTATGGCGATCTGGCGGCTATTCGCCAGCGGGGCGAGACGCAGCGCGGCGATGTAGCGCGGCTGCGTCAGGAGCTGGAGACCGCCAGCCCGGGGCGCGCCTACCTGCTGCGGCGCAAGCTGGCCGACGCGCAGGCCGACATGGCCGAGGGTCTGCTCGACGACCTCATCGCGCAGACCTACAGCCAGTTCATGCGCCATGCCCGCGCCGGGCTGCTCACCGGGCGCATGGCTGGCGCGCGGCTTGATCAGGATGATCCGCAGGCCGAGGTGATGCGCGCCGCATTCCTCGTGCCGCGCGACGCGACGCCAGCGTTCATCGCGGAGGTTGACGCCGTCGCCGAGCGTCAGCCGGGGCTATGGAGCGCGTACAGCGGGCCATGGGCGCCATACAGCTTCACAGCGCCGCCCGCCGGGCCAGAGGAGTCGGCGGAGGAGTCGGCTGAGGAGCACATGGAGGAGGTCAGCGATGCGTGAGCCGAACGCCGAGAAACGCGAAGTCACGCTGCTAGAGCTCGTGGATCGCCTGCTCGACCGGGGCGTGACCCTCACGGGCGACATCACCATCTCGGTCGCCGATGTCGATCTGATCGTGCTCGGTCTGCGACTGATGCTGGCCTCAGCCGAACGCATGGAGCAACTGCGCGTGTCGGGGCCAGCGCCCGCCGCGCTGACTGGGCCTGCCGAATCGGGCGAGTCGGACGATACAGGGGAGGCTGCGCATGGGTGAGTGGAATGCGCCAGAAGCGCTCGGCGACACAGCACAGCGGCTCTACGTCTACGCCATCGGCGCGGCAGACATCGCGGCGTCCGCGCAGGTCGTCGGATTCGGCGGGCCGCTGTTCGTCGTGCGGCGCCACGGGCTGGGCGCAGTCGTCAGCCGCGTGCGCCCATCAGCTCGCCCCGATCAGCGCCGCGCATCCGGGATCTCCGAGACCACCGATGAGGCGCTGGATGGCGCTGCGCCAACCGCGAGCGGGGAGAATCTGCTGCGCCATGAGGCGATAGTAGAGGCTATCTGCGCAGGCGCGGCGGCTCTCCCTGTGCGCTTCGGCGTCATCCTGCCAGATGGCGCGGCGGTCGAACGCGCCCTTGAGCGACAGCGCGACACCCTGCGCGCCGACCTGCTGCGCATCGGCGACAAGGTCGAGATGGGCGTCATCGCGCTCTGGAATCCAGTGGCTACGCAGGAGGAGGCCGAGGTGAGCGCCGAGGAGACGTCCGCCGCTGACCAGCGCGCCGAGCCGCGCCCCGGGCTGGCCTATCTGCGCGCGAGGCAGGCGCAGTATCAGCGCAGCGCGACCATGCGTGCACGCGCAGAGCGGCTGGGCGACGCGCTCGACGCCGAGCTGCGCCCACGCCCGCTGCAAACGCAGCGCGCCCTCTGTCCATCGCCGCGCCTGGCCCTGCGCGCTGTCCATCTGCTGGAGCGCGCGCAGGTCGGCGCCTTTGGCGAGGCGTTCGACGCCGCGCGACGGCGCCATGCGGCGGAGGCGCGGCTGCTGCTGAGTGGGCCGTGGCCGCCGTACAGTTTCGTTACCGCGCAACGCTCGATCACACCCGCTCACGCATCCGCTCACATCCAATGACCGCGCCTGGCGTCCGCAGGGGCGCCGCGCGAGAGAAAGGCCACCTATGATGAATGATCCGCAAGGACAGCAGATCGACAACCTAGCCCAGCAGGATCCCAGCAGCCGCGTACAAGAGGCGATGATGCGCATGGCGAGCGACATGCGGGCGCAAGGACACCCGCATGAGGCGATCGACATGTACACCAAACTGATGGATGACTACCCGGAGACTCAGGCGGCGCGGGCAGCCACCAATGCGCTGATCGACCTGGCGAAGGAGATGGAACAGCAGGGACTGTCACGCCTGGCGCTGGAGATCTATCAGATCGTGGAGAGCTACCAGTGAGCGGCTCACGCCATCCAGGTCGCCCAAAAAAGCCACGTCGCGCGGCGCCATCGCTGCCATCGGCCAGGGATGCGCGGCTGCGTGGTGATCTCGACGTGCTGCGCGACTACGCCGACGAGCTGACGCAGGTCGAGCCGGGCCTGCCACGCCGTATCAACGCCGACCAGGAGAATGTGGAGCAAGGGTTGGCCAAGCTCGTGCTAACGTTGATCGAGTTGCTGCGCCAGTTGCTCGAAAAGCAGGCCATTCGCCGGATGGAGGCTGGCTCGCTGACCGATGACGAGGTCGAGCGACTGGGCGAGACCTTCCTGAAGCTGGAGCGCAAGATGAATGAATTGAAAGCGACATTTGATTTGCAGGATGAGGATCTCAATCTGAATCTTGGCCCACTGGGCGATCTCATGTAGCGTGCAGGCCGGTATGGCGATAACGAGAGCAACGGAGAAAGGATAGCTGCACATGAGCGCTGGACATTCCGGGTCTACTGGCCCACCGTCCATCCCGTCACGCCCCAGTGGGTACCCTGCCAGCCAGTCGGGCGCCGGGGGCCGACGCGCCGCGCAATCCACAGGGGCCACCAATCTCGCTGATCTGCTCGAACGTGTGCTGGATAAGGGCATCGTCATCGCGGGCGACATCACGGTTTCGCTGGGGCAGGTCGAGTTGCTGAGCATCAAGCTCCGGCTGGTGGTGGCATCCATCGACAAGGCGCAGGAGATCGGCATCGACTGGTGGCGCTCCGACCCGGCGCTCTCGTCGCACGCGCGGCAGATGGAGTTACAGAACCGTGAGCTGACTGCGCGGCTCGACCGCATGGAGCAGCGCCTTCAGGGGCTCCCGGCGCCACAGCAGCCACAGCAGCGCGCGCCAGCGCAGGCGGGACAGCCTCAGCCACCCAACTATCCGCCCAATGCCTATCCACCCTATGCGCCACATCCCAACGCCGCGCCCAGCGGCGATGGCCAGAACAATGCTGACAGCATGCCCTCGTCGCCACCGGGGAGCGGCGGGCGTGGCCCCAACGGTGATTGACGCGCTTCGGCTAGCGCCGAGGTGAGCGAGGGGGCGGCTTGCGGCTGCGCGGGGATCGGGGGCCACGCGGCGATGGGCGGGCGTCCCACCGTGGCGCCGCGCGGCGCTGCGTGCGATTACCATTGCCATCGGCGCCGCCTGCCGAGCGCACAAGCGCATCGACCTCCGCGCCGAAGTCGCGCAGGACGCCGCGCAACTCATCCGCCGCCTCGCGCGCCATGCCTGCGACCGCCGCGCCCAGCTCGTCGACCGCCGCCTGGACGTCGGCGCTTTGCAGATCGATGGAGCGATGGAAGGTGATCACCTGCGGGCCATCGTCGGCCAGCGAGGCTTCCGCCGTGGTGTTCGGCTGGCGTCGCTGGTCGTATTGCGCGTCATATTGCGCGCGCCGCTGGGGGTCTGAGAGCGTCTGATACGCGCTGTTGAGCGCCTTGAAGCGCTGATCCGCCTCGGCGTCATCGGGGTGCAGGTCAGGATGATGCTCGCGCGCGCGGCGATGGTAGGCCTGCGCGATCTCCTCTGGCGAGCTGGTGGGAGACACGCCCAGCGCTGCGTAATAGTCGGTCTGCTCGGCGTCGGCTGTGTGATCCATCTGTGCCATAGCGATAGTTTCGACCCGGCGTCGCGCGGACGCCCGGCGGTCACTCCTTCTCTCTCATGATGTTAGCATCCCTGATGCGACAGGCGCTGCCCTCTCCCCACACGATGAGGCGGAGAAAGGGCAGTGAGCTGGTCGCTCAGAGACTCAGGAACCGCTGCCCTGACCACCCTGGTTTGGCGCGGGCGGCGGCGCGGGCTGGGCGGGTTGCTGTGGCGCAGGCTGAGCAGGTTGGGCGGGTTGTTGGGCTGGTTGCGCTTGTTGAACTGGCTGCGCGGGCTGGGCAGGTTGTGCGCCCTGAGGCTGCTGCCCACCGAGCGCGCCACCGACACCGCCGACGACGTTGCCAGCGGCGTCTCCGACACTGCCAACCGTCTGACCGACGCCCTCGCCAACGCCGCCGACCGTCTGGCCGAGGCCTTCGCCAACGCCACCAACTGCCTGGCCCACGCCCTGCCCGATGCCGCCGACTGCCTGGCCCAGACCATCCGTCAGGCCGCCGAGCAGGCCGCCACCACCGCCGGATTGCTGCGGCGCGGCCTGTTGTGGTTGCTGCGGCATCGGCTGCTGGGGCTGCATCGGCTGCATTGGCTGCATTGGCTGCATTGGCTGCTGGGGCTGCATTGGCTGCTGGGGCTGCATTGGCTGCTGGGGCTGCATGGGTTGTTGCGGCTGCATGGGTTGTTGCGGCTGCATGGGTTGTTGCGGCTGCATCGGCTGCTGGGGCATAGGCTGTTGTGGCTGCATGGGTTGTTGCGGCTGCTGAGGCATGGGCGGCTGCTGAGGCATGGGTTGCTGTGGTGGCATCGGCTGCTGTGGTGGCTGCACCATCTGCTGCGGCTGCACGGTCTGCACGCCTTCAGTCGGTTGCTGCGTCGGCGGCGTCGATGCGTCTAGCTGTTGGTTCGGCGCCCCCTGAGCATTCTCCTCGCTCTCGGGATAGCCTGAATAATTCTGATTCGTCACGAGGTTCCTCCTCCTTGCTTGTATGAAGCGCTGCTTGGGCTCGTGCTGGGCTTGTGCTGGTGAGGCAGCGCATGCGACGCGCCGCGCACAGCGATAGCGCGCGAAGCGCTATCTCGCGCTAGAGAGCAGCAAGTTCCGTGCCTTCCGCCGCTGCGCAGTCGCTGCGCAGCCAATAGGCACATGCTGGTACTGCCTCCGACCGTCGCTGGCACACTTCCTGCGATTACGTGAGAAAGCGCCTTGCATCGCAAGGGAAGGGCGAGGCGCGCCAACACGACTGACAAGGAGGAAAGAGGAACACGCTATGGCGACACCGCAAGTGACCCAGCAAGATCAACAAACCGATCAAGAGCAGCGTTCCGATCAGGTCACGCAGGCCGATCTCACGCAGGCGCTGCAACCCGTGATGACGCAAGTCGAGCAGCAGATCGAGCAGATCATCAAGCAGCAGATGAATGAAGCGCTACAGCCACTACGCCAGAACATGGGGCAGATTCTCGGCCAGGCGCAGACTGGGCAGCCCCAACAGGCGGGGAACGATAGCTCCAACGGGCAGTCCCCGCAGGCAGGCCAGGCGACCGCGACCGACTCCGCCGCAGGCATGACGCAAGATCAGGCGCAAGGGCAACCACAAGATCAGGCGCAAGATCAGGCGCAAGGGCAACCACAAGATCAAGAGCAGTCGAAGGGCGATGAATCGCCGCTGGTGTCCATCCTGCAGCAGCAGATCAACGATGCGATGGATCCTGTGCTGGATGACCTGCGCGACAACATCGAGGAAGCCGTACAGCAGCAGATGGATTACATCCTCAAACTGAGTGAGGATGATCTGCACAAGCAAATCAACGAGGCGATCGAGCCGCTACGCAAGGATGTGCAACAAACAACCGACCAGGTCGTGCAGGACGTGAAGCAAGCCCGCGAGCATCCGCCGCAGACCAAACTGCAGGAGGCCATCCAGCGCACCGTGGCGGCGCTGAAGAAAACGATGCAGTGGCTGGCCCGCACGCTGCGAGCGCTGCTGCGCACGGTGGTCGAGCTGCTCAAGGCAGTGCTGAATCTGGTTGTCGTCCTCTTGCTGGCCCTCTTTGAGGGGTTGAAGTCGCTGGGGTCAGCGGCGGGCAAGGGAGCTGGCGCCATTGGAGGCGGCATCGCTGGTGGCTTGAAGAAGATGCTCCAGGGCTCGCTGCGGGGCCTGGCAAACAAACTGCTCCCGCAGCCAGAGACTGGCCAGCAGACGAATCAGCAGGCCGACCAGCAGGCCGGGCAGCCAGCTCAGGCTGCCTCGTAATCGCACTGTGGTCGGGCGCCATCAGTATGCGGCGTCCCGGTCGGGGCGCCTGGGCATCCTAGACGGGACACAGCCCAGGCGCCCACCTCGCTTCGGCGCTAGAGACAAGGAGGATATTGTGGCAGTTCAACAGGAGGGCGCACAGCAACAACCCATAACGACGAATCAACCGCCGCCAGACGCCGGGGAGGAGTTCAGCCAGGCGCTCGAACAACAGATCTCGCGGGCCATCCAGCCCGCGCTGGAAGACTTCCGGCGGCAGATGGCGCAGACGCTGGAGCGCGAGGTGGAGCGTATGCCAGGCGTCGCGCCGAGCGCGCCAGACAATCGGGCCACGGAGCCACTGACGGCAGCAGCGGAAGACACCACCAACAATGCTGCAGCGACCGCTCAGAGCGGGACAGCGCTGCTCGGCCAGGTCGCACAGCGGGCGCAGACAGCCGTGACCGAGACCGCCAGTCAGTCAGTCGGCAAACTCCAGCAACAGCTCACGGGTATCACGGACACCGTGCAGCCCGCCGTCAACAATACGATCCGCCCTGCGCTGGAGCGCGTGGAGCGCCAGGGCGAGGAATGGGCCACCTCGCTGTTGGTGGCGGCGCTGACGGCGCTGCTGACCGAATCGTCGCGGCGCTTCATCGAACAGCGCGCCGAGAGCGGCCTGCAGGCGCTGACGCAGAAGCTCTTCGAGGCGGCGCCACAGGGCGTGACGACACCAGATATGCCCGCCAAGGTGGAGGCGGCGCTGATGGCCATCGTGCGCGATACGCTCGACGCGCTCTTCGCTGAGGGCATGCGCGCCAGCGTGCAACACGGCGGCCAGGTAGCCATCCAGCAATCGTTCCACGGCGACTTCGGCGCAGCCGTCAACGGTGTGGAAGAGATCGCCAAGCGCATGGGCGAGACGCTGGTGACAGCGCTGCGCCAGCAGTGGCCCACCGTGTTGCGGCTGGCGCTGGCGCTGGCGCTGCTGGCGCTGGATAGCGCACTGACCGAGAGCGGGCGCAAAGGCAACGCTAAAGGCGCTGGTCACGCCATCCCAGCCAGTCAGAGCAAGACCATAGAGAAGACCACGAGCAGCGCTACGAATGGCGCTGCCGATACAGAGAAGACCACGAACAAAGACGAACACACACCCGAAGGTAAAGCCGAAGACAAGGCCCAAGATAAGGCTGTAGGTAAGGCCGAAGACAAGGCTGTAGATAAGCCCGAAAGCAAGTCTGTAGATAAGTCTGAAGGCAAGGCCGAGAGCAAGTCTGTAGATAAGCCTGAAAGCAAGGCCGAGAGCAAGTCTGAAGATAAGCCTGCGGAGCAGACGACGGAGAAGGCCGCGAGCAAGGCGCCGAGTCGGAGCGCCAGCGGCGGCAAAAGCGCGACAAAGAATGGTGGCCACACGGGCAACGGCTCCAGCTCAGCCAGTAAGAGCAGCGGCAGTCGCGCCAGAAGCACAAGCCGCGCGAAGGACACCAAGTCGTGATGACTCTTCCCTCTGGCTCGCCTGCCCTCCAACCACCGCAAGCAGCGCAGCAGCCGCCGCCCGGACAGGATGCGCTCCGCGACGACGCACGCCAGCGGCTCTATGATCTGGCGGGCGACGTGGCCGACCAGTTGCGCTCGCTGCCCGCTGGCGACTGGGAGGAGCCGCTCTGGCGGCTGTACGAGCGGCTCCAGCAGGCGCACGCGCGCTACTTCCGCGCGCTCGGTGGCGCGCGCATGGGCGCTCATCGGGTCGACTTGCAGGCAGCATAGGAGGCGATGCGCGAGCTACTGTTGTGGGAGTTGCTGGCGCTCTATCGCGCCGGGCGCGAGTGAGAGCGCGCGCTACCCTGGGGACTTGAGCAGAACACAAGCGGGTCGCGGCTGTATCGCCGCGACCCGCTGTTGCGTAGGGGATGAATTGCTATTGGGCGGACCCGACGGGGTTCGAACCCGCGATCTCCGGCGTGACAGGCCGGCGTGTTAGGCCGCTACACTACGGGTCCACGACTGCTCGCGCAGCAAAGAGAGAATACCACGGCGCTCGTGGCGCTGTCAACCGCAACCGCTCAGTTTTTGCCTGACTCCACGCCGCGCAAGAGCGCCCGCTGCCGCAGGTACGTTTGTCCTCAACGCTATGGATTCGCAGGTGAGCAGAGGAATGAGACGGCAGGCTCACTCAGCAGAACCTCGCCATACCATCGCAGGGCTTCGCGGCAGACACCACCCGGCGCGGCATCTGATGTCCTCATCGTTTGGCTTCAATCATGAATCCGGAGAAGAAGTCGATAAGCGATTCGCGGGCGTGTAAGGGCAGAATGCCTGCGACATATTGATCAGGCCGAACAATAACGAGAGCCCCAGTTCGGCGGTCAATGCCACGCATATCGAAGATATCCTGACCGCTTTTGAGATCAGGGCAAAATACCTTCTCATAATCAATCAGGCCATACCGTCCCTTGGAAGGCAGCAAGAGCGGTGGCATCTTGTCAACGGCCAGATCACGATGGCCTTGTTGGAAGACGGCCCGTACATCAATAATCGCATCGATGTCAGCTTCCTGCGGCGTGTAGCGACGAATCGGCGACAGCAGGTCATGTTGCAGGAAAGCACACAGTGCGGCAACGTCACCGTCGGGCAGCCTGCTATCGTTAGCCGAAGCAAATGCAATCAGACGCCAGCGACCGTCTGCCTTGAGGATATGGCCTAGTTGCATCGGCGCCGCATCGGCTAAACGAATGACAGGGGCTGAATGGAAGCGCATGCCGATGGTCAGTCCTGCCGCCAGTTGCTGGTGTGTGTCCGGCATGACGATCAGTGATGGGCCGTAGCGGGTTTCAACTCCCGCAGTATAACGTCCGTGCTTCTTGAAATACCGCTCGAATTCTTCTGACACCGCCCCTTCGCCAGAGCGCGCGCTAAACAGTTTCGCCATGTCGCGGTCGAAGTCAATCAGTTCTTTTGCTTTGGCATATCGCTCGAGCGAATAGGTATGCAACAGCTTGGGATCAGCTCTGCCAGCGATGACGGAAGCCAGCTTCCAGCCCAGGTTGAACGTATCGGCCATCGAGACATTCATCCCTTGCCCGGCTTTGGGGCTGTGGGTATGGCACGCATCGCCAGCGATGAACACGCGGGGTGAGCGGGTTTCTCGCTCATGCTCAGGGACATCGTCGAAGGTGTCGCAGAGGCGCTGGCCAATCTCATAGGCCGAACACCAGGCGACTTCTCGCAGTTCCAGCGTGTAAGGATAGAGTATGGCGTTCGCCTTTGCGAGGAGGATTTCCGAAGTCACCTGGCGGTCGGCAGCGCGTTCGCTTCCATGGAGCTCATCCAGTTCGATATACATGCGTACCATGTAGCCGCCCTCGCGCGGAATGAGCAGGAGGCTTCCCTCTGTTGCGGACTGGATAGCGCTCTTCAAACGGATGTCTGGAAAATCGGTGATCGGCAGGACATCCATGACACCCCAGAGCTGTCGCGCCGCCTCGCCCTGCAAGGTATACCCCAGCCATTCACGCACGGCGCTGCGCGCGCCGTCACAGCCCACGACGTAGCGGGCGCGAATGCGATCTGTTTGTCCCTGCTGACCTTCCTCCAGACAATCGAATGTGGCCGTCAGGGGATAAACAGGATCATCAGTCATCACGAGATCTTTCAGCCGATGGTTATAGTCGGGAGCCAGTCGGTGCGGTGAGTTCTTCATCACGTCGAGGTAGAAGTCATGCACCCTGGCCTGGCTCAGGATGACATGCGGCATCTCTGATAAATCATCTTCGACATCTTGAATGCGATCAGCCCGGACAATACCCTCGTTGTCTGCGCTGGGGCGCCAGAATGTGGTTTCGTTGACCCGATAGGCTTCTCTAGCAACCTTTTCAGCGAATCCAAACGCCTCGAACATTTCCATTGATCGGCAGGCAACACCATCGGCTCGACCTATCTGCAGGGGGCCAGGCAGTTGCTCGGTGATCCTGGTTGTCACGTGGGGAAACGCTGAAAGTTGTGCTGCAAGTGTCAGCCCTGCCGGGCCGCACCCAATGATCAGCACATCCACTGTAGGAGAGCGATTGCCTGCATCGTCTACAGGCTCCGCAATGTCCGGATTCCGGGGATGGAAACCGTTCAGATGATATTGCATCCTCCCTCTCCTTTCAGTACCCTCATTCTATCAGGGAACGTGGCCGTGTCATCGGCTGCTCCTCCCTTTCTCTTGAGCCGATGGGTGTTCGGGCGCGTCAGGCGAGGGCGCCACCTCCTTCTTCGCGAAGGCAACGACAGCATGACGGAAGCAGGATGGATGGGAGCGCGCCATGAGCACATCGACTCCGGCGGACTATGATCCCTTCGCCGAGCGCTACGCCGAGATGGTCGCGTGGCGCGAAGCCGACCCCACGCGCGATCTGCCGCTGGCGCCGCTGCTGGCGGAGGCGGGCGACGTGGCGGGCCTCCAGACGCTCGACGCCGCCTGTGGCGAGGGCTATCTGGCGCGCATCCTGGCGCGGCGCGGCGCAGTCGTGACGGGCGCCGACCTCTCCGCCCGGCTGATCGCCCTGGCCGAGCGACGCGCCGCCACCGCGCCAGACGACCCGCCGATCCGCTACCTCGTCGCCGATCTCAGCCAGCCGCTGCCCGCCGCGCTAGAGGGCTTCGCGCTGGCGGTGAGCCATCTGGCGCTGAATGACATCGCCGACGAGCGCGGTTTCTTCCGCACGGTCGCCGATGTTGTTGCGCCGGGCGGGCGCTTCATCCTCTCGCTGAACAATCCGTACTCCTACGTGCTGCGCAGCCATGTGCGCGACTACTTCGCGGCAGGCGCCTACAGCTATCGCGGGATGGCTGAGCAAGGCGTCGCGGTCAGCTTCTACCAGCGCACACTGGCGCAGTATCTGGATGCGGCCTTCGCGGCGAGCTGGCGGCTGCGGCGGCTGATCGATGTGCCGACGCCCGAGGGCAGCTTCACCCGCCGCGCCGATACCCTGCTGCCCATGGGCTATCACTTCCCGTTCTTTATGATCCTGAGCCTGGAGCGGGCATGATCGCTGATGGCTCCTGGCTTGCCGCTCCTCCGTTGGCAAGCTGCGCGTAGAAGTCGGCGAGGTGGGTGTGGCCCGAGCACGGCGCGACCATATCCTCCGTCATGACCGCGCGGAAGAAGCGCAGGAAGCCCGCCGCCGTCGGATTGAACGGCTTCACCACTGCGCTGACGCCCTCCACCAGCCCAGGGGCGATGCGCAGGGTGCGCGGCGGCTTGCCTAGCGCACGGAACGCCATCTGCGCGATCTCGGCATAGCTATAGACATCCGGCCCGCCCAGCTCGATGGTCGCATTGCGCGCAGCCGGATCCTCGATGCAGCGGATGACTGCCTCGGCCAGGTCGGTCGGGTGGATCGGGTTCATGCGCGCCGCGCCATCGCCGAGCTGGATGACGCGCCCACGCCGCGCTTGATCGAAGATGATCTCCATGTCGTTGAAGAAGCCCGTTGGCCGCAGCACTGTCCAGGGGACGCCAGACGTTTGCAGCGCATCGATGAAGCGCTCGCGAGGCTCGACCACCGCGATGCTGCGCCGCAACTGCTCGCCGTGCAGCACCCCTGCGAAGACGAAGCGCTGGACGCCCGCCGCCTCCGCCAGGCGCAGCACGTTGAGGTTGCCCTGGTAGTCCACCTCCCAGGGGGTCGGCCTGCGCTTGAGCGAGCGCACGCCCAGCGTCGAGACGACGATGGAGACGCCATCGCACAGCCCCGCCAGCGTCTCTGGCCGCGTGACCTGCCCGACGAAGACCTCGACGCCAGCGTCAGGTATGAACCCCAGCCGCTGCGGGTCGCGCGCCAGCGCCCGCACCGGATAACCCGCGCGCCGCAGCGCGGCGACGATGTGCCGCCCCAGATAGCCCGTGGCGCCGACAACCAGCACGGTTGGCCGCGTGGCCTGCGCTGGCTCCCTGGTATTGCTCACGTCAGACATGATATGCATCCTTTCCCTCAAGCGTTCAAGCGGTCTCGGTATTAATGACTGACCAGTCAGTCATATAGTAACACATGGCGCGATTGCATGCCAGGCTCGCGCGAAGTCTCGACTAGCGACGACTCGCCACATCCGCTATCGTCTGTCGTGCGGGCGCTGCGGGCGTCCAGTGGACACTGATCCCACTCATGAGGAGCGTAGAACGATGCAGACATCTCCACAGGCTGCGACGATCCCGAGCGATCTGCTGGCGGGTAAGGTCGCCATCATCACCGGGGCCAGCCGGGGTATCGGAGCAGTCTCGGCGCACGTCTTCGCGGCGGCAGGGGCGACGGTCGTGCTGGCCGCGCGCGACGAGCAGGCGCTGGAGACAGTGGCGGCGCAGATCCGCAGCTCCGGCGCTCGCGCGCTCGTCGCTCCGACCGATGCGGGCGACGCGGCGGCGGTGGAGCGGCTGATCCAGCGCACGCTCGACACCTACGGGCGCCTCGACGCCGCCTTCAACAACGCCGCCGACACCCACAGACCCACGCCGCTGGCCGACCTGAGCGTGGAGGACTTCGACCGCGTCATGCACAGCGGGCTGCGCGGCGTCTTTCTCTCGATGAAGTATGAGATTCCCGCGATGCTGGCGAGCGGCGGCGGCGCCATCGTCAATATGTCCTCCACTGCGGGAGCACAAGGCGTGCGCGGGATGTCCATCTATTCCAGCGTCAAGCACGGCGTGGTTGGCCTGACGAAGAGCGCCGCGCTCGACTACGCCGCACGTGGCATCCGGGTAAACGCCATCGCCCCCGGGCCGATCATGAACGACCGGCTACGCGCGCTGGATGAGCAGCAGCTCGGGCGCGTAGCGAGCGCCGTGCCGATGGCGCGGCTGGGGCAGCCAGAAGAGGTGGCGGCGATGGCGGCATGGCTCTGCTCCGATCTGGCATCGTTCATCACCGGCGCCACGCTGTCGATCGATGGCGGGCGGCTGGCGGGCGCGTAGACCCCCTCCCCAACCACTCCCCCGCTGCGGCAGGAGAGGGGCTTCTGGCTCGCGTCGCTCAGGGCTGAGTGTCGAGGCGGGCCTGCGCGGCGGCGGCCTCGCGCCCCAGCGTGCGGTCATCGCCGCGCCGCTCAGTGATGCGCTGGTCGTCGAGATAGTCGAAGATGGCCAGCATATATTTGCGCGTCGTGTTGAGCAGGTCGCGCGCCTGGGCCACCGTGATCGTCTCGTGGGCGCGCAGATGGGCCAGCACGCGGCGCGTCGCCTCGGCCAGCGCGGCTGGCTCCAGCAGGATGCCCTCGCCGACCTTCACCAACTCACCGCGATCGAGCAGCGCCTGTGTCAGCTCTGGCCCCAGCGCCTCCTCCGCCTCAGCGCGGGTGGGCGGCGCAAAGGGCGCGGCGCGGTAGCGCGCCAGCAGCGCGTCGATCTGGGCGCGCTGGGCCGCAGTAGGCTCGGCACGATGCGCAGGCAGCCGCAGCCAGCCGCCACGCTCAGCGCCACCCGCCCCCGCCACACGCGCCTCAGCCAGCGCGCCCTCCGCCAGCAGCGTTGTCGTCACCTCCGCCGCCTCGCGCGGGGCCACACCCAGGCGCGCGCGCCACTCCTCGCGCGGCATGCCGGGTCGCAGCGGATAGCGCGTGTGATAGGCGGCAAGGGTCGTATCGCTGGCCTCGCGCAGCCGCCGCCACGCGCTCTCGGCGTACCACAGCGCGCCCAGCCGCCGCGCCTGTTCGCGCGCCAGCAGATCGGCCAGCGCCGCCGCAACCTCCTCGGCGGGTAGCCCTGTCACACGGATCAGGTCAGCCTCGCTCTGACCCGCGAATGCGCCGCTGCGACTAGCTTTGGGCGCGGGCGGCGCGGCGGTGGACGCGCCCGCCCGCGCATCGCCACGCAGGGCCGCCAGGATCAACTCGGCGGGGTCGCCACGCGCCAGCAGTTCGAGGCGCGCGAGCACCCCAGGATCATGCCGACGATGGCGGCGCGCCAGCGGCTCGACCACCACCCCACCGCCGACCGTCTCACTGGGTGATGGCGTCCGCACGATGAAGCGATCACCGCGCGCGGCGACGAAAGGCCGCGTCAGCCGCAACTGCGCCCAGCCCGCTTCCCCCGGCGCCAGCTCAGGGACATCCAGCAGTGCGACGCGCGCCTGCGCCTCGGAGGCGCCGAGGTAGAGATCGAGCAGCGAGCCGTGGGCGATGGGGCGCAGCGCGGCGGGCAGCGCCTCCAGCCGCACATCAAGCGTGCGGGTCGTGCGCAGGCGTCCCGGCAGCGTCAGCGTGTCGCCGCGCGCGAGGTCGCTCTTCTCCACACCCGCCAGATTGACGGCCAGCCGCGCGCCCGGCTCACCGCGCTCCACCTTGCGCTTGTGCGCCTGCAAGCCACGGATGCGCGCGCGCCGCCCCGATGGCAGCGCCTCGACCTCCTGGCCGAGCGCCAGCGCGCCATCGGCCAGCGCGCCCGTCACCACCACGCCGAAGCCGGTGATGGTAAAGACGCGATCTACTGGCAGGCGCGGGCGCCCCAGATCGCGCCGCGCCGGCGCCTGATCGAGCGCGGTGTCGAGCGCGGCCAGCAGCTCGGGCAGCCCGGCGCCCGTCACGGCGGAGCAGGCGATGATGGGCGCGCCCGCCAGCGTGGTCGGCGCGAGCACCTCGGCGACCTCCTCGCGCACCAGCTCTAGCCAGTCTGGCTCAACCAGGTCGGCCTTATTCAGCGCGACGACGCCGCTCTGCACGCGCAAGAGGTCAAGGATGGCCAGATGCTCAGCTGTCTGCGGCATGACGCCCTCATCGGCGGCGATCACCAGCAGCGCGACATCCAGGCTGCCGACGCCCGCCAGCATATTCTTGATGAAGGCTTCGTGGCCCGGCACATCGACCACGCTGACCTCGCGCCCACTGGGCAGTGTGAGCCACGCGAAGCCGAGGTCGATGGTCATGCCGCGGGCTTTTTCTTCGGCGAGGCGGTCGGGGTCGATGCCAGTGAGGGCAGTAACGAGCGTGGATTTGCCATGATCCACATGCCCCGCGACACCGATGAGACTCATGCGAGCAGGCCCTGCCACTGGAATGCGACGGATGAATATGGGTGAAGGATGGCGAGCCAGCGCGGTTCGCCTGTGTTGTCGCAGTATAGCATCTGGCGAGAGGCGCGCGGCGGGAGAGGAACGATAGAGGGCCAGCCATGCAGCGATGGCTGGCCCTTACCTCTTATGCTTGCTCTGGGATGGACGCCAGGCCCACCACCTGAGTCAATCTGGCGCTAGTGGTCGCCGAGCACGTCGTCGCGCCGATCGTCGAGATCGTCGAGTCGGTCATCGGCGCTGCTCTGCACTCGCCCAACGACGTTCTCGGCGCTGCCTTGCACCTGCTTCATCTTGCCCTTCGCCTCGACATCATGCTGGTCGGTCAGCTTGCCCCAGCCCTCTTCGAGCTTGCCAGCGGCCTTGCGCATGTTGCCTTTGGCCTGATGCGAGGTTCCAGTTTCGCCGAGGTCACTGTCGGGTTCCAGATCGCGGTCACGATTCGTGTCGAAGTCGTCCTGCATGGAGATCCTCTCCTCATCCTTGCTATCACCGCGTGGCGCAGCGGCGCGCTGTGCGGCCTCGTCGCGCTGATCCGCGCGACACAACCCGATTCTAGCGCAACTTGCGCGCCACCCTGCAGGAGGAGCGCTCACGCGAAGGGAGACGACAGGCGCGATAGCCCGCTCTATTGCTACTTGTCACTGTCCATCAAGGGTCAGCGGGAGGGTTCTGTGGTATGCTGCAAGCGCCGACACGACGAGCGGCGGCAAAGGGTGTCTTTCAGGAGCAGGTGCGATGCTTCCGGCAGGCTATTACTACAGCGCACGCGCGCTGAAGGGCAGCGATGTGTTCGCGAGGCCTGGCCGTACTGCGCCCAAATGCAGCTTGCTTGCTCGGCCTCTGAACGACGGTGGCGGCGCCACTGCCTGACCAGAGTAGTTCAGCATCCGATATCAGAAGATGGTCGGATTCGAGCGGCGGTCGTGGGCCAGCGCGAGGGCCTGCGACCGCCTCGCCGTTTGCGCCGTTCGTGCTCCGCGCGCCGCCCAGCGAGATGAAGCGAGCCGCCCGCCGCCTGCGCTTCCCGCGCCTCCCGCATGGACAGGAGGTTCCTCATGATCGTGCTCAACGCGCACGGCGTCACAAAATCGTATGGCGGTTCGCTGGTCTTGCAGCAGCTCGATCTGGTCGTGCAGCACGACGCGCGGTTAGGGCTGATCGGCCCCAACGGCGCCGGAAAATCGACCCTGCTGCGGCTGCTCGCTGGGCTGGATGACGACTATAGCGGCGAGATCAGCCGCCAGCGCGACCTGCGCGTCGCCTACCTTGAGCAGCGCATCGCCGACGACGAGCGCTCGCCGCTGCAGCTGGCGCTGGCCAGTCGCCCCGATCTGGCCGCCATCGAGGAGGAGCTGGCGGGCGTAGAGGCCGATCTGGCGCGCCCGGAGGTCATCGCCGACCTGCGCCGCATCGAGCGCGTCATGGCGCGGCAGGAGCGGCTGCTCAAGCGCTACGACGAGCTGGGCGGCGCCGGATACGCCGGTGAGGCGCGCCGCCATCTGCTCGACGTGGGGCTGCCGGAGAGCGCCATCGATGCGCCCATCAGCGCGCTCAGCGGCGGGCAGCGCAAGCTCGCCGCGCTGGCCATCTGCATGGCGCAGCGTCCCGATGTCCTGCTGCTGGACGAGCCGGAGACGCACCTCGATCTGGATGGCCGCGCGCGCCTCGAACAGGCCGTCGGCGAGTTCGCGGGCGCCGTCATCATCGTCTCACACGACCGCTACCTGCTCGACGAGACGGTGACGGAGATCGCTGAGCTGGACAAGGGCGTAGTGACGCTGTGGCCCGGCGCCTACTCCGCGTATACCGTGGCGCGCGAGCTGGCGCTGCAACGCCAGCAGGCGCTCTACACCGCTCAGCAGAAAGAGATCGCCCGCCTGGAGGAGGCCATCGCGCGGTTCAAGCTGTGGGCCAGCATTGTCGTCAATGAGCGCCACATCAAGCAGGCGCGCAACAAGCAGCGCCAGATCGACCGCATGGAGAAGATCGAGCGCCCAGTCTTGCAGCGCCGCCGCATGGCGCTGGCCCTGCGCGCCCACGAGCGCAGCGGCCAGCGCGTGGCCGAGCTGAGCGACGCCAGCGTCGTCTTTGGCGAGCGCATCGTGCTGCTGGGGGTCGAGCTGCTGGTGCGGCGTGGCGAGCGCATCGGCGTGGTCGGGCCAAATGGCGCGGGCAAGAGCGTGCTGCTGCGGGCGCTGCTGGGCGCGCAGCAGCTGGATGGGGGCGAGCGCAGGCTGGGGCCGAGCGTGCGCGCAGGCTACTTCGCGCAGGGCGAGGAGACGCTCGACCCGCAGAAGACGCCCATCGAGATCGTGCGCGAGCTAAAGCCGGGCTACGAGAACCAGGCGATGGCGCAGCTTGGCCGCTTCCTCTTCACCTATGAGCAGGCGCGCCAGCCCGCAGGCAAGCTGAGCGGTGGCGAGCGCAGCCGCCTGCAACTGCTGCTGCTGATGCTGGGCGGGGCCAATCTGCTGGCGCTGGACGAGCCGACCAACCACCTCGACATCGAATCGTGCGAGGCGCTGGAGGCCGCGCTGGAGTCCTACGATGGCACGGTCATCGCCGTCTCGCACGACCGCTACTTCCTCGACCGCATCGCCGACCGCATCCTGGAGGTGCGCGATGGCGAGGTCTTCAGTTATGAGGGCGGCTACAGCGAGTGGCGCGAGCGCAGGGAGGCGGCTACTCCAGCGTGATCGTCTCTGTCACGACATCCGAGATTTCGAGGTCGGGGCGCGTCTGCTCGATGTACTGGATGGCGCGCTCCACAACCTCTTGCGCGTGCTTGGCCTCGCCACTGACACAGGCGATGCCCAGCCGCGCCAGATTCCAGCTCGTCAGCTCGCCCACCTCGGCGGCGGAGACCTCGAACTTGTCCCGCAGCCGCGCCAGCACAGAGCGCGTCACCTGTCGCTTGTCCTTCAGCGAATTACTCTCGAAGAGGTGTATCGTCACCCGCGCCGCAGCTACATACATACTGCTATCTCCTATGCTCCCCCTCTCCTCGCGGGAGAGGGGGCTGGGGGGTGAGGTTCCGGCTACGGCGCCGACTCGCCCAGCTCTACCAGCGTCTCGCCAAGGTCGGGCTTGCTGGCTGCTGCAACGCGGCGCGGGCGCTCCTGGCGCATCACCAGCAGCAGGCTGGCGAAGATCAGGCCGCCGCCCAGCCACGTCGCCCAGGTGAGTGTGTCGCCCAGCAGCCAGACCCCCAGCGCCGCGCCCAGCAGCGGCTGGATGAAGAGCATCGGCGCGGCGGTCGAGGCATCGACCACGGCCAGCGCGCGGAACCACAGCCAGTAGCCCAGCACCGTCGCCACCAGCGCCATGTAGCCCACGCCCAGCCAGCCTGCCAGCGACAGATGCGGCATGCCCAGCGCGATCAGCGAGACGGCGCCCGCCGGAATCCACACCGCCAGGCCACCCGTCAGCGTGGCAGCGACGAAGAGCAGCGGCGGTATCTGCGCCAGCGTGCGCTTGCCCAGGATGGTATAGCCTGCTTCGAGCAGCAGCGAGAAGATCACCAGCACATCGCCCAGGATGCGTCCGCCGCCTGCCGCGCCGCCCAGGTTGGGCGCGAAGCCGCGCTCGACGATCAGATAGACGCCCACCATGCCGACGACCAGCGCCACCACACGCGCCGTGGTCGCCTTCTCGCGCAGCAGCGTCCACGAGAGCAGCGCCGTGAAGAGCGATTCGGTGGAGATCAGCAGCGCCACATCGGAGGCGGTGGAGAGCGCCAGCCCGAAGTATTCGAAGGCTTTGTTGGCCACGAAGCCCAGCAGCGCCAGCCCGGCCAGCGTCAGCAGCGCGCGGCGGTCGCGCGGGATGCTGCGCCAGCCCCGCAGCAGCACCGGCGATAACACCAGCGCGGCGATCAGGAAGCGCAGAGCGTTCAGCTCGACGGGGTTGAGGTCGCGCAGGGCAATCTTGCCTGCGGTGTAGGTGCCAGCCCACAGCGCATTGGCCACCATCAGCGTCAGCAGCGCGCCCCGCCGCGACTGGCCAAAGCGCCCGAATGCGCTCAGCCAGCCGCGCTCACTCGCCTCACCCACGCCCGTCGTCATGCCTGCTCCTCTGGCTCCATTAGCGCGCCCCGAATTGCTATTGTAGCCGATGGGAGCTGGCGCCTGCTGTAGCGTGGCTGGCAGTCCGGGGCAGGCGCCGACAGCGGTTCGCCCTCCGCCTTCGTCAGATGTCCAGGCCCATCAGGCCGTGGGAGCCGAGGATCAGCGAGATCTCGCCGCCATGGTGCAGCTCGTGCTCGATCAGATGCCAGATGACCCACTGGCGGGTGAAGACCTCTGGCTCGCCCGGCGCGGGCGCGCTATTGGGGACGGTCTGCGCCAGATCGGCGAGCGTCCATGCGCCCAGCGCATCCCACAGCGCGCCCCATGACGCGCGCAGTCCTTCCACCAGCTCGGCGGCGGCCCGCTCCGGCGCGCCTTTGTCGTCCCAGGCGCCCAGCGCGAGCAGCGCGTCGCCACCCAGCCCCAGTTCATAGTGACACCAGCGCGCCTGTGCGCCGATGACATGGCGGCAGTTCTCGCCCACACTGCGCAAGTGTGGAGCAGTTCGGAAGCCCAGCTGATCGATGGTCAGCGAGCTGATGGCCTCGATGAGGCGCTCGTGATACGTCTCCCAGCCCAGATAGACAGCGCGCGCGTTGGTGATGCTCTCAGCCAAATGCATACCTCGTGTTCTATGCGTTCTCGACGTCTCTGGCCAGTCGCTCTGGCGTTCAGGCATGATATGCGACGCGCACGCGCCGCCGCAAGTCAATCTGGGCGTCCACGCGGTATGATGCGCTGCGGGGCGACCAGAAGGGACGAGAGCAGGCGAGCGCGAGAGAAGGTGGGCAGCGCGTATGGATGGCATCTTCGTCATCGACAAGGGCGAAGGGCTGACCTCGCATGATGTCGTGGCGCGTGTGCGGCGGTTGGCCCACCAGAAGCGGGTAGGGCATGCTGGCACGCTCGACCCCGCCGCCACGGGCGTGCTGCCCATCCTGCTGGGGCAGGCGACGCGCGTGGCGGAATATCTGAGCGCGAGCGGCAAG